>JBNKLQ010000013.1:0-39892 GCA_050292445.1 Promineifilaceae bacterium (SeqCode) | reverse complement strand
GTCCGGTTGCTTCGGCTGCAGCGGAGGAAAGCGTTCCGGTAACGGCCGTGCCCTCAAACGTTGGTGGCAGCCAGGCGGGATCAATCTCCAGCGTTTCCAGCAGTTCCGCCGACCAATCCCGCCGGCGCACATCAAACAACTGCGTCCCCGCGCCGCCCGCTTTATCTATGGCGTAGCGGCCGGTCAGCTTGAAACGGACGTAATCTTTGGGCAGCAAAATCTGTTTGGCTTTAGCGTAAACGTCCGGCTCATTTTTTTGCACCCATAAAATTTTGGGCGCGGTAAAGCCAGTCAGGGCATCATTACCGGTTATGTCAATTAAATGCCACTTGCCGAGGATGGCCCGCATTTCGTCGCATTCGGCCCCGGTGCGCTGGTCGTTCCACAGCAGGGCAGGGCGCAGCACATCGCCGTTTTTGTCTAGCAGCACCAACCCATGCATTTGCCCGGTGAGGCCAATACAAGAAACGGCCGTGGGCGCAATACCTGTCTCCACCAGCAGCTGTCGGATGCTGGCTGTCGTCGCCGTCCACCACAATTCGGGCCGCTGTTCACTCCACAATGGTTTGGGCGTTTCGTAATCGTAGGTGGACGAGGCCACGCCGACGACTTCACCTGTCTCGGCCAGCAGCAGGGCTTTTGTGGCCGTTGTTGAACTGTCAATGCCAATGAAATAGGTCATGACACTATTTTCTCCATCTTCCGGTTTAAGTCTGCCAATGTTTGCCAAAATGGTTCTAGCTGCCAGCCAAAACGGGTGGCTTCCAAAAGCAGTTGAATTGTGTACAAGCCGTGATAAGCTAGTTGGCGAAATTGGGTGGCGGGATCAGTGGGGAGACGGCCGTAACTATCCCAAAACGCATCCGGCACTTCATAGTAATAAAAAATCCACTCTGCCAATGGATCGCCCCAGATGCCCCGCTCAGCATCCAGCAGGCCCACAATTTGCGGCGGCGACTGGCTGCGATCAATGAGCACATTTTTGGGCCATAGATCGCCGTGTACCAGACGGGGAACCGTCACGGTATCCAACAGCGACTGCCCGGCAACCAGACAGTCGGCATAGGTTTGTGTGTCGGGGCGATCTAGCGCCATCTTGGCTAAATCGCCCCGCATGATTTCGGTGATGTGGGCCAAGGCCGACTGCCATTGACTAAACCCAGGATTGTTGTCGGGGAACCCAAAGTGAGGGCCAGGTGCCGCGTGGATTTGTTTGGCTATCTCAGCCAGCTGCTGCCAGAGAACGGCCGTATCCGTATCTGATAACGCGCCCTGCACCTCATCCCACAGCTCACCCGCCATAAACGTCTGGATAACCCAATCCCGATCCAGCAGTTCCTGACTGAAATCAACATACAAAGTTTGGGGGGCTAAAGGGCAAACGGCCGTTAAAGCCGATTCCAGACCCTGTTCCCGCTGCAGCAGGCGAAGCTCATGCGTAAAAACGGCGGCCTCCGGTCGGGGTGACACGCGTAGTACCGTCTGCTGCCCATCATGAAGCTGCAACAAATAGGTGCTGTTAAACATGCCCGCACCCAATTCACGCGCCCCCACGATCTGCGTCTGATTACCAAACGCGCGACGACCAATGGCAAAAATTTGCTCAGCAGAAATGGTTTGCTGAAAATCCTCGGCGGCGCGAGGCACAGGCGTGAAGGCGATCATTTAACGAACGCCCAGCAGTAGCTCCACAACCAACTGATCCAGCCGTTCGTATGGTTGGCCGCGACGACCAAGTGCGGCACGGTCAAACGCATGGGCACGCAGCTGGGCTGCTTTTTCAGCACTGTACTGTCCCATAAACGGCGTCATCTCGCCGCCGTCGGCGTTGATTTCTGCCAGCAAGGCTTGAATCTCAGCATCAGCATTGAACTTTGCTGCTTTTTCCTTCAGGATGAGATAGGTACGCATACAGCCACGGGCAAACGCTTTCACGTCTTCGTAATCGCTGGTGCGGTAGGCGTGGGCATCAAAATGACGGCAGCTATCATACCCATTGTCTTCTAGCAGTTTCACCAGGAAAAAGGCCGATTTCAAATTGACTGCGCCAAAACGAAAATCTTGATCATAACGACCAAATGCCTGATCGTTCAAATCAATGTGGAACAGCTTCCCAGCTTCCATCGCCTGGGCAACATGATGGGTAAAGTTCAACCCCGCCATGTGCTCATGGGCCACCTCTGGATTCACGCCCACCATCTCTGGATGGTCCAACGTTTCGATGAAGGCCAGCATGTTGCCGGTGGTAGCATTGTAGATATCGCCGCGTGGTTCGTTCGGTTTGGCTTCCAGGGCAAACTTCAGATCGTACCCTTGATCGATGACATATTCACACAAATAGTTCATCGCTTCTCGGCTGCGTTTAACGGCCGTAATCGGGTCCTTCCCTGCATCTGTCTCTGTGCCTTCGCGGCCACCCCAAAAGACGTAAATCTTGGCCCCCAACTCTACACCCAGGTCGATGGCATTCATCGTCTTTTGCAGCGCATATGCCCGCACGTTGCGATCATTGCTGGTGAAGGCCCCATCGCGGAAAGCGGGGTCTGTAAACAGGTTGGTTGTGGCCATGGGCACAACCAGGCCCGTATCGGCCAGCGCCTGCTTAAAGTCAGCTACGATTTTGTCGCGTTCAGCGGCGGTGGCGTCGATAGGCACCAGGTCATTGTCATGAAAATTGACACCCCAGGCACCGACTTCTGCGAGTAGGTGAACGAGTTCGACGGGTGATTTGGTGGCGCGGACCGGCTCGCCAAAGGGGTCGCGGCCCACATTGCCCACGGTCCACAGACCGAAGGTGAACTTGTTTTCTGCTTGTGGTTCGTACATTGGTTTTACTCCTGCAATGTTTAGGCTTGTTTGGTGACAGTCGCCTCGCTAAAAAAAGCGCGGCTTTGGCTGACATCGGTTGTTTCGCCAATAATTTGGAAACGGCCGTGCAAATGAATTTCTTCAGACGAAGTGCCAATCATGAACTGGATTTCGCCGGGCTCCACCACTTTGCACAGCGCTTGATTGTAAAAACCGAGGGCACTGAGCGGCAGTGAAAATGTTACTTGTTTTGTTTCGCCTGCTGTCAGAGCCACTCGCTTAAACCCTTTCAGCTCTTTCACACGTCGTGTGACTGAGGCAACGGGGTCATTTATGTAAAGCTGGACGACTTCCTCGCCATCGCGAGAACCGCAATTTGTGAGGGTGCAGCTAATTTGAATCGTCTCATTAGCCGCCACCTGTGTTTTATCAACCTGTAAATTGTCCAGATCAAAAGAAGTATAGCTCAAGCCAAAGCCAAATGGCCAGAGTGGCTTGTTGCTCAGATTGACATAATCGCCTTTCCAGTGCGACCGCCCGCCAGATACTTTATGGTTGTAATAAATCGGAATTTGCCCCACGTCGCGGGGAAAGGTTATGGGGAGCTTGCCGCCAGGATTCACGTCACCAAATAAAACGTCGGCAACGGCTTCGGCTCCCTCTTCACCGGGTAGCCACGCTTCCAAAATGGCCGGGATGTTCTGGGCAATCCAGTTGATGCTGAGCGGACGGCCGTTCACTAAAACCACCACCACGGGCTTACCAGTCGCAGCCACAGCCTGCACCAATTCTTCTTGCACGCCGGTTAGGTTAATTTCGGCGCGATCGCGCGCTTCGCCGCAGGTGCAGTCGTTTGTCAGGCCCGATTTGCCACCCACAAACAGCAGCGCCACGTCCGATTTTTCGGCCGCTGCTACTGCCTCGGCAAAACCTGAGCGGTCTTCCCCGGTAACCTCGCAGCCTTGGGCATAGGTAACGGCCGTTCCTGCCGACACCTTCTCCTGAATCGCCGCCAAAATGGGACGAATCGGTACAAAATTGTCAACCAGCTCCACGCTGCCCGGTATAGGGATGTTAAAAATATTGTGGGTTGTTTGGCTCATTTCATGCAGCGATTCGATGTGGCAGGGGTAGGCGTAGTCGCCCAACAGATGCCGTACGGTATTGGCTTGCGGGCCAATCACGGCAATCGAACCAATGTTTTTGTCCAGCGGCAGCAGCTCGTTTTCATTTTTGAGCAGCACCATTGATTTTTGGGCAATGGTGCGGGCCAGTTGGCGCTGCTCGGGTGTGTCGAAAACGGCCGTTGTCTTGGTCTCATCCACATAAGGATTTTCAAACAGACCCAGCATAAACTTGGTGCGCAGCAAGCGGGCAACGCTTTGGTCTATCAATGTTTCATCGATCTGGCCAGCGCGAACGGCCGTTATCAACGGATCGCCATAACAATCGGTGTGGGGCAACTCCACATCAATGCCTGCTGTTAATGCCAGGTGGGCCGACTCTGCCTTGCTGCTGCTCAAATGGTGCGTCCGTTCAATCTCCTGCACGGCAAAATAGTCAGACACAACAATACCGTCAAAGCCCCAATCCTTCCGCAGCGTGTCGGTGAGTAATTCTTTAGACGCGGTGCAAGGCACGCCATCCAGTTCGTGATAGGCGTTCATGACGGATTGAAGATTGGCTTGTTTAACGGCCGTTTCAAACGGCAGCAAAAATACCTCACGCAGCTCGCGCGGGGGAATATGCACCGGTGCCCAGTTCATGCCCCCTTCAGACATGCCGTAGCCCACAAAATGTTTGGCTGTGGCCACCACCCCTTCCTGCCAGTTGTCTCCTTGCAGGCCGCGCACAAAATGCACGCCCATCTGTGCCACCAGGTACGGGTCCTCACCAAACGTTTCTTCCACCCGGCCCCAGCGTGGATCGCGCGTCACGTCCAACACTGGCGACAATCCCTGCTGGGCTCCGGCAGCCCGCATCTGCGTGCGCACTACGGCGGCCATCGCCTCCACCAACTCCGGTTCCCAGGTGCTGGCCACGCCAATGATTTGCGGAAAACAAGTCGCATCGCGCGTCATGTAGCCACTGCAACATTCCTCATGCACAATGGCGGGAATACCCAGCCGCGTTTCTTCCACCAGGTACCGCTGGATCTTGTTGGCGACGGCTGCTGCTTCGGCTGGTGCCAGGCTGCTGGCTCCACCTACCCGGGTAATCTGGCCAATGCCTAAAGACATAATCTTGGCTGCTTTGGCTGGATCAAGCTGCATGTTGGTAAGCAGTTGGTAGACCCAGCTGCTCCCAAGCTGAGCAACTTTTTCTTCCAGGGTCATTTGGTTGAGGAGGTCGGCGATACGGCCGTCAATCGGTTGTGCCGGATCACGATAGATCGTAGATACAGTTCGAGATGTTTTTTGCATAATTATTTCTTTTTGTCTACGCGTGATAGGTAGATCATCCTTTTAATTCACCGCCGGTCAAACCGGTCACAATATATTTCTCTGCTGCCAGGTAAAACAGCACGGCCGGGATAATAAGCAGCGTCACGTACGCCATTACTTTGGCCCAGTCAGTGCCAAATTGCCCCTGAAACTGCATAATGCCCAAGGTGAGCGGCCATTTACTCGCATCTCCCAAAACAACCAATGCCAAAAAGTATTCGTTCCAGGCCGCAACAATAGCAAGCGTGGCAATGGCGGCCACGGCTGGCCTGGCCAATGGGAACAAAATATGCCTGAAAAAGCCAAATGTTGTGCAGCCATCAATGTACGAAGCATCTTCCAATTCAGAAGGAATTGCGCGGAAAAAGCCGATCAAAATGACGGTGCTGCCCGGTATGGTGAACGTCGTCAACGGCAAAATAACGCCCCAAAAGCTGTTGATCAGTTCCAGGTTACGCACCTGTAGAAAAACGGGCAAAATGGCCACTACCAGTGGAAAAAGCAACCCAATTGAGAGGATATTAAAGAAAATATTTCTTCCTCTAAACTTGACTCGGGAAAATATGAAGGCCAGTGGACTGGCAATCAACACCACCAACAGTGTTGTTGTGATGGTGATGATGAGGCTGTTTCTGAGTGAGCGCCAAAAATCTCCATTGGTTAATATGCTGGTGTAATTCTCCCACTGAATGCCCGTTTGCGGCAACCCAATGGGATTAGACAAAAATTGACCAGTGGTACGAATGCTGCCCAAAATGACAGTAACAACCGGTGCCATCATCAAAATAGCCATGACGATGACAAATAGGTACATGAACATTCTGCGTATTGAGCCTTTGGATGCCAGTGCCATAATTGCTCCTTTTGCAGTTACCCATAACTCCTTCACGAGTAATGATGTTGAGGCAACTGTTTAACTGTTTTGCTCTGTAAATCGACAGGTTTTAGAGCAAAACACTACTCCGCCAAGGTTTGCCGCAAAACGGTGCGTTGGTAACCGATGGAGAAAACCAAGGTCATCAAAAATAGGATGATAGCCAATGAGCTGCCAAAGCCCAGCTGCATGCGCTGAATACCAAACTTATACAAATACGTCACAATCAGCTCGCTGCGATAAGCAGGACCGCCTTCGGTTAGAATCCAAACGACGATAAATTGCTGAAATGAGCCTAAAATAGAAAGAAAAACGGACAGTGAAATGGTGCTGCGCATCATGGGCAGGGTGACAAAACGGAGCACCTGCCATTCATTTGCGCCACTCACCCTGGCCGAATCTTCTACTTCTTGGGATATGTTTTGCAGGCCAGCCATGTAAAGCAGCATGTGGAAGCCAAAAAACTTCCAGGTTAGCACAAAAAAGATAGCCACCAGCACTGTGTCCAGATTGGCCAGCCAGGCAGTGCCAGCTATTTCCGGGTTAAAGAGGCTCAAGAATTCATTAAGCAAGCCACCCCGAGGATTGTAAACATAGAGCCAGATGTAAGCAGCAATAATTTCGGAAAAAACGTAGGGGAGAAAAAATAAAGTTCTGAAGAATTTTTGAAAACGCAGTTCGCCACGAACAAGAATGATGGCTAAGGTCATAGCGAGCGGCAGCTGAATCAGCAAAGACATGACCATGATAAGCAGCGAGTGTTGGATAGCTCCGCGAAAGACATTCTGGCCAAATGCCCGGAGATAATTATCCCAGCCGACAAAGTCATCCAGCGGCCCTAATCCATTCCAATTGTAGAGACTGTAGTACGCTGCCTGTCCAATGGGAATGACTAAAAAGGCGACCAGCAGAATAAACCCGGGCAGGAGGAAAAAGAATATGAGCAGCGCTTTGTTCCACTGTGCCTTTCTCTTCTCTAAACTGGTTTGCTGCAATTGGTTTACGCTGGAGATGGTTCTGGTTTCGCTCATAAGACCCTCGTTTACTGGGGAGCTTTGCTATTGGATTATGTGCTGCACTGCGAGAGATGAGATGGGGAAACGGCCGTTCCCCCATCTCATCCATTCTCTTGGTTAGTTAGTTCCCAAGTTCCTGAGCAGCAGATTCTTCAACTTGCTGCGCTGCTTCTTCTGGCGAGGTAACACCGGCAAAAATTTGCTCGACGGCATCGTTCACCGCACCGCCCACGGCAGGGGGTAAGAATTGATCATAGTAAAGCTGGAAGTACGCCGCATTGTTCCGGGCTTCCAGAATTTGCAACTGCACCGGATCCGTGATGGCGCTTTGGGCGTCTGTGGCTGTTGGGGGACCAAACCCTACGGTTTCCAGAGCATCAACCTGATTTTCCGCACTGGTCAGGAAGCGGGCAAAGGCAACGGCCGCATCGGGCGCATCTTTACCAATGCCAAAACCATCACCACCACCGAGAACGTCGCTGGCGTTGCCTGCACCACCCTCAACCATCGGGAATTCGAACCAGCCCAGATTGGTGACGCCTACACCGTCTTCGCTGGAATCCTTCTGGACGTTTTGATGCCATTGTCCCATCAATTCCATCGCGGCTTCACCATTGCCAAAAACGGCCGCAGAGTCATTATAAGTAAAACCAAGATACCCTTCAGGGAACGGATCAAGGGCAATCAGGTCTTGCAAATCTTCTCCTGCTTTTACAAAGGGGGCATCGGTAAAGCTGCCATCCCGATTAAAGGCATCCAGGAACGCTTGCTGACCGCCGTTGCGAATAGCAAGGTAAACCCACCAAAAATGGCCGGGCCACTTGTCGCCCTCCCCCACGGTAATGGGGGTAATGCCCGCATCTTTCAACGTTTGCACAGTGCTTAAAAATTCACTCCACGTTGTCGGGGGATTTTCCGGATCAAGCCCTGCTTGCTCAAACAAATCTTTGTTGTAATACATGCCAACCGCACCCCATTCCCAAGGAATGCCGTAATAAGCCCCGTCTTTGCCAAACAGCTCCAGGGCAGACTTCGCACCAATAGAATCTCGCCATTCTCCTTCAAGCTCAGGTGTAATGTCTCGCAGCAAACCAGCATCGGCATAGGCCCACAAAACACCACCACCCCAACTCTGGAAGATGTCCGGCGGTTCACCAGACTGCATCACAGTGGTAAGGCGTGCTTTAAATGCTTCATTTTCCAGCACGGTGATGTTGATTTGCACACAGGGATTGTCGGCCACAAAGGCATCGGCTTTGGACTGCCAATACGCCTGTTCTGCCTCAATGGTGGAAATGTGCCACCACTCAACTTCTACCACTTCACTGCATTCATCGGCGGCGTCAGCAGGGGCGTCGGCCGCTTCTGAGGAAGATGTATCTTCGGTTGTGGTATCTTCTTGAACGGCCGTATCTTCGGTACCGGTTTCTTCTGTGGTGGTGTCATCGGTCTGTCCGCCACAGGCAGCCAGGACCATGCCTGCTGCCAATAACAGTATCATCAAAGCGATTCTTAACTTGCGCATCGTATTTCCTCTCCTTGTGATCAGAATTTCTGAAAACGTTTGCATAACATTCAAAAAAATTTTCTTGCTAATTCTCTTTAATTTTCACCTCCTCTTGCTTGCTCCAACTAGCCAACTTTGTAATCCAATTAGAAAATTATCCGCTAAGAATAGGGTGGCGCGGTTGTTTCGCGAACGATAAGCTCGGTAGGAAAAATAATGCTTTCTGGTCGATCTTCAGGATTTTTCAGCAAGTCCAGCAGCATTTGTGTGGCCGATCGGCCCATTTTTTGCAAGGGCTGACGCATGGTGGTGAGTTGGGGGCTAAGCAGAGCGGCCGTAGGAATATCGTCAAAGCCCACCACGGAAATATCGCGCGGCACCTGGAGGCCGTGCGCCCGGGCGGCTTCGATGACGCCCATAGCAGAAATATCGTTGGAAGCAAATACGGCCGTTGGCCGGTCCGCCAACTCCAGCAAATAAGTGCCACCATTAAAACCACCTGGTTGGGAGAAATCCCCTATAAATAACAGCTCTTCCTCAAACGGTATGCCTGCATCAGCCAGGGCAGCTTGATATCCTTTTAAACGATCCTGGGCACTCACCATGTCTATCCAGCCAGTGACGATGCCAATACGCCGATGTCCCAGTTCAATCAGGTGTTTGGTGGCGTCATAACCACCCTGGTAATTGTCAGCCGAGACAAAGAGATCGGATGCTTCTTCACTGCGATGATCGATAATGACGTAGGGAAACCCTTTCTGGCGCAGCGATTGGAGATACGCTTCTGGCTCACGCGGCAGGCTGATCAGCAGGCCATCGGCCAGGCCACGAGCCATCATGTGTACATACACCGATTCCTTTGCCTTGCGTCGATGCGTGGTGTACAGCATGAGTTCGTACTGGTTGGCTGCCAGCACGTCATCAATGCCGCTGATAATTTCGCCCATGTACTGGGTGGTCAAATCGACAACCAGCAGGCCAATGACGTTCGATTGGCCTCCGGCCAGGCTGCGTGCGTGCAAATTAACCTGGTAGCCCAGGCGCAGCATTGCTTGCAGCACCCGTTCACGCGTTTCCTGATTGACATACGACTTGTTATTGACAACGCGAGAGACGGTGGAGTAGGAAACACCAGCCTCTTTGGCAACATCTTTAATTGTAACTTCGCTAGAGGATTTGTTACGCTTCATACCAATTCCCAACTCTTCCCAATTCATTTGCAAGCGTTTGCAATAAAATAGCCGTTTTTGTACCATCTGTCAACTGTTTGGGGCTTTTATTGTGAAAGATGAACGGAAATGTGGCCTTTGGAAGGCAACAAAGCGGGGCGTGAGTTACTTTTTTTTGCTGAAGTGAATTTGTTTTCTGCTTCTGGCTCGTATATTAGGTTGCGCTTACGAAAATGGGACACTGATCAATACAGATGAACACAGATTTTTTTCATTACTGGTAACCAGTGTCCCATTATCGCTTGTTTATCAGGAAAGCTGGACGGTGAGACGGGGCGTGTCTTTGTTCGGTTGTAGCAAGATACCCTGGTCGGTGGCTTGGGTCGTCCCGCCGGTGATGGTGGTTACGGCCGTTTCCCCCCGCAGCAACACTTTCCACGGCTTTGTTGCCCCTTCTGCCTCAATGTGCAGCCTGCTGCCTTCACGACGAACGTGCAGGGTGATGTCGGTTTCGCCTTGCAGATTGGGGACGGTACGGGAAACGGCCGTACCCTCTTCCAACCCAAACAGATGAAATGTCACCCCAGCGGCGAAGTCGTAATCAGGACGGCTGTTGTTGCTGCCAATGGGGATAATGCTGTTCGGCCGTACCCACAGCGGCAGGCTAAAAAAGTCGTATGAGTCCCGCTGCCAGCAGCCACCTTCCCGTATTTCGCCAGTGAAAAAATGGGTCCAGCGGCCTGGCGGCAGATAATAATCCACCACGTTGTCGTGGCGGAACACAGGTGCAACTAGCAGCGCATCCCCCAGCATGTATTGGCGATCCAGCGTGTCACAGCCGGGATCGTCGGGAAATTCCAGCATCATGGCACGCAGGGTGGGGATGCCATTTGTATGCGCTTCCTGCGCCGCGCCATACAGATAAGGCATCAGGCTGCACTTCAATTTAGTGAAATGGCGCAGCACATCCACTGCCTCTTCATCAAACAGCCAGGGTACGCGGTAAGAACCACTGCCGTGCAGGCGGCTGTGTGACGATAGCAGGCCAAAGGCACACCAGCGTTTGTACACCTTGGCGGGTGCGGTTAGCTCAAAACCGCCAATATCGTGGCTCCAAAAGCCAAAGCCAGACAGCGAAAGCGACAAGCCGCCGCGCAAACTTTCGGCCATGGATTCAAACGTGGCCGTGCAGTCGCCGCCCCAATGGACCGGGAACTGCTGCCCCCCAGCGGTGGCCGAGCGGGCAAACAGGACGGCCTCACCAAGGCCGCGTTCTGCTTGCAGCAAATCAAAAACGGTTTTGTTATAGAGGTGGGTGTAGTAGTTGTGCATCTTTACCGGGTCGGAGCCATCGTGATAGACGACATCGGTGGGGATGCGTTCGCCAAAGTCAGTTTTGAAGCAATCCACGCCCATGTCGAGCAAGCTGCGCAGCTTGTCGCTAAACCAGCGGCAGGCGTCTGGATTGGTGAAATCGACCAGGCCCATACCCGCTTGCCACCGATCCCACTGCCAGACGTCGCCGTTGGGCTTTTTGACCAGGTAGCCGTTGGCCATCCCTTCATCAAAAAGGGCCGAGCGCTGGGCAATGTACGGATTGATCCAGACGCAGATGTGCAGGTCGCGCTCTTTGAGACGGCGCAGCATCCCTTCTGGATCGGGGAAGAGGCGTTCGTCCCACTCTAGGTTGGTCCAATGGAACTCTTTCATCCAGAAGCAGTCGAAGTGGAAAACGTGCAATGGAATGTCGCGGTCGGCCATGCCTTGCACAAAGCTGGTGACGGTGGCTTCGTCGTAATCGGTAGTAAAGGAGGTGGAAAGCCAGAGGCCAAAGGACCAGGCGGGCGGCAAGGCAGGCCGACCGGTGAGCGCCGTGTAGCGGCTGAGTACCTCTTTGGGCGTCGGACCGTTGATGAGGCAGTAATCCAGCATTTCGCCAGGCACGCTGAACTGAACGCGCTCTACCTTTTCGGAGCCGATTTCCAGTGACACTTTTTCAGGGTGATTGATAAAAACGCCGTAGCCGCGATTGGTGAGGTAGAAGGGCACGTTTTTGTAGGCCAGTTCGCTGCTGGTGCCGCCGTCTTCATTCCACATATCAACAACCTGCCCGTTTTTAACAAACGGGGTGAAGCGCTCGCCCAGACCGTAGACGTTTTCGCCGACGCTGAGGTTGAGCTGTTCATGGATGAAACGGCCGTTCTCCTCAACATCCACATAGCCCATCCCGCGCCAACCGCTGTGCGTCAGCAGGCGCTCATCATTGAGAAAGTCGATGCGCCATTCGTCCCCTTTGTCCACATGAACAATGAGATTGCCGCTGGTGAGGCTGGCAAAGCCGGGTTCGTTTTGGATGCGGACGTGGGTATCGGGTTGGTAGTTGAGGGCGAAGGTGGGGTGCAACGGCCGTTGTCCTTTATGGTGCCATAGTTGGACCCGAATCACATCTGGCATAGGCGAGGAAAAGCGCACCGTGAGCAGACCGATATTAAGCGTGTCACCCCGATTAGTGAGCCGTTTGGTCGTGCCATAAACGATGAGCGCGTCAGATTCTGTTGCCACATCATGCACATGGACCGGAAAATAGGGGGTGGCATCCGTGCGGAAATGCCAGTAGCCATCTGTGAATTTCATTGTCAGGTTTCCTTGTTAGACGAATTTCGGTAAACCTGACATGTCTGCAAAGTGCTTTGTCAAGAAGATTCTTCGCCTCGCAATACTTGCTTAAAGAAGTGCCTACTTGCAGACCTGTCAGGTTTTAGTACTAGTTATTTGGTCGCCCCCGACATGATGCCTTTGGTCAGGGTGCGCTGGAATAGCAAAAAGAAAATGAAGGCGGGCACCACGCCTAAAAAAGCAGCCGCGCTTTGTGTCGTAATCACCATGCCACGCTCGCCGCGAGCCAAGGCCATGGCAATGGGCACCGTTTGTTTGGAATTGGAAATGAGAAAGATGAGCGGCAGGAAAAAGTCATTCCAGGTCCAGATGAAAAAGAAGACAAACAGCACCGATAGCGTGGGCCAGTTGAGCGGTACGATAATCCGAAACAGCAGTTGGAACTTGTTACAGCCATCCAGCCGGGCCGATTCCAGCAAATCTTGGTTGAAGGTGCGGAAGACGGAGGTGAGTAGATAGGTGCCAAACGCGGTGTGCAAAGCGGCCGTAGCGATAATAACGCCCAATCGAGAGTTGTATAAGCCGACCTGGTTAAAAAGATAATACAGCGGATACGCGAGTGACTCTACTGGTAAGGTGATGGCCATCAAAAAGAACATCAGGAAGAAGGTGCGCCCCTTGATTTTGCCAATTCCCAGCGCATAGGCATTAAAAAGGGAGAGGGAGACGGCGAGAACGGCCGTACTCGTGCTAATCAACAGGCTGTTCATTAATTTTGTTGAATACTCAGTGAGATCCCAGGTTGCTTTTAGCGCACCTAAATCAAAACTCTTGGGCAGGCTAAACGGGCCATTAGCCAGGTATTCCGCTTCCGTTTTGAACGAGTTAATGGTAATCATGAAAAACGGGAACAACACAATCAGCAAGAAGATCAACAAGCCGACCAGCGTAACATACTTGGCAACTTTATCCCAGCGAAATGGTTGGGAGCGGGCAGGTGTTACAGATAAGTCGCTCATAAGTTTAATCCTCGTGCCGTTCCTGTATTCGGATAAACCAGAACGTCATCCCAATAACCAGCACCGTGATGAATGTTGCCATTGTGGAGCCATAGCCAACATTTGATTTTTCAAAAAAGTTTTTCCAGGCAAAATAGGAGGCCACCGTCGTGGCATTGCCCGGCCCGCCGCTGGTCATAGCGTAGATGGGGCCAAACGTTTTCAAGGCGGCGATGGTTGTCGTGAGCACCACCACGGCAATTTCTGGCCGGATCATGTGAATGGTGACGTACCAAAACGTCTGGAACCAGCTGGCACCGTCAATTTTGGCGGCTTCGTACACCTGCGGGTCCACGCGCTGCAAGCCAGACATGAAAATCACCAGCGGATAGCCAATCTGGAACCAAACCAGCATCAGCATCACCGAGGGTAAGGCCAGGTTGGCATTACCCAGCCAGTTTTGTGTCCAGTTTTCTAAGCCAACCGAGGTTAAGAACCAGTTTAAAGCTCCCCAGTCCGGCTGGAAAATCCATTTCCAGACGATGGCCGCCACCACCACGGGCACAATTTGGGGCAAATAAAACCCGGCCCGCAAAAAACTGGCCCAACCGGGGCCAAACTGCTGGCTGATGAAATCAAACAAAGTTACCGCCAGGAGCAAGCCAATGATGGTAGGAATAATCGTCATGGCGATGATGAGCAGCAGGTTATTTTTAAACGATGTCCAAAAAATAGTGTCTCCCAGCGCCCGGGCATAATTTTCCAGCCCCGCCCACTCTGGTGCACCAATGCCCTGCCAGTGGGTAAAGCTAATGCCGACATTGGCCAGGAAGGGCAGGATGATCAACAGTGTGAAAAGGGAAATGCCGGGGATCAGGTACAGGCCATAGCCAGTTTCCCTAAATGACTTAAGGCGTTGACGGGCACCTGCTTGAATCTGGTTGGGGTAGGCGCTGTCACTCATTTTGGAATCTCCTCTCTTGAAACCAGACAGGTTTACAAAGCGGGTCTGAAATTAAGCCAATTTGGTATTGCAAAGAACCATTTTGGCTAAATTACGATGAAAACCTGCCTGGTTTTGCTCACACCGATTATTGGTCCAGGCTATCTTTGTACTCTTGCCAGGGGCCAGCGATTTGATCCAGGAACGCATCCGGCGTCACCGAGCCAGCGATGAGCTCTTGCAAACTGCCACCTAACACATCCATGTAACCTGGCGCAGGCCAATCTGGATAAAATGCCAGGCCGTCATTGGCGACAATAGAGGCAAACGCTTCGTTTAACTCTCGATTCTTGTCATCGGCAATCTGGGAAACATCTGCATTGATGGGAATGCCGCCAGAATTAGCCA
This sequence comes from Promineifilaceae bacterium (SeqCode), assembly GCA_050292445.1. Lineage (GTDB taxonomy): Bacteria > Chloroflexota > Anaerolineae > Promineifilales > Promineifilaceae > Leptofilum. Next base: position 25,109 of record JBNKLQ010000013.1, on the reverse strand, counting down.
TCACGGTTTGGGCATTTTCGCCCAGGGCAAAATCCAGGAATTCATAAGCGAGGTCTTTGTTTTGGGCATTTTCTGGCACAACCAGCAAGTTGCCACCGGAGCCGGTGTTATAGGTCTTGCCAGGTAGAATGAAGATGCCCCAATCAAAATCTGTGATTTGGGTTTGGAAGCTGCCAAACATCCAGCTGCCGGTGAGGATCATGGGGAAATTGCCTTGAGCAAATGCGGCCGTCGCATCGTCCTGAATGACGCCGTTGGCATTGTCGCCATAGTAGCCTTTGGCCACATGCTCAGCGAGCCTTTCTGCGCCAAAGGTGAAGGCCGGGCCGTGGAAATCGACATCGCTGGCAAAAAGCTGGTACCCTTCAATTAGGTCCCGGTCCGCTTCGTAGAGTACCAATTCATAGAAGTTTTGCGTCTCTGGCCAGACACTGGAGGCCCCCAGAGAAATCGGCACGATACCCGCTTCAACAAAGGTATCGGCGATGGCTTCAAACTCTTCAAGGCTGGTTGGCACTTCCAGGCCATACTCGGCAAACATATCTTTATTGTAATAAACCATAACAAACTCACCGTAGGTGGTGACGCCATACAGTGGGCCATCGCCCATGATGCCCTGGTCGTTATAGCGGGCGGTCGTTTGCAAGCTGGTGCCCAATAGATCATTCCAGCCACGCTCGGCCGCTACATCGGTTAAATCCGTGAGCAGGCCTTGTTTGGCGTAGAGTCCGGCCGTAGCGTTGCCTTTGTTGATCTCCATCACGTCTGGCGCTTCATCGGTATTGAGGATCATTTGCGCGGTCTGCTGAATTTGTTCAAACGTTTTCAACTCAAATTCAACCGTCACCTCAGGATGTGCCGCCTGGAAATCTTCCAAAGCCTGGCCCCAGGAAGCGCCAATGGCATTGTCTTCTGGCTCATAATACCAAATTCTGAAGACGCGCCCTTCGTCGGTTGCAGCGGAAGTCTCTTCACTTTGGGCACTGTTATCTTCAGCAGTTGTATCTGTATTTGTGTTTGTGTTTGTGTTTGTGTCTGTGGTGGTGTCCCCCTGGCAGGCCACCAGGGCTATCAGGATCACAAGGACGAGAAGTAAGGGTAATTTTTTAAGCAGTTGGGTTTTCATCTAAATTCTCCATTCCATTTTGGTTAGATATAATGATTCGTTTACTGAAGGTTTTTTTGGGCAAATCACTTTTGATTATGTAAACTTTTATCAGGCATTGACCTCCTTTTCTGGCGATTCCAGCCGGTGCTGGAATCGGCCGTTTCCTTCAGCAAAGCGTTCGTCAAACTGCTCACAAATCTTTGAGTCCCTTTCTGCCCTTTTTGCGCATACGCAAATTGCGGAGAAGGCGTTACAATAAAAACAGGTGAGCAATGACTCCTTTCTCACGGAGAAAGCAGAGATTTCATTGCTTTGCTGATTCTTGGGGATACCAGTTTACTTGGCGGTAGGCGGTATCCTCTTTCTCTTTTATTAAACTAGCTGCATCAACCGGCCTGAGCCCTTTCTTTTGGACATAGGCCAGAGCTCTCTCGAATCACCAACTCACAAGGGATGAGAACTTCGGAAAATTCTTTTTTTTCCCCTTCCAAATATTTAATTAACATTTCTGTACCCAGGCGGCCCAGCTCTTTGGCCGGGGCTTCTGCCGTGGTAATGGTCGGGTTGGTCATTTCTGCAATACGGGCAGAAGAGACAGCAGACACAATGGAAAAGTCATCCGGAATCTGCCAGCCACGATCCGTGATAGCCCGTAAAACGCCAGGGATAATCCGATCATTCATGACAATGATAGCGGTGAGGTCGGGGTCTGTGGCGAGGAGGTCGTTTACGGCCGTATACCCATCTTCGGCCTGAGCTTCACAAAAGCGCGTAATATCGTGCAGATCGCGTGCTTCAATGGTTTCCAGAAAACGATGTTGGGCGCGCACGGCCGGGCCGTAACCGGCATCATATTCTTCTTGGGCGTGGTTGAGGAAAGCGATGTGCGTATGGCCCAAATTGGCCAGGTGATCGATGACAACCTGCATCGTTTGGCCAAAGTCGATGTCTACATGATTAATGCCCCGGTTGTCGGCGCTGCGGCCAATCATCGAGAAGGGAAAATCAATATTGCGCAACAAATCAATGCGTTCATCCTGTTCGTGGATTTCCATGACGATGACGCCGTCTACCAGCCCTTGCTGCATAAGCTGCTGCAATTCGCGGGGATCGCGAATTTCGGTGGACCACAAAACGAGGTGGTAGCCATGCTCGCGGGCGACTTCTGTGGCGCTCATTACAAATTCTAATTCGGTGAGGCCGAGGCCACGTTTAGCGGCAGGTAGAAGCAGGGCGACGATGCGGCTGCGCTTGCTGGCCAGGCCACGAGCCAACACGTTGGGCCGATAACCTAACTCTTCCATAGCGGCAAAAATGCGCTGTCGCGTTTCTTCAGAAATGGGGCGTGTGCCATTGATGGCGTAGGAAACAGTGCTTAGGGCCACACCAGCATGTTTGGCAACATCCTGCATCGTGGGCATAGGATCTCCTTCATCTTATCCCGTGCTTCGAAGATCATCGAAGCGCATAGTCGAATCGCTTCGATAGCATAGCATGAACCATTAGAGATTGTCAAGGAAGTGATGATTAAAGTGACCATCACCTAAACGCGGTATACAATGTTTGCCGGGAGCCAGAACTAACAATCACCAAGGAGTGAGGTATGAATCAAACCTATCAGAATCCCATTTTGCCAGGATGTTATCCTGATCCCTCTATTTGCCGGGTAGGGGAAGATTATTACCTGGTCACCTCTACGTTTGAATATTTTCCCGGCTTACCCATTTTCCACAGCTGCGATTTGGTCAATTGGCGGCAAATTGGACACGTGCTGGACCGACCCAGCCAGTTACCACTGGACGGTTTGGAAGCTTCACGCGGCTTATATGCCCCTACGATTCGTTACCACAATGGCATCTTTTACGTGATTAACACGCTTGTCCTCGGCAATGACATCGGGCGGAATTTCATTGTTACAGCAACCGACCCGGCAGGGGATTGGTCGGAACCGTACTGGCTGGATGATGCGCCAGGCATTGATCCCTCACTGTTTTTTGATAAAGACGGCCGTTGCTACTACACTGGCAACCGCATTCCCTTGGACGGAGAAAAGTTTCACGGCCATCGTGAAATCTGGTTGCAAGAGGTGGATTTGGACCTTATGCAGCTGGTAGGCGAACGCGTTGGCCTGTGGGATGGCGCGCTGAAAGGTGCTGTTCATCCCGAGGCGCCCCATCTCTACTTTAAAGATGGCTACTATTACTTGATGATTGCCGAAGGCGGCACGGCGCACGATCATGCCGTTACCATTGCCCGCAGCGAAAAGATTACCGGGCCGTACGTGGGCAATCTGCGCAATCCGATTTTGACGCACCGCCATTTGGGCCTGGATCATCCTATCGTAGGCACGGGCCACGCTGATTTGGTGGAAACACAGCACGGCGAGTGGTGGATGGTGCTGTTGGCGATGCGGCCGTATGATGGCTACTATTACAATTTAGGACGAGAAACATTTTTGGTCCCGGTGCGCTGGGAGGAAGGCTGGCCGGTGGTGAGTCCGGGAAACGGCCATGTGGAATTCCACCATCCCGCGCCCAACCTGCCCGAACAGCGCTGGCCCCAGCCACCAGCCTGCGACCAGTTTGATGCGCCCCGGCTGGCTAACTGTTGGAATCTTATTCGCACTCCGCGTGAGAAAATTTATAGTTTAACGGAACGGCCGTCTCACTTGCGCCTTTATTTGCGACCCGAACAGCTTACCGAATTAGTGCATCCCAGCTTTGTCGGCCGACGGCAGCAGCACATTAACTTTACCGCCCAAACCATGCTGGAATTTTCGCCACAACAGCCGGGCGAATGTGCGGGGCTGGTGCTGCTGCAAAATGACAAGTTCCATTTTCGTTTTGTTGTTTGTCAGAAGGAAGGAGGCGAAACGGCCGTACAGCTCATCAAGCGTGCGGCTGGTGAAGATACCACATTGGCAGAGCTGCCCGTGAGCGGTGGAAAATACACCTTCAAAGTATCGGCTAGAGGGCAGGCGTATAATTTTTACATCGCCACCGAGCCGGATGTTTGGCAAACGGTGCTGGAGGACGTGGACGGCCGTATCCTTAGCACCCCCGTCGCGGCTGGCTTTACCGGCGCGTATTTGGGACTTTATGCTAGCAGCAACGGCCAGCCCAGCCAAAACGTTGCCGATTTTGATTGGTTTGAATATCAGCGTCAATGAAAAGGCAAATTTCACCGCAAAGATACCGTGTTGAAAGTCAAGCGGAACCTTGCACATTAACAAGATAATCTGGGTCAAACGGCTGTTGGTGCTTAAGGACGCCAAAAGCCAAATGAACCAATTTGCGCATGGCCGCGCCAACAATCGTCATCCGCTTCTTGCCTTTGGCTTGTAGTCGGTTGACCAAGGCACAGACAATCGGGTTGTGACGCATCGCCGCCAAAGCCGGCAGATAAAGGGCAGTGCGAAAACGGCTGTTGCCAGTTTTGACCAGGCGGCCCCGCCGATGAATGGAAGAGCCAGAATCGTGGCAGCGTGGCGTGAGTCCGGCATAAGCAGCCAGCTGAGCGGCTGTCTTGAAGCGGCTGACATCCGGTACTTCGGCGATGAAGGTCGCAGCAGTGATGTCGCCAATGCCGGGAATGGAGGTCAGCAGTTCATGCTGCTGACGCAGCTCAGGATGCTGGTCGATCAGGTTTCGTATCCGCTGCTCAATCTCTTCTATCTGGTTGTTGAGGAAGGTGATATGTTCCTCAATGGCGGTCAGAACCGTTTGGGAAGTGAGGCCAGATTGCTTCCGATTGAGTTCACGGGTACGGTTGGCTTTCAGCGTTTCCAAGCGACGGACCAAGGCTTGCAGCTCTTGTACCTCTGGTGAAGGCGGTGTCCACAAGCTGGGCGTTTGTGTGGCACAGAAGTGGGCAATCACCTTGGCATCTTGTCGATCTGTTTTGTTGCGCTGCAGCTGGCTCTGCCCATAAGCCTTGATACGGACTGGATTAACAACACTGACCGGATAACCGCGCTGATGCAGATACAGTGCTACGCCTTCACCGTAGCGACCGGTGGCTTCAATGCAGACATGGACTCCTCTGGCTTTGTGCTTCTTGAGCCACCGGGTCAGTCGTCGCCAACCGTCTTTATCATTGCTGAAGGTGGCCTGCTTGTACTCACCAGCTTCATATAAGGCGACATCCAGTTTATCTTTAGACACATCGATTCCGAGGCTCATAGTTAACATACAACACTTCCTTTGGGCTAAACTCTATCCAGCGAACCTTCTTGCTAATACAAGCTCAACCTTGGGGGTGGCTTTAGATACCGTCCGTCCTCTTGATAGAGTATGCAGCCGGGGTGTTAATCTTTGCGACGAGTTCCAGGACTTAGGACGCGAACGAACATCTCCCGGCTGCTTGAGAAATAATCTGTATACGTTGATTATCTCTCATTTTTAAACATACAAGACGCAGAGGGCGCAAAGAATTGAAAGACTTCAGAGAAAAACCTCTGCGCTCTCTGCGCCTCCGCGGTGAAATTCTCTTTAAAAGCCAAAGCGGCGCAAGACTGTATCCACCATGCCCACGTAGCTGCCACCAAAATGGCAAACGTGGCTCAGCAGCGGATACAAACTGTACAAGTGCCGTCGTTCCTCATAGAAGCCTGGCGGCAACGGCCGTATCTCCTCATACCGCTTAAAAAACGGCGTGCCAAACGAGTTGAACAGGGCAATGTAGGCCAGCTCCATCTCATCAATACCAAAATAAAGCGCCGGGTCCAGGAATCCTGTGATGTGATCATTTTCAGCCAGCACGTTGCTGGTCCAAATATCGCCATGAATGAGAGACGGCCGTTCAGGTTCCGCCAACCACCGATCCAGCTGCCCGCACAATTTCTCCAGGCGCGGCACAAACGATTGGGGCAGTCGGCCCAGCCGCAGCCCCTCGCGCATTAGATGAAAAATCCGCTGTTCGCGGAAAAAGTCCAGCCAACTTTCCGTCGCGGGATTCGGCTGAGTAAACGCGCCGATGAGGGTCATGAAGGGAAAGCCAAAGGTGGGTGCCGTGACGGCATGGAGCGCCGCCAAATGTTCGGCGGCAGCCGCTTCGGCCTGGGGCGAAAAGCGGCTCTGGCCCGGCAGCCATTCCATAATGAGCAAATGCGGTTGGGCATAAACGACGCCGGGCACGGGCAATTGGGTTTGCTCTGCCAGATAGCGCAGCATATCACCTTCGATGTCTAGCTGTGGCTCTGGCCCATCATCAAACTTCACCACCAGCGGAGTGCCATCGGCCAGCCGTACCCGATACACCTGCCCAATTTGCCCACCAGAGAGCGGAGCCAGCTCCTGAAGTTGGGTAGAAACGGCCGTTTCCACCGCAGCACGCACATCCATTACGGCCGTCGCACAACCAGATTGTCAAACGCCACCTGCGCCGCTGGCTGCACAAAAGTTCCCGCGTCCAGGGCAATGGTGCCGCTACTGTAGGCCGTGTCGGTAAACTGATAAAGTGGCTCATCGTTGACGTACAAAGAAATGGTTTGCCCCAACGCCTCGACGCGCAGCCGGTTCACGCTGCCCAAGCCTTGTTTAATGGCCGTCGATTCCGTCCAGCGATCCACAAAGCGGGTCCAGCCCTGTTCGCCATCGCGCCGCTCCACCATGTATAGACCGTCGCCGGTAATCTCGAAGCGGTAAAAACGCGTGGTGTCCTGCATACGGAACAACACGCCGTAGCTGCTGCCCAAATCCCCTTCCAGCAGCCGAGCGTCTACTTCCAAAATAAAATTATCAAAGGTGATGTCGGGCAAGGTAGTGAACTGCATGATGTTGTTATCCGCCAGTTCAATGACAAGCTGTTCATTGATCAAAGAGGTTTGCCCGGCATTGTCGCCTTCAATTACCCAATTGCCCGTGTCCCCTGGCACAAAACCATCCGCATAAATCACATCGGCACCGGACGCCCCCGGCACGCCTGTGGCATCGGCACAAGCCACCAGACTCAGCAAGCCAACGATCAAAACCACCTTTCGCCAATACACACGCATACTGTTCACTGATTTCCGAATAATGTGTTTATGGTGCCAGGACCAGCAGATCGTCGAATTGGACAACGGCCGTTCCCGGTTCCAGCGTACTGACCCCTAACCCCACATCACCCCCGGCAAACGAATCATCTGTCACTGTTACCAGCGGCAGCCCATTCACCGACAGGCTTAATTCATTGCCAATGCAGCTCGCCCGCAGCAAATTGGTGGCCACACCTTGATTGATCAAATCCGAAAATACGTATTCCTGGTTGGGCGTTAGATAGGTAATCTGCTGCTCACCCGTCTGGTATTTGCCGATGGCATAATAGCCATCGCCACTGATTAGGAAAATGTAAAAATTGTTCTCGTCCTGGTAACGGCAAAGCACCCCGTAGGCGTTGTTGTTGGGTCCGCTGGTCTGACGCGCCTGCACTGTCACAATCACGTCACCAAAGTCGCGGCCAGCATTGGTCCACCAAATCTGCCCGGTCTGGCTGGTGCTAATGCTCAAGGTACCTTCGGCAATCTCCACCACGGCCCCACCTTGATTGTATTCCCGCCAGCCGCAATTCTGCTCACCACTAAAATCGTCTCGCAGCAAGGCCCCACTTTCATCACAGGGATCAGTTGTCGGCCGATTAACAACCGAACAGGCAGCCAAAGAAGTTGTGACGCAAAGCAACAACAGCAATTTTACGGTCCATTTTCCCATACGAATTCTCCAATGGCTCAATCGTGTTTCTCAGCCTCATCCAATTTTTTATTGAGTCGTTCCAGATCATCCACAATATCTTTCTGCTGGCGAGAGGTATATAAATAGAAGCCATAGGCAGCCAACCACAATATCGCAATAAATACAATGACAAGCGTTAAATTTTCGAACATATTCTCCTCGGGTTTCTGCAATTTTGTGCCAAAGTGTACCTAAAAATAGGCGAACCGGCACACTGGATACGGCCGTTTCCCACCTACAATCGACTATTCCACAAAGGTTCCGCTACGCCGCGCCGCTTATTTTCGTAACGCGCCATAACAAACAGGGCATCAGACAAACGATTCAGGTAAGGAATAACAAACTCGCCCACCGCTTCGTCCCGTGAAAGGGCAATGACCAACCGCTCGGCGCGGCGGCAAACGGTGCGAGCCACATGCAGTTGAGCCGCCCCCATCGTGCCCCCTGGTAAAATGAAATTTTCTAGTGAACCAGTAACGGCCGTCATTTCATCGATCAAAGCTTCAAGCCGACTCACATGCCGCGCTTCAATCTGAGGAATCTGGTAGGTCTCCTTATCTTCCTCTAGGAAGCACAAATCAGAACCCAAATGAAACAGTTCATTCTGAATCATCGGCAGCGTTTCTGCCAGGCGGGCCACCAGCCCGTGGGCCAGCGCCACACCCAACACCGAATTCAACTCATCCACCGTGCCATACGCCGACACCCGCAAAGATTCCTTCGGCACGCGCGTGCGGCTCCCCAGGGAAGTTGTGCCGTCATCGCCGCTGCGTGTGTAAATTTTGGTCAATCGTGGCATGCATCTTCTCCAAACTCATATTTCCCCGGAAACTTTCAGCGAGGCAAAGCCCGAATTAAACAGTTTCCGAGGAACTGCCTCTAAAAGACAAGCATTTCTATTGTTCGATTCCCACTCGCCTGGGCAACAACAAGACGCCGGGCAAGGTCAAAAAAGCGGCGATGGAGCCCACCACAAAAGCCAGCGTCAGGCCGTACACATCGGCCAACGCGCCAATGGCCCAAATACCCAGGCCGCGCACCAAAAAGTTCAGCCCAATATAAATGCCGTTGGCCAGGGCACGATGCTCAGGGAATGAATCCTGCACCACCGCCAACAGCACCGGCGTTGGCGAAATAGCAGTCAAGCCTAAAGCAAGCAGCAATGGGATAGCCAACCAACTGGGACCATAGATAAACAGCAGCGCCAGCAGCGGCGAGACAAACAGCAGAAAACCCAATATCCGTTTACGCCCAAAACGGTCGCTGGCTGTGCCAGAAAGGAGTGCCCCAGCGACACCCGCTCCCTCTAAAATGGAAAGTGCGGCTGCGGCCAGCCATAAACTCACTTCCACTTCATCCTGCATGTAAAGTGGCAAATAAGTGGTTAGCGAAACAATCATTCCCGTGCGCGCCAGCATAATCCAGCCCAAAACCGGAAACACGCGCCGAATCTGAGGCCAAGCGTCGGCCAACCCAGCCGGTTTTGCCTCGGTTCGGGCAGAGACATCATGCAGCCGGTAGTAGAGAACGGCCGTAACCGCCCACCCCACAAACATCAAGCGCCACATCCCCTCTAAACCAAACCAACCCACACCCGCCACGGCCACAATCGGCCCCAAGGTACGCCCCAGTTCACCGCTGGCCATAAAGATACTCATCCCCGTGCCCACGCGCTTGCCCGCCAGCCGCCCAATCATCGCCGGAGCCGGGGCATGGAAGGCCGCAATGCTAATACCTCCGGCCAGCAGCAGCATGGCGACCACAAAATAATTGTTCACAATACCCAAACTGCTCAGCAGCGTGGCTGTAATCGCCGGGGCCAAAATCACAAAGTAACGCAAGCTTACCCGGTCCGCCAGGTAACCAATGAGCGGATTCAGCAAGCTGGGCAATTGGGTAAAGATAGCCAGACTGCCGGTAAGGGTGTAATTAGTAGCCAACCGCTCTTGCAGCAGCGGCAGCAGCGGAGCCACAAAGGCACTGTAAGTATCATGGGTAAAATGGCCACCAGCAATGGTGAAAATCTGCCCAGCGTTAAATTCTTTTTCGGCCGTTTCTTCAGAAGACAATGCTTTGGGGGGAGTTGGCGTTATTTGACTCAACAGGCTGCTCACTTTTTCTTCTTATGGATAGCTAGGGCTGGCAATCCTTTGGTTAAATCGAGTGCGTGATTATACGCGACTTTGCCAACTCTCACCTGCATTGGTGCAATTTAGCACGGCACGATATAATTTGCGCCTATTTTTCAGGAGAGAAAATTTAACTATGGAATTTCTACGTCGTTTGATTTCACCCCGTTTTTCAATCATCTTGGCCACCGCCATGCTGTTCTTGCTGCCAACGGCCGTATTTGCCCAAGAAGAAGACGGCTCAGGTGTGGCTGTCACCCTGTCGCTCATTGGCCTGGTCCTCCTCATCATCATGGTCGTGGCTGTGATTGGTGCCGTTGGCCTGGGCATCATCGGCATCGGCTACAGCACTGTGCAAGGTGATGAAGATTAGTCACCCAATTTAGATTTGAACCTATAACAACGAAACGCCGGACTTTTCCGGCGTTTTTTGTATTGAGGCAAGCCAATGAACCGAGCCGAACACGAGGCTTAGTGCTCTGTTAAGCAAATTTGTTAGCAAACACAATTAACGGATAAACTTGTGGAATGGCAAAACATATCGAACTTCCACAAGATGAAAAAACTGAACTTGAACAATTGATAAAGTCAGGCGAGCATAAAGCAAGGGTCCTCAGCCGGGCTAGGGCGCTCCTTCTTCTCGATCGCAGCGATGGAGAGAAGCGAACGCTAGCCCAAGTAGCCGAAGCAACGATGCTGTCCAACGTTTCCATCAGCCATATCAAACGGCGTTATTTTGAAGACGGTTTGGAGAGAGCCTTATACGACCAGCCCAGACCAGGGCGTCCGGTGGCGAAGATGACAGGTGATGTTGAAGCCCAACTCATCGCCCTCACATGCAGCGACCCGCCAGAAGGACATGACCAGTGGACATTGCGCTTATTGGCTGATGGGTTGGTACAACTTGAGGTGGTAGAGAGCATCAGTCATGTCACCGTGGGTGAGACGTTAAAAAAAATGAACTTAAGCCTTGGCAAGTAAACTCGTGGTGTATGCCCAAACCTGGGGCGCGTTTTGTGGCTAAAATGGAAGATGTCCTCTCTGTCTATGAACGGCCCTACGACCCGAAACGGCCGATGGTTTGCCTGGATGAAATTCAAAAAGCATTGCGGTCAACGCCTCGAGGCGAAATACCGCTAGGGATAGGAAAGCCCATTCGAGAAGATTATGAGTATCAACGACATGGGAAATGTTCCCTTTTTTTGGCCGTCGAACCGCTAGCAGGGTTTCGCAAAACATGGATTTATCCACAACGGCGCAAAATTGAGTTTGCCGAGGTATTGAAATCATTGGTGGACGAGGTTTATCCAGAGGCAGATAAGATTGTTTTGGTGTTAGATAACTTAAACATTCACCATATTGCCTCCTTATATGAACGGTATGAACCATCTGAAGCCCGCAGGATTGCGGACAAACTTGAATGGCATTACACACCAGAGCATGGCAGTTGGCTCAATATTGCTGAATGTGAGTTATCTGTTTTGCGACGACAGGCATTAAAACGACGCAAGGTAGATATTGCCGAGGTTCGCACCCAAGTGACTGCCTGGGAAACCGAGCGTAATGAACGCCAAGTGGGAATAGACTGGCAATTCAGTTGCGCTGATGCTCGCATTAAGCTCAAGCGACTTTATCCAATTGTTAAGGTCCAATAATGATATTTTTACGCTCTGTATTTGCAAAATAATTTAGTTAACAGAGCACTAAGGGTTTGCCCTGAGTGAACCCGGCCTTTTTGGTTACCAAACCCTTAGGGTCTTACAGGTGCTGTATTTTTTGAAGCAGGGGCGGTTGTCTGTTTTGGTGGTGATGGTTGTGGGGAACGGCCGTTCCCAAACAAAAAGCGGTTCGTCAGCACAATGTGCTTGGACGAACCGCCGCATGATTGATCATGATGAAAAGTTTTAGGCCATTACCTTCACAAGGTCTTCAGGGCTTTTCTCTTTGATCACAGGTTCCCCATTGCTCAACATGAAGCGGGCAAATTGACCCGACAGCTGGGCGGCTTTATTGAGCAGTTGGAAGGCAGCTGGTGTAATCAACAAGCCAACGCCACTCATCAGCAAAGCTTCAGCAAAAGTGTCAATCTGCCAGGCAAAAAAGGTGATATTACCGGTCTGGTAAATGAAGGGGGCAAAAATGAAAGAACCGCAGATAGATACTACAGTAACCGTTGCCACAAATGAGGCGATGCCGAGTGGGAACTTGAGCAGCAGATAAAGGGCACTTTTCCAGGTAAGTGGGTTGGTAAAGTGTGCTTTGAACCGTTCCCATAAGCTGCCCTTCGTGCTGATTGGATTCGGTAAGGGGGCAATCTCTTCGCCCAGCAAGGTGATGGCCAGCAGCCGCTCCAACGCTGCCAGACCCCACCAACCCGCAAACAAAGCTAGTAGCACCAGCAATCCTACCCAAATGATGATCAGGCCCACACCGATGCTCAGTCCCGTTACGGAAATAACAAAGTAGGCAATACCTAAGGGGAAGGCCAACAGCAGGTAGATAAGATTGAGATAGGTTTGTTTATCGCGTAAAATAGCAAAATGATTGTTTAGAGGTGAATTTGAATTTTTCATTAGATGATTCTCCTTTTTCCAAGATGTTCTGCTCTACGTAGTGAGTCTGCATAAGTTTCAAATGGTGATCTGAAAGGCGTGGGGTGATGGTGGAGGTGGAGAAGGACGGCCGTTCCTACTCTTTCCCCTTGTCGGAAATTGAGCCAGTCAAAAAAACAGGTCATAATGCTGAATGGGTGGCGGCTTACAAGCTATGGAGCCAATAAGAGGTTTATTATGGCGATGTGCTGCATGCGTTGGCGTAAAGTCCCCCTGCGCCCGGCAGGCGCTCTGCGGTAAAATAGGGGCATGTATGATCAAATTGCCCGCTTTTATGACCTGACCCACGCCAGCCTGACGGCCGATCTCCCCTTCATCCTCCAATTAGCCAGCCAGGCTGATGGCCCGGTATTGGAGCTGGGCTGTGGCAGCGGCCGTTTGCTGTTACCGTTGGCCAGAGCGGGCCACAATGTAACCGGGCTTGATTTATCGGCCGGGATGCTGGACCGGGCACGGGCACACCTGGCGCAGGAGGATACGGCCGTTCAGCAGCACGTCACCCTCCATCAGGCAGACATGACCAACTTTGCCCTGCCCGATGCCGCTCCCTTTGGCCTGATCATTATTCCCTACAACACGCTGCTGCACCTGGACACCACACAAACAGTGGCGGCTTTGCGGCAGGCGCAAAATTATTTGGGGGAAAACGGCCGTCTCTTTATCGATCTGGCTAATCCAGTAGATATGGCTAACACGCCCGAAGATGCGCTGCTGAGCCTGGAAAACGTGCTGACGGACCCGGAGACGGGGGAGTTAATTGTTCATCTAGCCAGTAATCAATTGGATACGGCCAACCAAATCCTGCACATCACCTGGATTTACGACGTGTCTGTCCCCAACGGTGGCCCGGTGCACCGCACCGTGGCTCAGGCCACCTACCATTACCGCTATCCACACCAGCTAGAACTGCTGTTGCAAGAGGCGGGCTACAAGCTGCTGCACCTCTGGGGCGATTACGACCAATCCCCCTACGGCGAAGCCAGCGACCGGCTGCTCATCCTGGCTGTTAAAAAATAGGATCCGCAGATTACGCAGATTAGCGCAGATTTTTAGATATCAATCTGCGAAATCTGCATTCATCTGCGGATGATTTAAGGAGAGAACGTTATGGAATTTCGACGATTGGGCCGCACAGGTCTGAAAGTATCTAAAATTTGTTTGGGCACGATGCAGTTTGGCTGGTCTGCTGATGAAACAACCAGCCACAACATCATGAGCCGAGCCATTGAATTGGGCTGCAACTTTTTCGATACAGCCGATGTCTATTCTCGCTGGGCCGAAGGCAACGACGGCGGCGTCAGCGAGCAAATCATTGGCAACTGGCTGGCGGCGGGGCACGTGCGGCGCGACAGCCTTGTCCTGGCCACCAAAGTGCGCGGGCAAATGGGTGACGGTCCCAATGATCAAGGTTTGTCTAGGGTACATATTATGACGGCCGTAGAAAACAGCCTGCGCCGCCTGCAAACAGAATACATTGATCTGTATCAGGTGCATTGGCCCGATGAAGAAACGCCATTAGATGAAACACTCTCTGCCCTGACCGATTTGGTGCGGGCGGGCAAGGTGCGCTACATCGGCTGCTCCAACTATCCGGCCTGGCTGCTAACGAAAGCGCTCTGGGTGAGCGATGTGCGCAACCTGGTCCGCTTCGACAGTTTACAGCCCCATTACAGTTTGGTCCATCGCGCTGAGTTTGAGCGAGAACTTCAGCCGCTTTGCCTGGATCAGGGGATAGGCGTGATTCCGTACAGCCCGCTGGGCGGGGGCTTCCTCACCGGCAAATACCGCCGCGACACGCCGCTGCCAGACTCCAAGCGGGCCGAAGGGGTACGCAGCCGTTATATGAATGAACAGGGATTTACGGCCGTTGATCGCCTGGAAGCCATCGGTAAAGGTCACAAAGCTACTATTGCTCAAATGGCGATTGCCTGGGTGCTGGCCAATCCAGCCGTTACCGCCGCCATCATCGGGGCCAACGCCGTCGAGCAGCTAGAAGACACCATGCGCGGCGCAGAAATCTCCCTCACGCCCGAACAGAAAGCGGCGCTGGATGAAGCAACCGCCTGGGATTAAAGTCGTAGGGGCCAGGCAAGTGGATATATCTTTTACCAAACAAAAACCTTTTCTCCACCTGCCTCGCCCATCCTTGCCCAGTGAAAAGTAAAAGGTGGGAAGTGGCAGATAACATTCAAGAGAAAATTGATGCCCATGTACGCGCTGCCCTAGAAGGTCAGCCGTTTGCTGGTTTGGCGCTGGCGCAAAATGAATTAAAGAATCATTTTTCGGTTGGGTACAGTTGGTTTATGGTGGAGATGCCGGGGAAACGGCCGTTCGTCGGCCACAATGGCGGTATGGTTGGCTTTGCCAGCGCCTTCATCCACTTTCGCGCTGAAAAGCTTACGGCCGTTGCCCTGTACAATACCGATACGGTTGCTCAGCCTCACGAAATTTGCCAGGAAATTGTGGAAATTTACCTGACCCAATAGAGTGATAAGACAAAAGAGATCAAAGGAGTCTGGCTTGCCTGGGCGTATCTTCCGCACCGGGACCACGCCACTGATACACTTTCAGGTCAATTTTGTCCTTTACAAACACAACCCCCTCGGCTTCCAACAATTGACGTTGTTTTTCTGCGCCGGGCCTTTTGCTTATTTTCCCCTGCGAATTGATGACGCGCTGCCACGGCACATCATTAGGACAGGCTGCCATAGCGCTGCCCACCCAGCGCGGGCTAAAAGCTTTGTACTCTTCAGGATCAGCGCCCACAGGTGCTGGGATCACTTTTGCGATCTGTCCATAAGTAGCGACAGTCCTGCGCGGAATCTGGCGGACCAAATGCCAAACCTGGTCGTAATAAGCTTGCGGGTCAGGCGGGGGTGGGTAGTTCATAGGTCACCTCTCTGTTACTACTCTCCACGGGGCAGCGAAAAGTAGAAGGTAGCCCCCTGGTTAATTTTTCCTTCAGCCCAGGTGCAGCCACCGTGTCGGCTGATGATCCGCCGTACATTAGCTAGACCAATACCAGTGCCTTCAAAATCCTCGGCGTGGTGCAAGCGTTGAAAGACGCCAAACAATTTATCGACGAAGGACATATCAAACCCCACTCCGTTGTCGCGTATGAAGATACTGTTTTCTTTTTCTCCTGCTTGGTAGCCAATTTCGATGTTTGCAAGGGTGCATCTTTGCGTGAATTTTAAAGCATTGGAGATGAGATTAACCAGAACCAGGCGCAGCATAGCCTCGTCGCCAATGACAGTGGGTAGGTCCGCAATATGCCAGTGAATGGAACGGCCGTTTACCTCCGGCGCAAGTTCCTGAATCACCTCTTCCACTAAAACGTTCAAGTCAACCGAGGTTTTAGATAGCTCATTCCGCCCCATCCGTGAGAAGGTGAGCAGGTCGTCAATCAATTGGCCCATTCGCCTGGCCGCATCTGAAATGGTATTCATGTAATGTCGGCTGCGTTCATCAAGCGTCACCTCGTTTCTTTTTTGCAGCAATTCAAGAAACCCATCAACATGGCGCAGTGGGGCGCGTAGATCGTGCGAGACTGAGTAGGCAAAGGCTTCCAGTTCTTTGTTGGCTGCTTCTAGTTGGGCTGTGCGTTCAACAACCCGTTGTTCGAGTTCCCGATTCAGGTTGTGGATTTCTTCTTCGGCTCGCTTTCGCTCGGTGATGTCACGAACTACTGCGAGTACGTAATCGCGATCCAGGTGAATGTGACTGACATTGACTTCGACTGGAAAAGTTGAGCCATCTTTGCGCCGATGTAGACTCTCATGGACTACCGTACCTGTACGTTGCACCTCTTCCATAACTTGCTGCCTGGATGTTCCAGCGGCCTGGGGATCTATGTCGTAAGTGGTGAGATTTAGAAACTCCTCACGAGTGTAGCCGAGGATCTGGTATGCTGGCTTATTTGCATCGAGATAGCGCCCCGTTTCCGGGTCAATGACCTCAATGGCGTCGTTGGCGTGGTCAATGAGGCTGCGGAACAAGGTGAGTGCCTTCTGCACTTGCTTACGTTCGGAGATGTCCTGGGCCAGGGAAACCGAAAAGCGATACTCGCCCTGCCAGAAAGGGCGGGTGCGAATCTCAACAGGGAATACAGTACCATCCTTCCGGCGGTGCTGGGTTTCAAATGCAACCACTTCTCCTGCATCCAATCGTGATTCCACCTGCTCAGCACTGAGCTTATCCTTATCAGCACCTGCATCAAAGGCAGTAGGAGACATCCCGATCAACTCCTCGCGACTGTAGCCCAGGCTTGCGCAAGCTTGTTGGTTTACATCCAAGATTGTTCCCTTCGCATCGTGTAGGAAAAAGGCGTCAGCTGCGTGTTCCACCAACGTACGGAAGCGAGTCTCGCTGTCACGTTGGGCTTCCTCGGCTCGTTTCCGTGTGATGAGATGTCCCAACGTTGTAGCATAAAGTCTCAGAATCTCAAGACTATGGTCCCCGATGGGTATACGGGAGAGAAGATTGTCAACATAGATAACACCGGCCACCTCGTCCCCATCCCACAGGGTAGCCACGGCGTTATCGCCCTCGCCCACTTCCTGGCCCAAATGATCTCGCAAAGAAATATGTTCGACTAAAGCCATCGGCTCCTTTTGCGAAAAAGCGCGCCATGCCAATCCTTCATGCTTGAACTCGACCTGTGACTCCCGCTCGTCCCGTAGCTCGCCATATTCATCCGTACCAAACGAACCTTGCATAATTCCAAGGTCCTCTTCAATGAACCAGATACTGACGCGGTCGAATCCCAGACGAGATCGTCCCAATTGAACAGCTTGCCGAATTAGATCATCCGAGGATTCCACCTTGGAGAGTTGGTTGGTGACTTCTTGTAATGCTGCCAGCTGTTCGGAAAATTGTAATTCTGCCTCACGATTGCGTTGCAATGCCTCCTCGGTTTTTTTGCGCTGGGTAACGTCCATCAGTGTGCCAATGATGCCTGATTTCCCACCATACTCAATTCGACGGCCGTACACCTCGATATCGATTGCCGAACCATCTTTGCGTAAACCGAGGAAATCATAATGAATGGCTTCTTCTTCGCCTGCGATGCGGCGGCGCAGGTTCTCGGTAACCAAGGGGCGGTCATCTGGATAAACCATGTCCATTGGGCCAAGTTTGTCGATTATTTCTTCGACTTCATAACCGAATATTTGCGCCATGGCCGGGTTGACGTAGCGAAATATATTCTCTTGGATAAGGTAGATACCGGTGAGGGAGGATTCGGCCAACAGTTGGAAGCGTTCGTTACTTTCACGGAGTTTTTCTTCCGCCAACTTCTGCTCAGTGATGTCTTGTATCGTACCAAATATACGTTTTGCTTCGCCGGTTTCATCCCTTATCACTGTGCCCTGAGCGTAAATTGTCCTTACTTCTCCAGAGGGGCGAATGATGCGGTATTCAACGTCAAAGATCTGACCTGAACGGATCGCACTTGCTATTTTTTGGCTAATGATTTGCCGATCTTCTGGGTGAACGAGTTCCATAAACTGATCCAGGTGCTGATCGGATGATGCTATTCCAAAGATTCGGGCAATCTCATCTGACCCGATCATCTTGTCAGTCCGAAGGTTATGTTCCCAGTGACTTAAATGAGCGATACGTTGAACCTCTTCTAAGTTGCGTTTGCTTTCTTGTAGATCATGAAACATCAATAGATTAGTCCAGGCATCAGCTAGCCGCCGACCAATTTCTTGAAAAAGCCGTACTTCCTGCAGCAGCCAGTCTCTTGGGTAGGTACATTGGTGCATTGCTATAGACCAGGGGTTGCCAGATTTTGGAAAAAAGGCCATAGCGATGAGAGAGTGAACGCTGTGTTTTTGGGCAAGGTCTGTTGGAACCTGATGTTCAGTCTCTAGATTGAACTGCACAGGACCAGACGCGTCCAGCAGTATTCGACACAAGGCCGCATTCTCCGGGTTCTGCGGCATTTCCTCTCCTAAATGCAGACCACTGGGATATTCTGGTTGAGTTCGCTCCATTGACAATTGCCAGGTGGCTGAGTTCGGGTCGCAAGGATAAACAAGCCACACTCGGTCGCATTCAAAGATCGTCAGAAGTATGTCTGATACGTCGCTTAGTACCTGTTCCATGTCATTTGTTCCCTGTATGGCACGGTTGACTTGGTCCAGGCTTTCCCAAAACCAAAGTAGCGTTTGTTGTTCCTTCTCTGTCTGCTTTAGTTTGGTTATTTGGGCCTTTGATGTTTGGTTACTCATTTGAAGGTCTCTTTATCTGCGTCTAGTGAAGGATTTCATTTAAAGAAGTGGCAAACAAAGATTCTCTTGAGGATGTTGCCGATTGCTCACGCAGTGCAAATAAATGCGTTTGAGGTTTACAATCATCTTAGCCGAAATATGGTGTGGAAAACAAGAGGAACGGCCGTTTTCCTCACGTTTCAACCAAAAGTACTAAGATGTGGATTTGCTTTGACTGTGGATTTGCCTTGGCGATGGAAGAAAACGTCCAACGAGGAAACAGCACATTTCCAAAAGGGGATGTATGATGATACCGTGCCTAATTTTAGGCAGACGGACGGTGAAAGCGAACGGCTAGTTGGTTTAGCTGAGAGAAGCTAATGGGCTTTAAAAAAACAAAATCTGCCTGAGATTGCAACGATGAAGCCAGCAAGGCATCGGCCGTGGCCAATATCACACGGGTTTCAGTTAGCCGCCTATCGGTACGTATCTGGTTTAAAAGCTTTTCGCCGTCAATACCTGGCAGATGTAGATCCAGGACAACAACTTTGGGAATCACCTCGGTGAGCCGTTTTTGTGCCCTTGTCCCGTCCTGGATAGACTCTGTGTAGTAGCCAGCCTGTTCCAACGCCGTTGTGAAAACCAGGTTCTGATCCTCATTGTCTTCAATGATTATGGCTAAAGGTTTGGCAATGGGTTTGGTTTCCAAGTTGATATTCATAGATGATCCTTATCTCATCTTTATTGACGCTGAAGGTATGTATCACCTGTGACGAAAAGCGTGCCTACTTGTTGTTTGATACCATACTGTTTGTAGCACGATGATTCACAGATGTTTGCTGAGGTAAAATGATTGTAAATGTGCTGCCATGACCAACCTCACTCTCTACATGAACCGTGCCATTCATGGCAGTGGTTAGCTGTTGTACAATTGATAACCCCAACCCCACACCACCAAATTCGCGCCTGGTTGATTCGTCTGCCCGACGAAACGGTTCAAAAATATAAGTCTGGATTTCCGGCGCAATGCCGACACCTGTATCCTTAACCTGTAACAACCAATGATCATGGTCTTTTATTCGAGCACTCATCTGAACATGACCAGTTCTGGTGAATTTTATGGCATTGACAACCAGGTTAGATAAACATTGTTCGATTCTTTCTTTGTCCCCAATCAACAACTCTGGCAAATCTGGATGAACATCAACTTGTAAAGCTAATCCTTTTCGCTCTGCCAGCGGCAAACATTGGGCATGAATCTTTTGGATCAATACCTGGGGTGAGAAAAGCTCTTCTTTTAGACGCAGCTGTCCTGACTCAATTTGGGACTGGTCCAGGAGCTCAGCAAAAACATGTTGCAGTTCCTGCGAATTATTAATGATGCGATTGGTAATATCCTGCTGTGCCTGGGTAAGGGGGCCATAAATGTTTTGGCCTAACATTTCTGACATGCCCATTAAAGCCCCAAGAGGTGTACGTAATTCATGGCTGATTCGGGCGATTAGTTGAGATTTGAACTCATTGGCCTCGGTTGCTTTTTGGGCCAGAATCTGCGTTTCCTCGATTTTTAGGGCTAACTCTTTTTCATTGCGACGAGCCCGGTCTAAAGCCCGCCGCAAACTGTTGACAACCAGAGAAAGTAAGCCAACAACACCGATCACCACCACAGAAAATTCAATCCAAAAAGTTTCTAAGGTAGCATAATTAGCAGGTGGCGGCATCAAGCCACGCTCTTCTGCATAATACATCAAACCGGTCGCGGCGATGGACAGCAAACCAAAAATAGCCCCGGCACGGGAACCCAGGAGCAATTCGGCAATCAGAATGATGCCGAAATAGGCAGACATGGTTGAGCCGCGAAATCCGCCGGCCTCATACGTGCCATAAGAAACCACTGCCCACAGCGTAAACGACAAGAGAAATCCGGCCAGATAGACATGCCCGCGCCGCAGTAACATGAGCACTAATAGTGCCCAGGCCCCCAAAAAAAGCTCGATCAAAATACGGCCGATTTCCGGTGTCAACAAAAAGGCAGGCACGCTAAATATCATCACCAGAACCATGACGGTAATGAGAATGATGTGCAGCAGTCGGGCAACACGTGTCTTTTCTTCATTATTGGCAAAGACTGGCGGGGCGATCCAGCTGCGCAGTTGGGCTAACATGGCACCATCCTCTGGCTAACCTGCTGGTAAACCTGGACAGTTTCGGCTGCCATGCGTTCAGCGGAAAATGTGGCGTGAACGGCCGTACGCCCCCGTTGGTTAAATTCCTGGCGCAGCTGGGCATTATGCAGCAAAGTGGCCAACTTCTCAGACAGGTCCACAGGGTCTTCTGGCTTGTGTAGCAGCCCGCCGCCCGTTGCCGCTAAAAGCTCGGGGAAGGCACCATGATCTGGTTGCACAACCGACACGCCGCTGGCCAACGCTTCTAACACGGGCAGCCCTTTGGGATCGCGGTAGATGGTGGGTACCGAGAAAATGTCCAGACTTTGCAAAAAGTCCAGCTTTTCCTGCCTGTCTACCGTGCCGATGATCTCCACCTGCTCTTCGACCCCGGCCTGCTTTGCCCGGCGGCGAATGCTATCCACATACGCAGTGTGTGCTCTGCTCAGATAGCCAGCGGCTCTCAGTCGCAATCCAGGGAATTGCCCCGATTTATGCAGGCGAATAAACGCTTCCACCAAAAGATGCAGCCCTTTTTCTGGTGAAATGCGGGCCAGATAGCCAATCGTTAGCGGCATTCCAGGCAGTTTTCTGTTGAGAGCCTGGTAATCTTGGAGAGCAATCCCCGGCCTGACCAGCGTGATTTTAGCCGGGTCAATACCAATTAGATTGCCGAAATAGTCGGCATAATATTGACTGATGGCAATAAAATGGTCGATATGGACCGCATTTTTGCGGATCAAGTCGATGGCTTGCTTGCGGTAAGACGTGGGCAGACCATCAATAAAAATGTCTTCCCCATGCAGGCCACAAACAACAGGCACGTTAAGTGCCTTTTTGATGGCCGGGACTGGCCCAGAAATGAGCGTATTGGTGACATGTACCAGGTCTGGTCTCAAGGCGTTTTTGAGCCAGTGCACCATTTCATCGAGCAACGCTTTTTGGTTGCCTGCTTCACCGCGCAGCATGGAGAGGGTCAATTCGGCATTTTGGGTGGGGTCAACAGCAGAGCCAACGTCTAAGTGAGGCATGAGACGAATGAGTGCCTGGGAACCGGCAAGCCGCATCAGCTTGTCGCGCCAGAAGGAAGGGCGGGGGTAACGTTGCAGTAAATATGCTTCGATGCCGCCATAAAACACATGATTTTCGCTGACGCTGTCCTCATCGACCCGCAGTGGTGTGTACATCGGGATCATGCAGGCATCGTGACCGAGCGATTTCATGGCGGCAACCAGGGTGTTATCGCGCATGCAGCTGCCACAGTACATATTGGCAGCGCCCGTGGCTAGATAAGCATACCTCATGGTGAATCACCCTTTTGTGCCAGGATAATTTCCACAGGCAGGCCCCACATTGAAAGCGCGGAGACATCTTGGATGTTAAATCTGGCAGTGGTGAGATCGGCTTGAGCATAAATGGGGCGGCAATCGACAGCGA
Source organism: Promineifilaceae bacterium (SeqCode) (assembly GCA_050292445.1). Lineage (GTDB taxonomy): Bacteria > Chloroflexota > Anaerolineae > Promineifilales > Promineifilaceae > Leptofilum. The sequence continues at coordinate 2,733 of JBNKLQ010000013.1, read as the reverse complement.
CGGGCATTTTTTCGTGGAACCATTCGTAAATTTTTACGGCCGTTCCAGCCTTTTTCACCAGCGACACGACAGAAAAACGCCCCCCTGGCCGCAAAACGCGATAGCATTGGTCCAACACGATGGGGATTTCAGGCGAGTCAAACAGCTCCAGGGTGAAGCTCATAAACACAGCGTCAAACTCGCTATCGGCAAAGGGTAGGTCAGCCGCATCGCCCACACGCAAATCAGTCCGATCCAGCAAGCCCGCCTCATAAAGTCGGTTCTGGGTAACAGCCAACATGCCGTCTGACAAATCAATGCCGCATACTTGGCCCGTCTTGCCTACGGCCTGGGCCAGCGCCAGAATGCAGTGTCCGGTGCCAAAGCCAATTTCCAGGATGCGTTCACCTGGGCGTGCGGCCAGCTTTTGTAGGCCAATATCACGGTATTTTTTTTCGGAACTACCAGCAACAATGTCATACCAGCGGCTCATCCGATTATAGTTGGCCCTGGCATTCTCTTTGGAACGAACAACCCGACTAACAGGTGTGCCCATGAAAAACCGTCCTTCGGGTGTGAGAACGCTCCCCCTCTCACCTAATTGATTCAGACCATTTTGGAGAAGTTGGTCATGAACGGCCGTTTCCCTTTTGCGTCAACACACCCCATACAAACAGTATAGGGAAAGACACCATTCAAAGGGTATCAATGAAAATGGGGCATTGTCAATCGGGTTACCTGCAAACTACCTGCAAACTTTCCTTCTGTTCGGGGGAAGTGGGTACCGTTCGCACAATTTTGCAGACTTATTGGCAAACGGTTACAAAGCCTATGAGTGTGCCAATAGCCATGCCTTCAGCGGCTCGTGAATGATAATATCGTCTACCTGAGCGGGGTCCAAAGAGCGTTCTTCATAGGTGAGACAAACGAGATCGTTTAGGGTCTTGGCACGGCGTGCGGCTGGCACAGATTGGTGCAAATTGTAGGGGTAGTTGTAATCGGGCGGCAAGTTGCAAATCCGCTGAGGATCTAATTTGGCAACCAACAAGGCGCTCCAGACAGCCTGATGCAGGAAAACTTGATGGCGTACATCCTGGCAAGCTGCCTCTTGGTAGGCTTCATCGTTCACCAACGCCGTAAAATAGGCTAGCCATTGACGGAGCAGACCTCTGGTTGGATTGATGGCAAAGGCGTGGGAATTAAAATAGGCTCGAATGCGCTGCATGCCCACAAACGTTTCGACCGTGCTGTGAATATCATCCAGCCCCACCGTTTCATAGATTTTTTGCCAAAAATTATCCAGCGGTTCCTCCGGTAGCAGCCCTACATTTTTAATATGCACGGGCCTTACGGCCGCATCAAACGATTGGCCCAAATCGAATAAAACCGGTGGTTTAATAACCAGACAAGTGGGATCGATCCAAATTAATGATTGCACTGTCGGCGGAGCCATTTCTTCTGCCTGGGCACAGGCAAACACTTTGTCGGCAAAGTAATATGGTTTGATGGCGTCGGGTATGTTTAACGGGAGAATATGAACATTGGCGCTGGCCAAAGTTTGGCAAGGTGCCTCTTGGGGATTGGCTTCAAAAAGCCAAATGGGATACTGGCTCATGGTGCCAGCAAAGGCGCGAATGCTGTCGATGAGAATCCGCGCGTCAGTTCTTTCGCTGGACGAGCGAACCAATGTGACAAATAGTGATTGATCAACAAGGGAATTGTCCATGGGGGCTCCTAAAATAAACAAGTTTGAGGAAGAAAATGAAATTTGCTAACGTGCCTGGATAGTATACAAATTGGCCTTTGCTTGGGTCAACTTTTTATGGCTGGCACAATGGGCTTAAGGGGCGGCAAGCTTTGTTAATTTCCCGTTACTGAATCGATAGGCAACATAGTCTGGATAAAGGGCACGAAGTGAGAGATTGGTGGCGTCGCCGAGGTCGCGGGCGAAGATGAGACGGCCGTTTAAGCCGCCTTCATTCCCCAAAAACAGTTCGCCATACTCCCACCAGTTTCCTGTGGGACTGTCTACAAAGATGAGTGCCTGTTCGTTGGGTGGTACGGCCGTTTCCACCAGCGCCACCTTGTCTCCCTCTACAAAATTAAAGCCCCGGTAGCTTTGCGCATACTGGGGCAGGGTGTTGAAAACATTGCCCAAAATGAGGAGCGTGAGCGGAACGGCCGTAACCCACCAACCCACTCGTCCCCCCAACCAGCCAGCCAGCGCCTGTGCCCCGCGCGCCGTAAGCAGCACCAGCACAGGCAGCGCCCCATACAGGTAGCGCGGGCCGTACATGATGCCGGAATGCCAGTAAAATGCCTCGGCCGCAACCAGTGACACAAGTGTCGCCAGTAAAATCCAGTCGGTGGGAGACGGCCGTTTTAAAATAAACGCCAGCCAAATGAAGCTAAAGGTGAATACGGGAACCCAGCCGAAAAGGTCGCTTTGCAGCAATTCCCAGTTGCGCAAAATGTTGTACAGGCCGCGCTGCGGTGTGTGGCCCCGTGGCGGCTGGCTGGGATCGGTGCGCCACAGCACGGCGTAGCCCGGTGCTTCATCTAGCAAGGCGATTTCCATCAGGTTGGGCGCTTCGCCTACGTCGTCGCCAAAGCCAAGTTGATCGTAAGGCCAGAAGAGCAGGCGCGGATCTTGCAGCGGGTCGCCGGTGACGGCCCACTGGTAGGCGGGCAACAGAGCGGTGACTGTTGCTCCAGCGGCGGCTACCAGTAGGTAGCGCGGCCATCGCGGTGTGC
>JBNKLQ010000012.1:0-40417 GCA_050292445.1 Promineifilaceae bacterium (SeqCode) | reverse complement strand
GACAAACCCACTCCATCATCCGCAATGGCATCGACCAGCTTTTGCCTGACACCATCGAAATGATTCACGGCCCTGGCTGCCCGGTGTGCGTCACGCCGCTGGGGGTGATTGACAAAGCCCTGGCCATTGCCGCCCGCCCTGGCGTGATCTTTTGCTCTTTTGGCGACATGCTGCGCGTGCCCGGCAGCGAAAAGGATTTGTTCCGCATCAAAAGCGAAGGCGGCGATGTACGCATCGTCTATTCGCCGCTGGATGCGGTAAAAATTGCCCGCGAAAATCCAGAGAAAGAGGTGGTCTTCTTTGGCATCGGCTTTGAGACAACGGCTCCGGCCAACGCGATGGCCGTCTTTCAGGCCAAGCAGCAAAATCTGCAGAACTTCTCCATGTTGGTGTCGCACGTTTTGGTGCCGCCAGCCATTGAGGCGATTTTGTCATCGCCGAGCAACCGGGTGCAGGCATTTTTGGCAGCGGGGCATGTGTGCAGCGTGATGGGCTACTGGCAATACGGCCCCATTGCCGAAAAATACCAGGTGCCAATTGTGGTAACGGGCTTTGAGCCGCTGGATGTGCTGGAAGGGATTCGATGCACGGTTGAGCAGTTGAAAAACGGCCGTTACACAGTCGAAAACGCCTACCCCCGTGCCGTCACCGAAAAAGGCAACGTCGCCGCCCAAAAAATGCTGGCCGATGTGTTTACCGTCAGCGACCGGCAGTGGCGCGGCATCGGCCTCATTCCCCAAAGCGGTTGGGAACTCAGCGAAGCGTACCGTGATTTTGATGCGGCCGTTCGCTTTGATGTGGGCCATATCGAAACACATGAATCGGAACTGTGCCGCAGCGGCGAAGTGCTGCAAGGCATGATTAAACCCAATGAGTGCGCCGCCTTTGGCAAAGAATGCACCCCACGCAATCCGCTGGGAGCCACGATGGTTTCCAGCGAAGGGGCGTGTGCGGCTTATTATCAATACGGCCGTTTCGTTTCCCTGGAAAACGTCGCCGTGACTAATTGAATGGTACGCAGATTACCCTGATTTTCCTGATAAAAAAGATCAGGGGGATCAGGCCAATCAGCGTTCTATTCTTGTTGGGCGAATGAATACTGTCTTCTTCGAAGACACTGGATGAGGAACAATAGTGGAACAATCCGTAAGTAATGATTTAGATTTTGAAGGCTGGGTTTGCCCCATGCCGCTGCGCAGCTACCCTAACATTATTTTAGGGCACGGCGGGGGCGGCAAGTTGTCGGCCGAACTTGTAGAGCATCTCTTTTTGCCCGCCTTTCGCAATGACAAGCTGGAGGATTTGGGAGATGCGGCCGTATTTGATGTGCCTGCTGGTAGATTGGCCATGTCCACGGATTCTTTCGTGGTGCAGCCGCTTTTCTTTCCCGGCGGCAACATTGGCGAGCTGGCCATCAACGGCACGGTAAATGACATCAGCATGGCCGGAGCAAAACCGCTCTACCTGACCGTTGGCTTTATCATCGAGGAAGGGCTGGCACTGAGTGCCTTGGGTCGCATTGTGGACAGCATGGCGGCAGCAGCGGCCAAAGCAGGCGTGGTGGTGGTGACCGGGGATACCAAGGTGGTGGACAAAGGTCACGGTGATGGGGTATTCATCAACACCAGCGGCATTGGCATCATTCCCGATGGGTTAGCGATTGGCCCGGACAAGGCGCAGCCGGGGGATGTGGTCATTCTTAGCGGCACGATTGGCGATCATGGCATGGCGATTATGAGCGTGCGGGAAGGGCTGGAATTTGAAGCGCCGATTGTCAGTGATACGGCCGCTCTCAACGGCCTCATCGCGGAAATGCTGGTGGTTTGCCCGGACATTCACGTCTTGCGCGATCCAACGCGAGGCGGCGTGGCTTCTTCGCTCAACGAAATTGCTCAAAGCTCCAAGGTGGGCATCGCCCTCAACGATAACAAAATTCCGGTGAACCCGGCGGTGCATTCCGCTTGTGAACTACTGGGGATGGACCCAATTTTTGTGGCCAATGAGGGCAAGCTGCTGGCGATTGTGCCGGCTGACAAGGCTGAGGCTGTGGTGGATGTGATGCGGAAAAATGAGTTGGGGCGGGAAACGGCCGTAATCGGGCAGGTCGTCGCAGATCATCCGGGGATGGTGGTCGCCAAAACAGGCATCGGCGGCACGCGCGTCATCTCCATGCAAATTGGCGAGCAGCTGCCGCGCATTTGCTAAGACTCATTGCTTATCCAGAGGGAGAAACGAAATTCCTGTTTTGTTTCTCCCTTTTTCATTATTGACATATATCGCTTACTTATATATCATTTGACAATATATAACTAAGCGATAGAAGGTGCTCAATGAGTCAATTAGATCAACTACGAAAGGGGAGTACCAAATTATTGGTGCTTGATGTGATTGGTAACGAGGCCAAATATGGCTACCAGATCATGCGTGAGTTGGAAGAAAAAAGTGAGGGATATTTTTCTCTAACGGCCGCTTCTCTGTATCCAGCCCTTCACCAACTAGAAGAAGATGGTCTCGTAAAAAGTGAATGGCAATCTGGACAAGGCAAACGACGACGCAAATATTATACCTTGACGGAGGCTGGCCAACAGGCACGGGTAGATCATTTATCTGAATGGCGACATTTTTTTAATAAGCTGTTTGATACGCTGAATTTGGGGATGGAGAGTGTTTCATGAATCAGATTAAGGCATACCTGGCGGAATTGCGCAGCAGGCTTGAGGGTGTTGATGATAAGGAACGGGAAGAGATTCTGGCGGAAATTGAAACGCATCTTGAGGAAGGTTTGGCAGACGGCCGTTTTCAAGCTGATCCCGCAAAATTAAAACAGGAGATGGGTTCGGTTACTGAGTTGGCTGGTCGGCTTTTGGCAGCAAAAAACCGATACGGGAGCAAGACCTTTCTTCTGTTTTTGCTTTCTTTCTTGTTTGTAGAGGGTTCGGCTTATTGGCTAAGTTTATTTGAATTCCAACTGGAAAGTATGCCGGGAGACCGTCAAAACTGGTGGGTGCTCTGGAATATGGTGGTTGGTGTGATTGTAATTGGACAATTTTTATGGAGTTGGCGCAAACGTTCGGTGATGATTGCCCTGTGGTGGACCTCATTTTTTGTTTCCCTCATAGCTGCACCGCTTTTGGCATCCTGGATGTATGGGTATCCTCCTGGCATTTTGACTGGCGGCATGGTATTTGCTATGGGGGTTCTATTGTTGTGGCTTTGGCTGGCATGGCAGGCACGTTTTGATAGCTTGCTGCTGCTATTTGGGAGTTTACCTCTGCTGCTCGGTCTTCTGACGCAAAATTTCTGGATGGATCAGATCAGTATGGTGATTAATCTCCGGCTTCCCGTCAGTGCGGCTGTTTTAGAGCCTTTGGTACGAATGCTGATGTGGACCGGTATAATGGCCAGTTATTTTTTCCTCAAAAAACGTTGGCTGCGCTGGGCGGGAATTGGCAGCGTCATTTTGACTTACCTTTTGAGTACGGCCGTTTTCTTTGCAACCTATGACCAACGTTGGTTTTTACTTTCGCCACAACTTATCGTGCTGTGGTGTGTGGTTGTATCTGTTTTTCTGCTAATGGGAATGGGGCTGGACAAAAATCTTTCTTTGCATAGGTCTACTTTGTAGTGTTGAGATAGGAAACGGCCGTTATCAGCCAGGTCGTCTACACAGATAAAATCTTTTCAATCTACACAATCTGCTGATACAAAATCTTGTTTGGTACTTACCAGTAGCCGCAGTTTCTTACTGCGATCCAGATGCGCGATAAGAAATCGCGGCTACATACCCGGCAAAACTTGCTTGGTTTTACTTAGGAAGAAGGGCCGTTTGTCTTCAGATCAGCAAAAACGACGATGCGCTGGGTGTTAATGCGGTAGGGGTAGCAGGAAATGAGCGTGGCGCTGGCGTAGTCAGTAGATTGCATCACATCTACTTCGGTTGGCTCCACAATTTCGATTTTGGTGACGACGTATGTGTAGGCGCGCGCACCGGTAGAAACGGTAAATTCATCACCGGGGGAAAGCTCATCCAAATCGCGGAAAATTTCGCCGTAAATATCATTGTGGGCAGCCAGAACCATGTTGCCCACCTCGCCGGGCAGCGCCGAGCCAGTGTGGTGGCCCACACCGCGCTTGAGCTGCTCCCAATCGTACACGCCAGCGACAATGGGGGCATTCACGCCAATAGTGGGAATCTCGATGATGCGGGCCTGTTCTGGGCCGGGGGTAGGCAGCGGTGGCGGTTTGTATGCCTGCATGGCGGGCAGCAAATGGGCCGGGATGTCGCCTGATTCAACCGGTTCGGGAGAACGGCCGTCAATATAGCGATGCCCCGTGGGCAAAACCACCAGATCAATGAGCGGTGCGGCCGTGGGCGTGGGCAAACTAAGCGCCGCCGCCTGAGATTGCTGCACGTCGGACAGTTCCTGATTTAGCTCCCGCTGGGTACCCCACAAATTGAGCAGCACCACCACTAAACCAACCACCGCCCCTACTTCCACCACAAACAGCAGACGGTTGAGCCAGGTACGGCCGTTTCCCTTAGGCTTTGTTTCAACAGCAGGTAAATCAGCAAGTTCCAATTGCGGTTCATCTTCAAACTGGAGCTGGTATTGTCGCAAGGCACCGCTGGGGGCAGCCTGGGGGCGCGGCAGCGTCGGTGGCTGCGGATTAGGCGGCAGCACGCCAGCAACATCCACCACGCGGCCTTCTTCTTTTAGCCGCTGCAAGCGCTGGCGGCGCAGAGCGTGCTTTTTGCGGTAAAGCAGCTGCTCCAGTTCCTGGACGGATAGATCGTCGGGGTGTTGCTGGTTGCTCATGGGTCCAATCATACGGAAAAAGTTACACTATGTAAAGTAATCGACGATGCCATCGCCCGCTATTGGCTAATTTCTAAGGAAGGTACGGCCGTAAAATCCCCCACCACCTCGCCATCACCTGCCAACACCGGCAGACGATCTCCAGACAGCCGATCATAAATGCCGACGATGGCCTGGTAGCTGCCGGGCGACGTGCCGCCTGGAATGGTGACCGAATGAATCTGGGCTATCACATCCCCCGCTTGCCAATCCCAAGAAGGCGCATCCAATGAGTCGCGCTGGGCAAAGGGCACGCCAGCCTCATCCAAGACCTGGGTGAACATGACAACGTCGGTGGTGAAGGCAGGCGGCACAATTGGCCCCACCCGTTCCGGATCGTTCACACGCCAGACCAAGAGCAGTTCGGCCGTTTCGCCGGGAGCCACCGGATTGAGCCATTCGGCGTGGTGCAGGGTGAGCGCATTGTTGAAGTTGGCAACGGCCGTTTCCTCCGCCCACGCCTGCAACTGCGCCGCATCCAACCAATAGTCGGTGAAGCTAGGATCAAGATCTTCAGGGCGCAGCTGAACCGTTTGGCGTGATTCCAGCCATTGGGCAAACAGCGGATGAGGCGGCGTGGAGGCGGGGATCATCGCCCGGCTGCTTTGGCCGCCGGGAGCGATTATCGCCCAGCGGGCATCGACCCAGCGCTTGTTGTCTTCTTCGCCGGTAAGGACCAAATTGATGGATGGGTCATGCGCCGGGCCGGGGTAAACCGTAGATAGCAGGACAGATTCGTCTGCATTGTTAATTTCCAGGTAGGCCAACGTCTCCACCAGATTAACCTGGTAAGCACTTCGCACGTTGGGGTCGTTGGCCCAGGTAACGAAGTAGTCGCTAACGCTGCGCCAACCAGCAAAAAGCAGCCAAACGGCCGTAATTGCCGCAGGCAGCCAGGTGGGTAGCGGTTTGACTTGAGTTTTGAGCCACTGTACGGCCGTTCCAAAGCCGATTGCGGGCAAAATAAACACCGGCACCAATGCCGCCAAATTGCGCGTGGTGTTCGCCGTCGGCCCGGTAATAAGCGAGGGCAGAATGCCCACCCCAAACCAGAGCAAGACAAATGTGTAAGACGGCCGTTTCCAGCGCCATAAACAAACGCCAATTCCTAACACAAAAAAGACGGCCGTTACCGCATCAAAAACGGGCCGACCGGGAATGTTGTAAGCCAAAAACTGATCGCCATAGCCGGGCCAGACAAAAGCTAACAATGCCGAACTCGCATTTTTCCAGACGGGTAGCAAATTGCCGCTGCGCAAATTTTCCAGCGGGGCGTCCAACATGCTTAGACGGGTCAGGGCGTACGGGTTGCGTTCCAGATAGACAAACAAGGGCGTCACCAGCACGCCTGCCAGCAACAGTCCGGCTAAAACAGGCTGCCAGCTTTGGCGAAACAGGCGGCGCTTTTGCCAGGCGAGGTAAAGCAAAAAAAGGGGAAAGAGTAACCAGGCCACGCGTGCCGCCAGGTAAATGTGCAAGGTGATGGCCACACAAACACCAAATGCCGCAGCCAAAAGCCAACGGCGGCGATTGGTTTTCATTTCCCCATCTACCACATCTAAAAGCAGCCAGAAGAACCAGACGGCCGTACCCATAAAAAAGGGCAGCATCCCCGCCCGCAGCGCTTCCCGTGCTGATGCTAGTGGCCAAAAGGTGACGGTGAGGAGAACGGCCGTTACCAGCGCGGTAGTTCGGTCAAAACGGCGACGCACCCACAAAAAGCTTAACCCAATGGTAAAAACACTAAATAAAATATTAACAAATCGTAAAGCAAATAATGATCGACCAAACAACCACATGCTGCTCGCAACTGTGTAACTGTAGAGAGGCTCGCTGCCATAATTGAGGGGAAAAACAAACAAAAAGACACCCTGTAAAACATTAATTGCCTCCCGGCCATGATTGGCTTCATCATGCGTCAGTCCAGGGGGAACGTCAGTCAATGTATAGAGACGAAGGCCAAAGGCCAACAGCAAAATGAGAAAAACAGGGAGCCACTTTTGGTATCTTTTCATCACAAGAGGCGCATTATAGAGGAGCCCTATAGGCGCGTCAACGGAGTAGCAATACTAACCCCCAAACCATTTTTTGACGTCGCCTGATGGTTTTATGTTATAATCGCCTACGCCATTCCGGCATGGAACGCGCAAAAAGATATGAAATCCAATTCATCTCGTCGTAACCCGCCTCGGGTCCGTTTACCTCTTTGGGCCGTATCGCTCCTGGGGTTGGGCATCATTATTTTGCTCATTGGCAGTTCGGTTTGGCTGTACCAAACAGTTCAGGCAACCGTTTCCTCTCTGGAAGTGATTAACCCTGATTTTGCCAACTCGGGCAGCAGCAACGAATCTGCTCAGGAGCTACCTGCTCCCAGCAGTGATGTTGAACCTATCCAAGGTAACAACGACTCCAACCCCATATTATCCACAGATGCCTTTCACCGTTGGGAAGGCAAGAACCGTGTGTCCATCTTGTTAATGGGCATTGACCAACGGTGTGAAGAAGCTGGCCCCACGCATACAGACAGCATGATGGTGTTAACCATTGATCCGGTGGGTCTGTCTGCGGCCGTTTTGTCATTACCACGCGATCTGTGGGTAGAAATTCCCGATTTTGGTGTAGACCGCATTAATCAAGCCAATTATTTTGGCGAAATTTATGAATATCCCGGTGGTGGGCAGGCATTGGCTGTCCAAACTGTTGAGACACTGTTAGGGGTACCGATTGATTATTATGTCGCCGTTAATTTTGATGCATTTGTAGAGGTGGTTGATCTGATTGGGGGCATTGACATTGATGTACCTGAAGCGATTGACGACCCAGATTACCCCGACCGGTGCTATGGTTATGATCCTCTTTCTATTGAAGCAGGCGAACAACATTTAAATGGTGAAGCAGCGCTAAAGTATGCGCGTACGCGGGCCACGTTTGGAGGCGATGTCGATCGGGCTGCACGTCAGCAAGCCGTCATTTTGGCGGTGCGCCAGCAGGTGCTTGACCTGGGCAACCTACCACAATTATTGGCCCAGGCACCCCAATTGTGGCAAACGTCACAAGAAAACGTACGCACAAATATGACGCTGGATGAGGCAATTCAGTTAGCCTTATTGGCCCAAGATATTCCGCGTGACAGTATTCGTACGGCCGTTCTCGATTATGACTATGTGTATAACGAGATAACGCCAGACGGCCGTGAGGTATTGGTTCCCGTACGCGAAAATATCCGGCAGCTTAGAGATCAGTTGTTCGCCCCCCCGGCTATTCCCACGCCGGTTATTGAAAACCTTCCTGCGTTGATGGCTACTGAACAGGCTCGCGTTGCCGTGCTCAATGGCACGGCCGAATTTGGGCTGGCTTCCTCCACGCAGGAATATTTACAATCTTTTGGCATTAACGTAACCGAAATTGGTAATGCCGACGCCTCCACCTACCTCACCTCCCAGATTATCACCTATGGATCATACCCCAACACCAGCCGCTACCTAACCCAGTTGATGCATGTACCACCGCTCAACATAAGCAGCGGCAACAATCCCGACGGCGACTACGATATCTTGATCATCATCGGCAACGATTGGAGAGTGCCAAACTCATAAGAAAGCCTCTGGCAGCCTAATAACTGTCTGATTTGTCTTTCTCTCTCCAATTACTAGTATTGCGCCCCAAAAGTTCGCATCAGATTATGGACTTCAGCGCAATACTTAAACAGTCCGGGCACTCGACATAATAACCCGATGGGGATTTCCCCCAGACTGTACTAGGCCGTTCCGTTGGCGACCATGGGCTTGCTTAATGCTGCACCCACTTGGTGAATGCAAGCAGACAGTGGTTTCGCCTTGCATTGCTGCACATCATTAAGAGGAGAGAACAGGAGGAGTGTTCATGCCAAAAACCAACTGGTCTTGCTTATTCATTGGTTTGGTCATTGTTACCATTGTGGCCTGCAAACCAGTGAGTGAAGATGATCGGGAGCTACCTACCGCAGAATCGCCCCCTGTCTCAACGGACGTTCCCCTTGAGACCAACGCCAATCAGGCGGCGACTTTATCTATCCCCACCAAATCGGCAGCAACCAGCCCCCCGCCACTGGCCCTAAGCCCTGTGCCTACCAGTCCAGCCTTGGCCGGATGGCAACAAATTGGGAATCCAGCCACCGGGTTGCAACTGTTGGCCCCACCCGCTTGGATCAATCTCTCAGGGCAGGTGGATACGGCCGTAACCGCTAACGAACTAGGCATCACCGTCATGCTCCTGGCCAACTCAGAACGCACTGGCAATAGCTTGCTTGGCAGCAAAGCCATTGGCGACGGTGCCTACGTAGCAGGCCTCATCGCTCACCTGGACCTGCCTCCCAATACACCGCAAGCAAACCTCAACCGACTGGCCAGGGATCTCAGCACCGATGCTGAACGTACCCCCATTACCGAAGCAGCGCCCGTAAGCGCTTCGGTAGGCGCTGGCGGGCTTGTTACCGGCTCCTTCATCGATCTGGAAGGTGCCCCCTTACTCTTTAACGTCAATAGCAACAATATGCGTTCCCGGATTTATCTCTTCACCACCACCCTGGCTGGCACCATCAGCCAGCAAACGCAAGCCATGTTCATCATGAGTGCCGCCGCCGAGCAGTGGTCCCAATACCAGGAAACATTCGACAAGATGGCCAGCAGCATCGTCTTGCACAACATCTACGCCGACATCATGATTCAGGATGGGTCAGCCAATGTACTGGGCAGCCTGGGCCAGCAAGATTTGGTCAACGGCAATCTAGAAGCCAATGTGAAGGATGTTTGGACATTTAGTTTGCCCGGCCCACGTTACGCTAATCTAACCCTCAGTCCGGATAACAAAGATATCGATCTCATTCTGACATTGGTTAGTCCTACCGGGCAAACCGTGACCCGCATTGATAACGGCTATGCTGGAGACACCGAAATCGTGATCGACAACTTGCTGCAAGACAGCGGCCTGTATGTGGCAGAAGTCAGTGAATTTTTTGGGGACAGTGGCCGGTACACCCTAAGTTTGGTGCTCACAGAAGAACCACTTTTTGGCGGCGGCGGCCGTCTTGCTGCGGGGCAGACAATTCAAAGCAATTTGACTCGAGGGGCACAACACATCTGGACATTCTCTGGCGATGCGGGTGAGCTGGTGAGTATTGTACTCACACCAGAAAATCAATTTGATGCCATCCTGGATATTTATGGCCCCGATGGCAGTCGGCTGGCAGCCCTGGACGAAGGCTTCAGCGGCGATGCGGAAGTGGTTGCCGGTTTGGAGCTGCCGCTTACGGGTGAATATTCTATTTTGGTGCGCAGCTTTGCCGGGGAGGGTGGTAGTTACTCTCTTTCACTGGATGAAGGCGGCGACAACACAACTAATTTTTATGACGCAGGTGATCTCGTTTTTGGCCAGACAGCCCAGGAAACGCTGCGCGAAAATGAAGCCCACGCCTGGTTTTTTACAGGCAAAGCAGGGGATGAACTATTCATCACAGTGACACCCCTTACCAACAACCTGGACCTGGACATCTGGCTGCTGGATGACAACGTAAACCGGCTAGCCGAACAAGATGCTCTGCTGACCGGCGAACCAGAAATGATCGAATTTGCCCTGCCAGCAGACGGCCAATACCTGATCTTAGTGCGCGACTTTTTTGGTGAATCGGGCCGATATGAGATTACGCTGCGGGCGAACGCGGTCGCGGCACCAGATGTTGCTGGCACCATCAATTACGGAGCCACAGAATCCGGCACATTGCAGGCTAACCAGACCGTTGTCTGGTATTTTGAGGCAGAAGATGGCGATGTCATCGATATTGAGCTGGTTCCAGAAAACAGCGATTCAGACTTAATGTTTATTGTGTATGATCCAGCAGGAAACCAGATTTGGTCGGTCGATGCCGCGCAAGCTGGGGAAACGGAGCAAGTGTTAAACTATCCGATCATGAGCGACGGCCGTTGGAGCATTGTGGTGAGGGAGTTCTTTGGCGAGAGTGCCGATTACACGTTAAGGCTCGACGACAAGTAATACCGCTCTATTTCCCCGGAAACTGTATTCCAGTTCATACCCCTATCTGAAAGTTTCCGGGGAAATTCCTCTTGGAATTAATGGTTCTGGACAAAGTTTAATTGTAACAAGTTCTCGTCGCAGTTGGTGTGGGTTTGCACGCGATAAACCTGGGAAACGGCCGTTCCACTCGGCGATTCCAGCTGCACATTGTAATCACGCATAACTGGTGAATCAAAAACAAACTGTTCCCAGCCAGATGGGCCATAATCGGGTGCGCTGCCCACGATAACCCGCTCATCAATGGCACTGCCCCACACATGCACCCGGTAGCTGCCTACCGGCACCGGATTCCGTTCCAGGTCCAACACCTCACCCGCTAAACCCAGCCAGCCACAGCCCGCATTGTTGGCGTGATTTTGCAGATAAAACGGGCTGTTGTCCGTCTTGGTAAAGGGATATGCGGACCGGGTAGCGGTGGGCGTGGGAGTGGGGCCAGGCGGCGTGACTGTGGGTGTATTGGTACTGGTTGGCGTGTACGTTGGCGTCGGGGTTTTCGTGGGAAATGTGGGCAGGGGTGAGGGCGTTACCGAGGGTTTTAGGGTACTCAGCGGCAGCGGTGTGGCCGAGGGCTTTTGGGGAGGCGGTGTCCAAGTTGGAGCTAACGGCGGTTCCGTCGCCGTTGGTGTAGCTGAGGGCAGTTCAATCGCAGCCACCAACGTGGGTAAATCTTCTTCTGGTAGTAAGGCAGCAGGCACAGCCAGCGTAGGCAAAGCATAATCTTCTTGTAAAAAGGCCGGTTCTGGTAACCGGCCCGGGGCGACAAAATAGAGCACGACCAACACCACAACACCAATAGAAGCCAGCAGCAGCAAAGCTGCTAAAAAGCTCATTAGCCTACCCGCACATCCGGTTTGTTTTCTACGTCTGGGTGTCATCTCTGCCTAATCTTTTTTACGAGCCGCTTCCCACATCTACCAGGCGCTCGATGTTGGCCGATTGCCACAGCTCATCTAGCCAGGTTTCAAAGGCTTGCTGCAACAAAATGGAACGTACGCCATCGTCTAACGGCCGTTCCGGATCTCGTTCAATCAGCTGCACAATGTAATAAACCGGGTTGCCATCGCGGTTGACGGCCATAATCACCTCACTAATCTGGCCTGGCTCTGTGAGGGCAAAGGCAGCGGCATCCACCTCTGGCACCAGTAGCGTTCCGGCAGCAAAAAAGCCCAAGTCTCCCCCATTCTCCCCCGTGATACGGTCCAATGAATGAAGTTGGGCCAGCGTGGCAAAATCATCCCCGTTTTGAATCTGGGCCAGCAGTGTGGTGGCCAGATCGAGATCATCCACCTGAATGTAGCGAGCGTGGACCTGCTCCACGGAAAAAGGCACATCAGCAGTAACGGCCGTTACCATCTGCTCCTGAATCAAACCATCAGATACGGCCGTGCGAAACTCTTCTTCACTGTACCGATTGGTATCTAGCCAGGCGGTGAAATTATCTGCGCCTCCGGCTACCGCTTGCAAGTCAGCCAGCTCCTGATCGATCATGGCATCCGTTACCACCATACCTTGAGCAGCAGCCGCCTGGCGGATCAACAGCTGCTCAATCAGCGCATCCAGCACAATACGGCCGTAATCCTCACCGCCAGCCGGGTTACCTAACTCAGCTTGAGCTTGTTGGTAACGAGCCAATTCCACCTCAAACGCGGCCAAAAAAAGCGGCTCACCATTTACTTTGGCAGCTAAGGGTGCTTCGGGCGTAGGAGGAACGGCCGTTTCCGTTGGCAGCACAATGGGATCCTCACTCACTACCGGCGGAGCGAGCCCATCATCGGTCTGGCTAATGGCAGGAGCCACTGTCGGCAGTGGTTCTTCCTCACCGCAAGCCAAAAGCAGCAAGGGAAGACATAGTAAGAAAAAAATTGTTCGTCGCATAAAAATTCCAATTGGGTCTTTCAGATGTTGCGGACGGGTGAAATATGAATCATCTCTATCACGTATCACAGCCATTATCAAACCCGTGCATCCCGAAAGAGCCAAGCAGTTTACTTAATCTTAAAAAAGCTGGTGGCGATTATACCCAGCCGCCAAAGGTTGCCAAACCTGCGCCCCTTCTCAAACCACATTCTCACTGAAATTTCACCCCCTAGTAAACAATAAAAAGGCGCTGCCTAACCGACAGCGCACCTCACTTTGTTTTTTCAGATTTTACTGACAACCAGATTTTCAGCGAATACGATCTTGTGCTGTTAGATTGTAATCAGTGAATCCTCTGTGCCATATTGATTGGCCACGTAAGCATCAGCATCCCAATCATTTTCCCAACGTTCGTTGTCCAGCAGATAGCGGAAGCGGTAAGATTGCCCCGGCTCCAGCGAAACAGTGACACTAAAACTGCCGTCCTTGAGCTTTTTCATGGGATGTTTGGTAGGACTCCAATCATTAAATTCGCCACAAAGATGAACCGTTTCGGCACTTACATCTTTGGGCAACTTAAACGTCACTCGGCATGTGCTTCCAGTTTTTGAATAATTCTTTTTGAGCATTCTTTAAACTCCTAGGATCACTCATTCGCTAATTTAAATCAGGGTCCTTGTCTGAGGAGGACTCTTTTTCTTCTAAATTAGCAACTTCTTCTAAAGGAGGCAAGCTGTTGCTGCCCAGCAAGCGCCGCACCTGCCGCGTCAGCCGGGGCAGCCCAGCCTCCCGGTATTCGTCTGCTAAAAATTGGGCCAGGTCAGCCAAATTTTCATGACGGCCGTACCGCTCTTCGAGCCGTTCACGATGCTGCGAAAGCCATACAAACAGATCGGCCTCGGTACGGCCAGGAAAATCTGCCAACAGGGTAGAATCCTGAATAATCTGTACAGTCGGCAGATAAATCATTTCGTACCAGGCATCAACGGCCGTTTCCCAAGCCATCTCCTCACCATCAATCCGTGCTAAGATCTGCCGCAAATTATGAATTTGGGCCTGAAGTTCTGTATAACGCCCTGGTGAGGTAAAGTGAATGTTGTGGTCTGGATAGCGCTCCGCCAACCCGGTTTTGTCCATAAAGTTTTGTTCACCCAACTGAATAAAAATATGATCCAGATCATCCGTAGGATTAATCTCAAAATCAACCGGGTAAGCCATCACATGGGCTTCAATCTTGTCCATTTTCAGCTGCCGTGCAACAGAAACGCGATGGTTGCCATCTTTTACAAAGAAGATGTTGCCCACCTGGTACAGTTCAACCGGCGGCCAGCCCACCCCCGTAGCCAACGCATCGACGGCTACCCAGCGTTCTTCGACACTGTTGGTAAGCGGCAAAAACTTACGGGTAAACGTCTTGTAGCGGCCCACGCTGCCTACAATCGCATCCAACGAAACCTCAGCAATGCCGCGATAGTGCGGGTTTTGCTGCTGCAAGTTGGTGCGAATCGCCTCAAACGGTAGCAGATTAATATCCTCACCGGTAAGCCGGGCAGCCATTTGGGCACGGGCCGCCTGACGGCGCGCCTGCTCAAAGCGCTGCCTGGCATGCAATTTAGGATTCGCAAAATCACTCATAATCGATCTATAGTAAAAATTTTCTTGCAGCCACACATCAGATAAGTTGTTAGAATAACGGCCGTTCACACTTGTACAGATACAATAGGCAGGTTGTCAATTTATGGCAGCTTGAAGAGGTCTGTCACTATAAGATACCATGATTTTATGAGGATAATCAATGCACAATTTTTTACAGATTTTACCAGCGGTGGCCGAGGCTTTTGCCCAAAACAAACCGGTGGTGGCCCTGGAAAGCACCGTTATCACCCATGGCCTACCTTATCCAGATAACGTCGCGACGGCCGTACAGATGCAAACGGCCGTCCGCGAAGGTGGTGCCATTCCAGCCACCATCGCCATCATTCAGGGGCAAGTGCATGTAGGCTTAACCGATGATGAGCTGGAATATTTAGGCCAATTGGCAGGAACGGCCGTCCGCAAATGCAGCCGCCGCGATATTCCCCTGGCCATTGGCAACAAAGAAAATGGAGCCACCACCGTCGCTGGCACCATGATTCTGGCCCATCAGGCTGGCATTCGCCTGTTTGCTACTGGGGGGATCGGCGGTGTGCATCGCGGCCACCCCTTCGACATCAGCGCTGATTTATTGGAATTGGGGCGCACGCCCGTCACCGTGGTAAGCAGCGGGGCTAAATCAATTCTGGATTTACCTGCCACGCGGGAAGTGCTAGAAACACACGGCGTACCCATCATTGGTTACGGCACCAACGAGCTACCTGCTTTCTTTGCCCGCAGCAGCGGCCTGCCCGTCGATATTCGCCTGGATACGCCGGAAGCGGTGGCCCGCGTGGTGCAGGCTCACCAGCAAGCCGGGCTGCAAAACGGCATCCTGGTCACCGTGCCCGTGCCAGAAGCCGACGCCTGCGACCCAGATATGATAGAAAGAGCTATTGTGCAGGCCACCCAGGAAGCGGACGAACAAGGTATTCATGGACCTGCCTCTACCCCCTGGCTGTTGCGCCGGGTGGTGGAATTGACAAACGGCCGTAGCTTGCAAGCTAACACGGCGCTGCTACGCAATAATGGTTACGTTGCGGCCACCATTGCTCAGGCACTGGTTTCATGACAGCGCAGTAAGAATATTCGCAGGTTTGCTCAGGCATAGTACCATCAGTCCACACATTTTGACAGGTTATCCTATCGTTATTTTTGACCTCTCTTGTATAATAAACGACAAGCATTCAAGCTGAGGCAGTTAGCAAATCACAAATAGCTTTTAAAAAAGAAAGTGAGGTTGCTTGTGATTTGCTCAAGTAAAAGCCAAATTTGAACTCACCTTATTTCATTCTTTTTGGCTTTTACACAAAACAACAAATTTGATGTCTTAAAATGAGCAAAAGTTTAGCAGCAAAAATCAAAAAAGAGTTTCAGCGGCTTAATTGGCTTCTCATTGCCATTTTTGCGTTGCTAATTATTGGCATGTTGGCTGCATTTTTTGTGGTCTATTCTGTAGTCCTTAATATCACCTTCCTCGATTGGCTCCCCGGCATGGCTATCGCCGGTTTTACCCTCTTGCTTACGCTGGCAGTTGTTTACTATATGGTGGACCGTTACGCTGAGCGAATACAAACCTCAACTTCACAAATGGTTGGTGCTGAACTGCACCAGCTGCGGGCTGCCAACAATCGGGCCAAATCGCTCCAGTCAATGGCCTCGGTGATGCGTGCCACACTCAGTTTTGAACGGGTGGTAGAAGAGGCACTGGATGTGTGCAGCCTGGCCATTGAAGAAATGGGCATCCCTCGCCAATCGTTGGTTGGCGCGGTTTTTTTGTTTAATGGCGAAGATTTGATTCCGGTGGCGACGCGCCGCTTTACGGCCGTTGATTACGACAAGCAAATGCAGGGCAAGCGTGGCATCGTTGGTGCGGCTTTAACCCAGGCTGAACCGGTTACTACCGATCATCCCCGCCGCGATCCAGAACTGCGCCAATTTGTGGCCTTCCACGGCTGCCTGACAGCCGCCTGTATTCCCTTGCGGGCCGGGTTCCAAATTTTTGGGGCCATTGTGATTGGTTCGGATACGGCCGTTAAGTTCGACAAAGAGCATTTTGAGCTGTTCAATGGGGTAGCCGACCAGGCTGTCATCGCCTTGCAAAACGCACAGATGTACCAGCGGCTGGAATCTGAAAAGCAGCGCATTATCGAGGCCGATGAAGAAGCGCGCAAAGAGCTAGCCCGTGATCTACACGACGGCCCGACCCAAACCATCGCCGCCATCGCCATGCGCATCAACTTTATCCGCTCCCTACTCTCTCGCGATCCAGAGCAGGCGCTGGGCGAGCTGGAAAAAGTGGAAGAGCTAGCCAAGCAAACGTCTAAAGAAATTCGCGGTATGTTGTTTACATTACGGCCGTTGGTCTTAGAAACACAAGGGCTGGGTCCTGCTGTAGAAACCGTCATCAACCGCATCAAAGAAACAGACGGCCTGAATATCCGCCTGGTGGGTGGCGAACATGGCGAACTGCTCAACGAGCAGGCACAAGGCGTCGTCTTCTCCATCGTGGAAGAGGCGTTGGGCAATGCTCGAAAATATTCCCGCGCCAGCCAGATCCAGGTTCGCTTCTGGCAAGAAGAAAATCTGTTTGTTGCCCTGATACAAGACAACGGCGTAGGTTTTGATGTACAGTCTGTTAATCAGGATTACAGTTCACGGGGCAGCCTGGGCATGGTCAACATGCGGGAACGCGCCGACCGGATCGATGGCTCTCTGCGGCTAGAATCCGCCCTGGGGCACGGCACATCTGTTACCCTCGTTGTCCCGCTGGATAAACATGGCAGTCACGTTGCCGCGTGATCGGTGAACGGTAATCTGTCATCGGTGATCAGTATTCGATAAAACGGTCTATAATCTAGAGCTCAACTGATTACCGATAACTGACATACTGATTACCAAATTGTGACTGTTACTTCGCAAATTTCCTCTAAATTTCAAAATAAATTAACGCTCCTGGCGCTGGCCTCACTGGTCGGGTACCTGCTTTTTTGGTGGTGGTTTCCGTTACGGCCGTATTTCCACACGCTCCCCCTACAAGATGTGCGCACTTTTGCGCCCTCGCTGCTGGCCGGATTAGGCTATGCGCTGCTACTGGTGGCGCTATTTAGCCTATACTGGCTGGCGTTTCGGGCGGTTCAATCAGAACAGGCGAGGCCTTCACTGTGGATTTTGTTGGGAACGGCCGTACTTTTCGCCATCCCCTTGTTGCAAACTTACCCCATCAACGCCAACGATCTGTTCCGCTATGTGATTCGCGGGCGCGTCAGCAGTGTCTACGGGCAAAGCCCCTACGCCGCCGCGCCCGATGCCTTCCCTGATGATCCCTTTTTGCCGCTGGCGGGCGAATGGGCCGACGAAACCTCGCCCTACGGTCCGCTGTGGGAGCTGCTGGCCACAGGCATCACCCAGCTGACGCAAAACAATTTGCTGGCTGGGCTACTCTCCTTCAAGCTGGTTGGGTTGCTGGCCCATCTAACGTGCGGCTGGCTCATCTGGCGGCTGCTGGCCCAGGCCGATGCCGCCAAACAGCGCAGCTTCACGCTGCTCTGGCTGTGGAATCCCGCCCTGCTGCTGATGTTTGTCGTCGATGGCCACAACGACGTGTTGATGATGGTGTGGCAGTTGGTGGCGATCTGGTTTTGGCGGCGGAAACGGCCTGCACTGAGCAGCTCAATGAAATTGAGCGTGCCGAAGTGGCCGTCGCTCACCCTCTTCTTTTTGCTCCTGGCAGCACTCACCAAACCAATTGCCCTGCTGCCAATCCCCTTTTTTGCGCTGGCCATCTGGCGGGAGCTGGAAAACAATGCCGCCCGCCTGCGGCTGTTTGGCTGGGCGGTGATTTGGGGCGGAACGGCCGTTTGGCTGGCGTTTTTGCCATTTGGGTCGCCACTCGATTTAGCCGTGCGGCTTTTGCGCGAAGCGTCGAGTGGACCCGGCTTTTCACCGGCCACGCTAGTGTTGCTCATCGCCGGTGAGTGGGGACAGCCGCTCACGCCAGCGTTTATTGAATTGGTGGCAAATTTATTTAGGCTGCTGTTTGGGTTGTTGGTTGTGTGGTTATTGTGGTTGGGGTGGAACGGCCGTTCCCCCTTGCGTGCTGCGGCCGATGTGCTGGCAGCTTACAGCCTGCAAGCCCTCAGCTTTCGCCTCTGGTACAGTACCTGGCCCTTCCTCTGGCTCCTACTGGAAGATGAAAGCGCAGAAATGCAACCAACCTTCCGCCTGCACGCCGGACTCTGGTTCCTGTTTACCGTCCAACTCTCCGTCCTCATCTACGGCCACCTGCGCGCTTACGCTCTCAGCGGCAGCCAGTTCACCGCCCACCTTATTGGCATCCCCTTCGTCTTTCTCTTGCCCTCTCTGCCAACTATTCTAACCAAATGGAAAAACGCCTAACGATGGCGTAACTTGCTCGGCGTTTGACCCTTGAGCCTGTTCTGGCAAGGATTTTCGGCCGCGTCCTCATGAAGACGGGAGCGCAGCGATAGCCGGGTCAGATTAACGCGGGGTTGGGCTGCAATTTGTCCGGTATCAAATTGCTGGTGCTGGCCTGCCTAGCATCTTTCTGTTCCAATCATTGAAGAACTTATACTCACCTTGATCGTATTCTTCAGTTTCGTCTGCCGCCAGCTTTTGTAAATATGCAAGATTCGCGGCAATCAAATCGTCTTCAATTTGATTGTAATGACTGCTGATAATGTGTGGAACTCCTAGCGAACGATATGTTTCTAATGTTTCGATATAATCCGCCACCTGCACCCCTGGATATAGCGATGGTATCGGTAACCCAAGATTATCGCCGACCAATAAGACTTCATCTTCTCGATCTATGATTGAGATGCCATCACGCGTATGGCCGGGACTATGAAACAGTTCCACCCCATCAGCTTCAAATATCAATCGCTTCTCGAAGGTCAGATTTGGGGCTACCAGCTCTACTTTTCCTTTTTGTAATTCGGGGTTTTTCGCCAAGTATTCAACCTGTTGCCTGCGGTTGATATCTTGCTGGCATAAAACATGGCCCACAATCATCGTATCTGGGAAAGCACAATTGCCCCAAAAATGATCAAAATGGGCATGCGTATTAACCACGATTAATGGTGTATTCGCAAAGCTCGTCTTCAAATAAGCTTCTATTTCTGCAATGGCGGCGGGACCTAAAAAAGTATCGATGATAAACCACTGCTGCGCCCCCTTGATTAGATACACATTGGTTGTATCCGTGCCCACTTCTCCAAATTCAAAGATGAATAAATAGCCTCTTTTTCCGATATGCTGTACTTTCATTTTTCCCCCTTTTCTCTTTTCTGACTTCGCTCAGTATTAAATTCCTGGCTTCATGCTGCAACCGGCCCAGTCCAGTGGACAGCCATTATCATATTCTCAAATAAACACGGCGGGCAAGTTCTCGAATTTAGCGTACGTTTAGTTCTCTTTATCGCACGGTCGTATTTATACCACTTTACAAACTATTTACACCTCCGTAACAGTACTCTAAAAACCACCCACCATACTGCCTGCCATCATTCAATAACGCAAGCCGTTTGCCGAGACGATGCTCCTGGCCAACGCTTGCCGCCCCAAGGAGGCACATCATGTTACGAGGTTTGTTGAAAAAGAAGGCTGTTTGGGTGGTTTTTCTGCTGCTGGGGAGTTTGTTTGCGGTAACGGCCGTTTCCGCCGACACGCTCACAGGTACAGGCTGGGTAGAAGCCCACGGCAGTGGGGTAGCTGGACTCAAAGGCAACATCGACCGCCTGACCATTAACGGCAATGGCACGCTGTACTATTACGACGGCGGTGAAACCGACGTCCCCGAAGTGACCGGCATCGGGCGGCGGGTTGAGTTGCCTAACGGTTGGGTGAAGTGGGTCGGGTTTCATGGCTCATTCCACCTGGAAAACGCCGATCATGTCAAAGTGATCTTGTACGGGCGCGACATTGACCTGTATGCTTCTGGCATAGGCTCCATTTGGCTGCGCGGCGTGGGCACCTACACACACGGCCGTACCGATGGCACCATTGTCCACGGCACCTGGCGTCCTCTGAATTCTACAGATGAAATCCCCCTAGAATAATCTCGGCACAAACATCATCATAAAAATGTAACGCAAGGGAGCAAAGATTTTTAGGCAATTCTGCCGTAAAAATCTTTGCTCCTTTGGCTCTTCAACCAAGTTTTGACTTATAGCCAACAATAACTATTCTTCCCAACGAAACACCTTGTTCGATGGGTTAATTTTTTTTCGATTTGGAATTGGCAAATTCACGGCGTCGCCGGAGGAACAGGACTGCGCTCGTTTTGAATGTAGCTGACTAACTGCTCAATGATGAAATCCTGCTCTGAAATGATGTCTTCCACCACATCTCGCATGGAGATCATGCCCACAAGAACATCGCCCTCCATCACGGGAAGATGGCGAATTCTGAACTTGGTCATCAGGGCCATGCAGTCCTCGATGGTCTGGTTGGGACGAACGTAGAATACGCGGGAACTCATGATCTCGTTCACCAACAGTTCTTTGGAGGAACGGCCGTGCAAAATCACCTTACGCGCATAATCCCGCTCAGAAAAAATGCCAACCAGCTTCTTCCCCTCCATCACCGGCAGCGCCCCCACATTTTTATCGGCCATTACCTGAAGCGCCTGGTAAACCGTATCGTCAGGGCCAATGGTCCACACCTCAAGTTCACGTTTTCGCAGCAAATCTCGAACGGTTCGTACAATTTCCATCGGTGCCTCCTCCGAAAATTAACCGCAGCGCGCAAATAATTTAAGAAAAATCTGCGCCATCTGCGCAATCTGTGGATAAAATTCCTTACAGCGCCCCAACTCACCCCGGCCTACACAATAAAGTAACAGATGGTGGCAAGCAAGGCAAGCAGCCGCTGGCAAGCCCTCCTGCTCCGTGTTACCATTCGGAACTATGAATCGACCCAATACATTGCGTAAAAACATCTGGCAGGTCGCCCCTAAAGTGCCAGACCATATTCAGGAAAAATTTGGCCATATTCACCCTGTCATGCTCCAGGTACTGTATAACCGGGGCATTATTGAGCCAGGGGCCGTTCATGCGTTTTTAGAAGGGCGCTACCTGGAATCGACCGACCCGTTTTTGCTGCCAGACATGGACAAAGCGGTGTCCCGCATTGAGCAGGCGATTGATAATGAAGAAACGATCATTGTGTATGGCGATTTTGATGCTGATGGGGTGACCAGCACGGTGCTGTTGACGCAGGCGCTGCGCGGCATGGGGGCTGATCGCAATTTGATACGGCCGTACATCCCCGACCGCGTCGATGAAGGCTATGGCCTCAATGTTGAAGCGCTGACCAACCTCAAAGCAAAAGGGGCGGATCTTGTCATTACCGTAGACTGTGGCATTCGCTCCGTTTTTGAAGTAGAACACGCCAACCAAATTGGCCTGGAGATGATCATCACCGATCACCACAGTTTGGGGCCGAAGATGCCGCCGGGAACGGCCGTAATCAACCCCAAGCGCCCTGACTCAACGTATCCCGATGACATGCTGGCTGGCGTGGGTATTGCCTTTAAGCTGGCCCAGGCGCTCAAGCAGTCCCGCTCCGACCGCGCTTCTTTTGACGAAGCCGATTTACTCGATCTGGTAGCGATTGGCACCGTAGCCGACTTGGCCCCGCTGCTTAAAGAAAACCGCAAGCTCGTTATCGAGGGGCTGCAATCGCTCAACAATTCCAAGCGGGCTGGCATTGCCGCCATTGCTCGCGCCGCCCGCCTCACCCCCGGCAACCTCACCGCTGAATCCATCGCCTTTGGCATCGGGCCGCGCATCAACGCCGCCGGACGCCTGGCCCACGCTTACAGCGCCGCCCGCCTGCTGGCGGCCAACAACAGCCAGGATGCCAACCGCTACGCTGACGAGCTGGATAAGCTCAACCGCAAACGTCAGCAGCTCACGGCCGAACTCAGCAGCAAAGCCGAAGGCATGGTAGAGCCAGACGCCCCCATTCTCATCGCCGCCGACACAGAGTTTGTTTCTGGCGTGGTGGGGCTGGTGGCCAGCCGCCTGGCCGAGAAACATTACCGTCCCGCCATCGTTATGGAACAGGGCGAGGAAGAGAGCCGTGGCTCCTGCCGCTCCATCGACAAATTTCACATTACCGATGCCTTAGATGAGGTAGCCGATTTGCTGGTGCGGCACGGCGGTCATGCGCAGGCCGCCGGATTCACCGTGCGCAATGCCAACCTGCCCGAATTTCTCAGCCGAATCAGCGACGTAGCCGAACGTAAGCTGCGCGATGTGGACTTGATCCCCACCCTGACCATTGATGCTGAAATTGAGCTAGACGAAGTTGATTGGGCAATGTTTGAACATTTGCAGCAGTTGGAACCAACTGGCGCGGCCAATCCACAGCCAGTGTTCCTGAGCCGGGACGTGGAAGTGATCCATCATCGGGCTGTAGGACAGGGAGGCGCACATTTGCAGCTGACCTTGGCCGCAGGCGGCATCACCGGCTACCGGGAGATTGGTGCCATCGCTTTTCGCCAGGGTGAGTGGGCAAGCCATCTGCCACAAACCGTCGATCTGGTTTACAGCATCAGCGTCAATGAGTGGCGTGGTAATCGTAATTTACAATTGATGGTGCAGGATATACGGCCGTCACAAATCTAAACCTACCCTCACCCCAGCCCTCCCCCTGGAATGGGGAGGGTGAGGGAGGGGGTAAAAGTGTGCAATTATGAAAGTATTAGTCACCGGCGCAGCCGGATTCATTGGTAGTAATTTAGCCGAAAAATTAGCCGAACGGGGCAATAATGTTGTAGGGTTAGACAACTTCAACGATTATTATGATCCTGCCAAAAAGCGCGCGAATGCACAGCGATTAGCCACCTACCCTAACTTCCGCATGGTGGAGCAAGATATTCGCCAGCGACAGGCCATGTTTGAGCTGTTCGCCAACGAGAAATTTGAGGCTGTAGCTCATCTGGCAGCAATGGCCGGGGTGCGCAACGCGGTGCAGTACCCGGATTTGTACGTGGAAGTGAATCTGAACGGCACGCAAAACTTGCTGGATGCCGCTCGCGCTGCTGGCAATATGCCAAACTTTGTGATGGCTTCTACCTCTTCTGTTTACGGCAACACCACCCAAATTCCGTTTGTCGAAACAGACCCATGCGACCGGCCATTGCAACCATACGCCGCCGCCAAACGCGCTGCCGAGATTTTGGGTCATGCTTATCATCATCTGTTCGGGCTGAACTTTACGGCCGTTCGCTTTTTCACCGTCTATGGGCCAAACGGCCGTCCCGACATGATGGCCTACCTAGTAGCGGAAAGCGTGGCCAAAGGCATTCAGATTCCCCTGTACGACAACGGAGAGATGTACCGCGACTGGACCTACGTTGATGACATTACTGATGGTGTGGTAGCGGCGTTGGATAGGCCGTTAGGATATGAGATCATTAACCTGGGACGCGGTGAACCAACGCTGCTTGCGGATTTTGTGCGTCTTATAGAGGCATTGGGTGGCCAACCGGCCAATGTTTTTCGCCGACCGCGCCTGGCCGCTGATTTTGTAAGAAACGAGGCCGACATTAGCAAAGCCCGTCGTCTGCTGGGCTACAATCCCCAAATCTCGGTTGAAGAAGGGGTGCGGCGCTTTTGGGCCTGGTACGAAACGGCCGTTTTAAAACATAGCGCCTAAATACCATTGCCGCCGCCAAACCCATCGCGTAAAAATGAGAACCCTCTAGCAGCCAGACCCACCTGCTTGACCAAAATGCTATAATGGGGGTCATGTTTTTGGACTTTTCAACGGAGCATCTTTGTGAAATTACCGCCACATAAACTCATTACAACGCAGTCCGATTGGCACCTTTGTTTGGAAAAACTACAGGCAGAATCTCGTTTAGCCATCGATTTAGAAGCCAACAGTATGTACGCTTACCGCGAAGAAGTGTGCCTCGTCCAAATTACCATCCCTGGGCAAGATTATATTATCGACCCTTTGGGCGTGCGGAACTTAAGCGGCCTGGGTGACATTATCCAAGACCCACAGATAGAAAAAGTGTTCCACGCTGCTGAATATGATCTTACTTTGCTCAAGCGGCAGTTTGATTGGCAGCTGCAAAATTTGTTCGACACGATGTGGGCCGCCCGCATTTTAGGCTATCCACGCTATGGTCTGGCCAGTATGTTGGAAGAAGTGTACGGCATTAAGCTAAACAAACGGTACCAAAAGTCGAATTGGTGCAAACGGCCGTTGTCCCCTGAACAGCTTGTCTATGCCCAATTAGATACCCACCATCTACTCCAACTGCGTGACCATCTTGAAAAAGAGCTGGCCGCCGCCGGACGGCTGGAAGAAGCGGCCGAAACCTTCGCGGATCAGACCCATGTCAAACTCAGCGACAATGAATTTGACCCCGACAACGATTTTTGGTCGATCAGCGGCGCGTATGATTTGTCGCGGCAGCAGCAGGCCGTACTAAAAGCGCTAGCTATCTACCGTGACCAGGAAGCCCGGCTGCGCAATCGGCCCCTGTTCAAAATTTTCCACGATAAGACACTCATAGAGCTGGCCCAAACGACACCAACCAACCTGTCTACCTTACGCGATGTGTACGGCATGACCGCAGGACAAACCCGGCGATACGGCCGTCAGGTGCTCAAAATTATTGCCGACGGGCTGAACGCCCCCCATCCCCCCTTCCCCAAACGCAACCAGCGCCCCCCCGAAGATGCCATGAACCGGTACGACAAGCTGCACACCTGGCGCAAAAACACCGCCAGCCAACGCGGTGTGGAATCAGATGTCATCATCAGCAAGGATGCTCTGTGGGCCATCGCCCTAAAAAATCCGCAAAACGAGACCCAGTTAGCCCAGATTGATGAAGTAGGCCCTTGGCGGTATAAAACTTACGCCAAGTCTATTCTGACCGTCCTGTCCAACACCTAAAAAGCCACAGAGTAAAAGAGACAGCAGAGAATTTAAGACAAATCTCTTAAATCGCGGTGAACTCTATGGCTTCCAGAAAGGAGAAAATAATGGAGATTACGTTTCACGGCGCAGTGCGCACTGTAACCGGTTCCCAGCACCTTGTAGAAGTGAACGGCCTCAAAATATTGTTGGATTGCGGCCTGTACCAGGGTTCGCGTAAAGAAAGCTACAGTCGTAACCAAAATCTGCCCTTTAATGCCGCCGAAGTGGACATCCTGGTCCTTTCCCATGCCCATATTGACCACAGCGGCAATATCCCCAATCTGGTAAAAAGCGGCTTCACGGGTGATATTGTCTGCACCTACGCCACGCGCGACTTGTGTGCCATTATGCTGCGCGACAGTGCCAAAATTCAGCAGTACGACATCGAATATGTGAATAAAAAGCGCGAACGGCAAGGGCTGCCGCCACTGCAACCCATCTACACCATGGAAGATGCGGTAGAAAGTCTAAAAAACTTTATTGGGATTGGGTATGAACGGCCGTATAAACTTACCCCCAATATCATCCTTACATTTTACGATGCCGGGCATATTCTTGGCTCCGCCATAGTGGTACTGGACATTGCCGACCAGGAAACAGGGCGCGATGTGCGCTTAGTGTTTAGCGGCGATGTAGGCCGCCCCAACCGCCCCATTTTACGCGACCCAGCCTTCCTGGATAGCGCCGATGTGCTGCTCATCGAAAGCACCTATGGTAACCGCTATCATGAACATATTGACGA
Source organism: Promineifilaceae bacterium (SeqCode) (assembly GCA_050292445.1). Taxonomy (GTDB): domain Bacteria; phylum Chloroflexota; class Anaerolineae; order Promineifilales; family Promineifilaceae; genus Leptofilum. The sequence goes on along the minus strand of JBNKLQ010000012.1, from coordinate 14,296 downwards.
AGCCACCGACAAGCTGGAAAAAATCGTTAACGAAACGTTCCAGCGGGGTGGCAAGCTCATTGTGCCTGCCTTTGCCGTGGGACGCACCCAGGAGCTTGTTTATCGCCTGCATCAGTTGGTGGAGTCCCGCGACATCCCGCCCAAGCTGCCCGTCTATGTAGACAGCCCGCTGGCCATCGACGCCACCGGCATCTACCGGCTACATCCAGAAGCCTACGATGAAGAAACCCATGAGTTCCTGGCCCACAACCATAACAACGATCCCTTCGGCTTCGACATGATGCGCTATACACGCGCTACCAGCGAATCCAAGGAACTCAACTTTTTGCGTGAGCCGGCCATTATCATTAGTGCCAGCGGCATGGCTGAAGCGGGTCGTATTCTGCACCACCTCAAAAACAATGTAGAAGACCCGCGTAACACTGTTTTGATTGTGGGCTGGCAAGCGCCACACACGTTGGGTCGGCGTATTGTGGAAAAACAACCCAAAATTCGCATTTTTGGTGAGGAGTATCAGCTTAAAGCTAAAGTGGCCACCATCAACGGACTTAGCGCCCATGCCGACCGGGCTGAGCTGCTGGAATGGACAGGGCACTTGCAGAAACGGCCGTCTCACACCTTCATTGTGCATGGCGAAGAAGAGGCTTCCCTGGCTTTTGCCGATGCCTTGCGCCAAGAACAAGAATTTGCTAATGTATTCGTACCCCAACTGGGACAAAAATTTACTGTCTGAGTCCTGGTTGGATAACACAATTTAGCGGCATACCCTCCTAGCCAAGTATTCCTATGCCCATTCCCCCCGCTAATTTGCTATAGTGTAGGCAACGGTCGTTTCACTGCAGCTTTTAAAGAGATTTGAAACGGCCGTGTTCTTTTCTTTTATGACGGGTCATGCTCGCATAACTGAATTTTTATAAGGTCAGCGTAGTGCCCATGAAAATATTAAGTGGGTTGAACAGGAGCAACGGGTGAGCCATTTTACAGAAACGAGACTTTGGCAAACAACTAAACCTTACGAGTCTAGTCAATCCAATTTAGCCGGATCGTCTGATAGCGCTTCCAGCCAAGATGAGAGCATCCAAACATTAAGGCACCAATTGAAAAACCTCAATGCCTGGCCAGAAGCTGGAGATACTTTCCTGGAATTGCTAGATCAGGTTCGGGGCTACGGAACCACCCTGACCCCCACCGATTTTGATTGGCTAGTACAGGTAGCGGATTCCGCCTATAAGGGGGAAGATATTGGTTCACGCTATCCATCCATCTTCCAAAAACTGCTTACCTTCCCCGAACTTCGGCAGAAATTTCTGCAAACTCTCCACTTACGCAGCATCGAGGTTTAGCAATCTGGGTTTCTCCAAAATAGGCAAGACAAAGCCCTGGCAGATTTTTATTAATCTACCAGGGCTTTTTTGCCATTATAAAATAGGCACCGCGAAGGCGGGTATCCATCATTTCCACCAGAGTGGATTCCTACCTTCACAAGAAGGCTTAGTTTTACTCAGTAAGTCAAGCCAGGCGCATTTGTTGACGCAGGCTAAATGACACCAAGTTCTTTGCCCACACGGCCAAACACATCCAGGGCAACCTCTAAATCATCGTGACTATGCGCAGCAGAATTCATGACGCGAATGCGCGCTTTGCCCTGTGGCACGGTAGGATAACCAATAGCCATAGCAAAGACACCCTCTTCAAAGAGCCGTTGGCTAAACTTCTGGGCCAGCGTTGCTTCGCCCAGCATCACGGGCACGATAGGCGTCTGGGTCACGCCGGTGTTGAAGCCCATTGCCTGCATCTCTTTCTTGAAAAGCGCTGCGTTACTCCACAGACGATCCACCAGTTCGGTAGATTCTTGCAGCAGCTCAACGGCCGCCAGGCAAGCGGCCGTATCGGGCACAGTTAAGGCGCTGGAAAAGAGGAACGGCCGTCCCCGCTGCCGCAGCCAGTCAATGATGGCCTGTTTGCCAGCCACCAAACCACCCATTACGCCAAATGCTTTGCTGAGGGTACCAACTTCAACATCCACACGGCCGTGCAGCCCAAAATGGTCCACAATGCCACGCCCACCTTCGCCCAGAACACCTTCACCGTGCGCGTCATCCACCATGAGCAAGATGTCGTGTTCTTCAGCCACCTCGCAAATTTTGTCCAGCGGAGCAATATCGCCATCCATGCTAAACACACCGTCGGTAACAATAAGGCGACGGCCGTATTCAGTCGTCTCAGCAATCTTTTTACGCAGGTCATCAACGTTGTTGTGAGCGTAGCGCACAATGTTGGCTCGGCTCAGTCGAGAGCCGTCGATAATGCTGGCGTGGTTCAATTCGTCAGAAAAGATGACGTCTCCCCGACCCACCAGCGCCGGAATCGTGGCTAAATTGGCCGTGAAGCCACTTTGCAGGGTAATGCAGGCCTCGGCCCGCTTAAAGGCTGCCAAGCGCTCTTCCAGCGCAATGTGTAGCGACATCGTCCCAGCAATGGTACGCACAGCCCCTGGCCCCACCCCGTATTTATCAACGGCTTCTTTAACGGCCGTTCGCAGCCGGGGATGATTGGCCAGTCCTAGATAATTATTGGCACAAAAGTTGAGTAAGGAACGGCCGTCAATCGTTACATGGCCATCCATTGGCGACTCGATGGTGCGAATGCGGTTAAACAAGCCAGCCTCTTTCAGGGTAGCAATCTCATCATCAATCCAGGCAATTGCTTTGTCAGTCACAGGAATTCTCCTAAAAGTAGGTCAATTTTGTGAAATTGACCTACATAGCAGTGGGGAAATCAAAAAAGCGCGTTTCCACGCCAAATTTTTCGGTTAGATGGGCACCCAACGCCTGCACACCCACCGTTTCGGTGGCGTAATGTCCGGCAAAAATAACGTTCAGGCCATAATCAGAGGCGGCCCAATAGTTAGCATGGGACGTTTCGCCGGTCAAGAAGGTGTCGGCACCCAACGCTTTCGCCTCAGCAACCTTGTCTGCGCCAAAGCCGGAAAGAATCGCCAACCGTTGCACCTGCGTCGGACCATGAGCCAGCACGGCGGCCTCGGAGTTCAGCTGGCTGTTAATCTTGTGCACCAGCTCATCCAGGCGGGGCTGGGCGGGCAGATCACCGACCACGGCGATGGGTACGTTGGTGGGTGAATACCACCAATCCACGTCTGTAACGCCAAACATGCGGGCCAGCACGGCATTGTTACCCACTTCAGGATGGGCATCTAGCGGCAGATGGGCAGCGTACAGATTCAGCCCGTGGGCCATCATCTGCCGCACGCGCTCACCTAGCGGCCCAGCGATTCGCTCCACTTGCCGCCACAGAACGCCATGATGCACTAAGAGCATATCGGCCTGGTAGGAAACGGCCGTTTCAATAATCACCGGTGACACATCTACAGCCAACGCAATGCGCTTCACTTCCGTATTGACTGTTTCCACCTGCAAACCTTGTGGCCCATAGTCGGCAATTTCAGCAATGCGCAGATAATTGTCTAAATAAGTTACTAGCTCAGCTCGATCCATTCTCGTCCCTTCTCTGGAGGTTTTCCTGCGCCAGTACTTGGATGCGCGGAAATCCCTGTTCAATTAGCGCGTTCACCTCGTCTACCATACGCTCATACTGTCGCCGCGACCCACCATATGGGTCGCGCACGCTGCCCCGCTTGCCTACCATTTGCCGAATGGTAAAAATTTTGTACTGTTGTGCCGGAAAATCCCGCCGCAAGGTTTTAGCGTGGCCTGTTTCCAGGCAAAGGACCAAATCAGCCTGTTGCATCAATTGTTCTGTCACCGGCTGCGAACGGTGCGCACGAATATCCAGTCCGCGTTCAGCCATCAGAGCAATACTGAACGGTGCAGCCGTATGGTTTGGCTCTGCCCAGGTTCCGGCAGAAGAAACAGTCCAGTCAGCCAGGCCAACAGCACTGAGTTTGGTACGCAACAAAATCTCAGCCACAGGCGAGCGGCAAATATTGGCTGTACACACAACAAGAATATGGGGTCGTGACATTTTTTTAGAGGAAAAAGAAAACGCTCCGAAAGCACGTTTTTACTTTCGGAGCGTTTCGTTTGGTTGTTAATCCATGTCGGGCTGGAGCAACCCGTAATCATTATCACGCCGTCGGTAAAGCACGTTGACGGCTTGTTCATCCGCATTGTAAAAGACAAAAAAATCGTGGCCAAGCAGCTCGATTTGATCAAGCGCTTCTTCAGTACTCATCGGCCGCATGGTAAATTTTTTGGTACGGACAATGGCTGGCTCATCTGACTCAGCTAGTTCTTCTTCCAGGGGCAACGGCTCGCCCATGATGAACTCTTCGTTATTGCCATTGCCTCCCCGCCATTTACGCTGCCGTTTGCCCCGATAGCGGCTAATTTGACGGTAAAGTTTATCGACCACAGCATCAATGGAGGCAAACATGTCGTTGCTGCGCTCTTCGGCGCGCAGGATGGTGCCTCGTTTATCGCGGATTGTGATTTGGGCAACCTGACGTTCAACGGCGCTGCGGGCATTTGTTTCGGAAAGGTCAACGTGTACTTCAGCCAGATTGGGCATATATCTATCAAGTTTCCCTGTTTTCTTTTCTACATAGTTGCGTAATCTTGTCGTGACTTCCATGTTACGGCCGTTAACTGATAGTTCCATTGTCTAATCTCCCTTTGTTTAAGAAAAGAACTTCTGGTTGTTTAGCAAATCGCAGAAAGTTTTGCAGAATAAATAGCTGGCTTCACTGTGATTTGCTCAAGTAAAAGCGGCGTTCTGGTCTGAGCTATGTTTGATAGCTTCCCGCTTTTACATACACACCTCTATCATACGAGAAATGGTTTAATAATTAAAGTGAATAAGCGCTTACCATCTTGTGCTAAATTGCACGAGCCACACAATAACCGGAAACAGCGTGCGCTCCAGCGGCAAAGAGGGCGCTGGCTGCGGCAGCCATTGTTGCCCCTGTTGTACAAACATCGTCAATTAAAAGGATATGCTTACCCGCTACATCTGCTTTTGTCACAAATGCATCCTGCACGTTTTTTAGCCGCTCAACGGCCGTTAAACCTACCTGTGGCGTGGTAAATCGCGTTCTTTGCAGGCCGTTTTCAGCGTAGGGCAAAGTGACTATCTTACAAAAGTCGCGCGTAAGCAAGGTAGATTGATTGTACCCTCTTTTGCGCTCACGTTCAGCATGTAGCGGAATGGGCAGGACCAAATCTACCGGCATGTGCCAGGTTGACCAGGCATCAGCCATCATTTGGGCCAGTGGTTTAGCCAGGGCAAAAGCACCATTGTATTTCAGGTTGTGAATCAGTTTGGAGACGGGATGGGCAAAAAGAACGGCTGCACGAATTTGTTTAAGGGGCAACGGCCGTTCCTGGCAAACCGAACAGCAATCAGTCGGCCTAGACACAGGCCTGCCACAGCGATCACAAAGTGGTGCCCGCACCCATTGCAGTTGATTTTGGCACTCTTCGCAAATTAACGAGCCTGCTTTTTTGCAAGCGCCACAAACAGGGGGGAAAACAAAATTAAGGAGGGAATCTGCCAGCCCTCTAGCACGACTACGCCAGGTCAAGACTGGCAAGTGAATCTTTTCAGCCAATGACTGCTTGACCTTATTTAAAAGCTGTTAATAAATCAGGCAGCAATCTTTCAAAATTGCGCCGTTTGTCTCAAATCTTATCCGGTAACGCCGCCCAACGAGTCACTGCGCAACATCTGGAATCCAGCAGGACCTAACAGCACAACAAAGATAGAGGGAAAGATCAGGAACACCATGGGGAACAGCATTTTAACTGGTGCTTGCTGTGCCTTCTCTTCAGCCCGTTGCCGCCGCCGTACCCGCATTTGCTCTGACTGGATACGTAAAATCTTACCAATACCCACACCAAGCTGGTCTGCCTGCAAAACGGCCGCAATAAAGCTGGTCACATCGGGCACATCCATCCGGTCAGACATGTCGCGCAGCGCTTGACGGCGAGATTTACCAAGCTGCATCTCATGAATCACGCGGCCAAACTCATTGGCCAATGGATCATCCCATTTCTCATCTACTTTTTGCATGGACGCATTAAATGTCAAGCCAGCATCCACACAAATTGTCATCAAATCCAGCGCATCCGGCAATTTTTTGATGATGGCATCTTTGCGGCGATCCACCATAGAGCGTAGCAACATGAAGGGTAAGTACCAGCCTAAAACGGCCGCACCTAACGTATAAAGCAGCCGTTTGCCAATTTCTGCGCTCCCCAGGCGAGACATCATCAGAAAAACAAGCGCCGCAAAGAAAACAGTAAAAACGCCACGCACCACAATAAACTCAGCCGCCCGCATATTGCGCGGATTACCAGCCAGTTCTAGCAGCCGGGTTGTGCTTTCCAGCGTTTTCTGGGGCGTAAAGCGCACCAGAAATTCGCTAACACGACGAATCATCGGGACAAAAACACGATCTGAAAAAGGCAGCGACAGTTCAATTTCTTCGATGGAAACGATCTCTTCTCTGGCTGCAAATTCATCAATACGCACGGCCAGCGGATCATCTTCTGAGCGCCGCAGCAGCAGGACACTGCCCCCCATGAGTAAAAGGGCCAAAACCACGATGACGAGTAACATTAATGGTGACATATTAACTGTTCTCCAACTTTATCAATTGTCTATGGAAACGGCCGTTACACTTCAATGTCCACAATTTTGCTAATAGCATACGCACCAGCGCCAATCATAATGCCGCTAAAGGCCAAAACAACCCACCCACAGGGGATTATCTGCGGAAGTATCCACGGGTCTTCTTTAACCCACAACTCAGACACATATTCAGGATTAATCAAATAAAGGATAAACCCCAGAACAACAGGGAGCAAACTAATGATCCAACCAGAAACGCGCCCTTGGGCCGTTAACGTACGAATCTCACCCTTAATACGCACTCGTTCACGAATAGTATAGCTAATGGTATCCAACACTTCAGCCAGATTACCACCTACTTCACGTTGAATATTTACGGCCGTAATTACCAAATCCAAATCTTCGCTGGGCACTCGCCGATACATATTCGCCAATGCCTGCTCTACACTCAACCCCAATCGCACTTCCTGAACAACCCGCTCAAATTCTGCCGAAACTGGCGGCGGAAGTTCTGTAGCGATAGCTTCCATTGATTGCAAAACACTATATCCAGAGCGTAGCGCATTCACCCATAAATTTAACGTATCGCTCAACTGAGCATCAAAGGTCTGCATACGCTTCTTAGCCATTGTGCGGATGTAAAAGCGAGGGATCCTAAGCCCAATAAAACCAGCAAGAATCGCAATAACTATTGAATTTTGCTGCGGCAAAAAATACCCAACAATCCCGACTCCCAAACCACTAATAATGACAAGAGTTACATATTCGCTAACGCGTAGCTTGGCATCCGCCCTGGAAATACGCTCACGAATTGGCTCAAAGAAATTGCGCCCCGATAAAGCTTTATCCAATCGATCTGCAACATCAGGACCATCGTCATCAACAATAGTTTCTGGCAAATCAACAACCGTTGCTGAGCCAACAAACTGCTCTAATCGCTCATCAACAGCGCTTTGGTTACCGGTAACGACAATTGCGATTCCGGCACCAAGCATCAACAAAACAGCAAAGGCCCCTGCAATGATAATTAATGGAGACATAAGCACGCTCCTAAAGCATTACGCCAAGAAATGAGGCTAACGGCGGCGACTGCCAATACCAAAGATAGAAGGTGGCAACATGATGCCAGATTCCTGAATCTTCCACATAAATTTCGGCCGTAAACCTGTCGGACGCAAACGCCCAATCACTTTACCATTCTCAATATTCGTCTGCTCAAAACGGAAGATTTCCGATGTTGTAATAACATCACCTTCCATACCCTGAATCTCAGCAATAGATGTAACTTTACGAGACCCATCACGCATACGATCCTGATGCACAACCAGGTGAATAGCAGCCGCAATCTGCTCCCGAATAGCCCTGACGGGCAAATCCATACCAGCCATCAAAACCATCGTTTCCAAACGCGACAACATATCCCGCGGACTGTTCGCATGGCCCGTTGCCAGGCTACCATCATGACCCGTATTCATGGCCTGCAACATGTCCAAGGCTTCCCCACCACGCACCTCTCCTACAATAATGCGGTCGGGGCGCATACGCAGTGAGTTAATTACCAAATCCTGAATTGTTACAGCGCCGCGCCCTTCAACATTGGCATTGCGTGACTCCAATGTCACTACATGGTCCTGGCGTAGCTGCAATTCTGCCGCGTTTTCGATGGTTACAATTCGCTCTTCATCTGGAATAAATCCAGACAAAATATTTAGCAATGTCGTTTTGCCAGAACCGGTACCACCAGAAATCATCACATTGAGTTTAGAAATAACGCACGCTTTCAAGAACTCAACTGCTTCAACGGTAATACTGCCAAATTCAATAATGTTTTCAACCGTAAATGGAATCTTGGAGAAAATACGAATCGTCAGTGAAGCACCATTAAGCGAAATAGGTGGAATGACTGCATTAACACGGGAGCCATCAGGTAAACGCGCGTCAACCATTGGCGAACCTTCGTCAATACGCCGCCCCAATGGGGCCACGATGCGGTCAATAATACGCAGCAAATGGTCATTGTCTTCAAATGTCACGTTAACACGTTGAATTTTCCCACTACGCTCAACGTAAACGTTTTTAGGGCCATTTACCATGATTTCTGTAACGCCGTCCATATGTAAGAATTGCTCAAGTGGCCCAAACCCTAAAATTTCGGCCACAATTGCCTCAAACAAACGACGTTTTTCATTTCGTGTTAAGACGATGCTCTCTTCAGCCAGCATAGATTCAAACATCTCTTGAATGGTCATCCGAACTTCGGCCGTTTGAGTGATATCCATACTGGGATCAAGTTCGGCAATTAATCGCTGCTGAATGCGGTTTTTTAAATCCACATAGGCATCACGAGAACCAACCGCTGGAGAAGCACGTTTTACTCTAAGCTCCTGTAATTTTGAAGGTTCTGCTTGAGTTGTTGAGTCTTGGTTTCTCTCAATGCGTTTTAAAAGAGACACAATTAACCTCCAGCCTTTTCACGACGGCTAAAAAGCCGACCAAATAAACCACTCGGCTTTTCTGCTTCAGCTTTGTTGTTACTAACGGGTGCTTTGCCATCCATCAGCTCTTTTGCAATTTGATCCGCAATTTTTATGATGGCCAAACTTATATTTTTCTTTTGATGTTCACCCATCACCATAGGAATGCCCTGATTCGAGGCATCTGTCACGGTTATTTCATCATCTGGAATAGTGCCATAAATTGGGCGCTTCAGAGCTTTGCCCACATCATGAACAGAAATACCTTTACCTTGTTTGCTCTTTGCCCGATTAACGACTAACCATACTTTCAGTGTTTCGTATTCCAAGCTCTCTGCCAAATCAAAGAATCGGCTAACGTTCTTTAAACTAGACAAATTCTGCTGAGCAATCAACACAATACGATCTGCTAAATCTAAAACTGCTAGTGTTTTTTCGCTCAAGTATGTCGTTGTGTCTACGATAATGAAGTCAAAGGACTCCTTCAAGGCCGCAAGTAACTGTTTAATGATTTCTTCAGTAACTACATCTGCCATTTCTGGCCTGGGCGGAGCTAATAAAACATTCAGGTTGCTGCGGTGTACTTGGGAGATACTGCTGATCAAATCTTGATCAAGTTCATTACCTCGGTCACTTAGATCGGCAATACTTGTTACAGCTTTCATGTTTAGCATGACAGAAACATCACCAAATTGCAAGCTGCCATCGACCAAAATAGTTCTTCGTCCTCTTCGGGACAAAGCCACAGCCAAATTAATGGCAACCGTTGTGCAACCAGCCCCTCCTTTAGGACTATAGACAGCTATCACATTGCCTTCCGGCAAAGTCATGGGTTCTACGGGGGTATCACCAACGCTCTGCCGAGCTTGGCGTGCCGGTGGTGTGTTTATTGCAGGGCGCTTGTCATGCACTCTACGGATTGCCGCAACTAATTCATCTCCGCCGAACGGTTTCGTCAAAAAATCACGCGCCCCAGCCATCATTGCACGGCGCAGATAGTTGGGGTCGCTTTGCACAGACATAATAATAATTTGAACCGATGGTACAGATTCTGTAATCTGTTGGCTGGCACCAATGCCGTCAATACCCGGCATATTAATGTCCATCAAGATTATGTCTGGCTGATGGTCTTTGGCCATTTGGACAGCTTCTTCACCTGTGCCGGCTTGGCCAATTACTTCTATGTCCGATTCAAACTGAAGAAGTTTTCGAACATTTTCCCTTGTTTCTGGGAGATCATCTACAATCAGTACTCGAATGTTTCCTGCCATTATTTATCCAAAGAGTTTTTAAATTACGTCATTATAAACTGTGAATTGTATACAGTTTATTATAAAATTCTTTTTCTCCAAAGAAATTTTCATTAATGAGAAGTTGAGGAATAACAAGACTCTATATATACATAATATTATGCCCTAAAGTAGGAATTTAGACCATCATACTATGATCCATAACAATGTCAATAGGGGAAGTCGACCTATAGAATGCAAGAAACAGCCAAGAACAATATAAAAAAATCGAGCCCTATCAGGACGATAGGGCTCAGGTCTCAAAAAAACAAACAACGAATATGTCTTAAAATGAATATTGCCAATTATTAGGCACTGAGACCATTAACGATGCGGCTAAAAACATTACCAATTTGCGGACCGAGCAGAGTCAGAATAGCAATTACGACAACAGCCACGAGGACCAATACCAATGCATATTCTACCAAGCCCTGACCATCTTCACGGTGTAAGAATAACATCTGTGCAAACCTCCTTATCAAGTTTACAGATTCAAATCACAAATTGTGTTACAAATTTATGCTTATTAGCTTAATGTTTTCCAGTAATTATCACAATAGGATTGTGGTACTTTATTTTGTTTCGATGTTTGCTTCTTTGCTATGATTACTGGCGAATTACCTCTAAGGTAGTCCTAGTACCTTACAGTATGCATTACTTGGGTTTAACCGTTTTTAGTTCTGGATAGTAATAAACGGCCGTATCCAAGATATACATTCCCTAACCACATTATTTGTTTAATGCTTCCTGTAGGGTACCAATTATTCTTTTTCTCTGTCAAGTTAACAATAGGAGAGATGCTTATTTTTCTTTATCTTTAGTTACTGGCTTCATCAGTTATGGGAATGGAAAACTCAATGCGGGTGCCCTGGCCTATATTACTGTGAATGTTTAATTCACCGCCAAGCATTTCTGTTCTTTCTCTCAACGTCGCCAAGCCTATAGTTTTGTTGTTTCCGTTAAGGGTATCATCAACATTAAAGCCACTGCCATTATCCTCGACAACGGCCGTTACTTGCTCTTGCCCCATATCCACTTGTATTTGTATTTGGGTTGCCTGAGCATGGCTCATTGCATTTTGCAATAGTTCCTGCACATTGCGAAAGACGGTGACCTCAATGTGACTCTCTAACCGGCGTTCCACACCCGTTACCGTAATAGGCACAGGAACTCCATTCTTTTCTTGAAACGATTCAGCATAACGGCGTAGCGTAGGAATGACGCCTAAATCATCTAACATCATGGGGCGCAAGTCGAAGATGAAATCCTTGACATTGCTAAAAGTAGTGCCTGCTGAACTTTTGAGTGCATTAAGCTCAGTGCGGGCACGATCTGGATTCACATCAAAAAAACGCTGACAAATCTCAGCCTGTAAAATGAAATTGCTAATGGAAGAAGCGACACTGTCATGCATCTTACGTACTAGACCCTGCCGTACCGCCTCTTCCGTTTGAATAACGCGAATCACGTTTGGCTGGTCCACGCCACGACGACGACCACCAGGCGTAGGCAGAGGGTTTGATCCATCCATTAGCTCGATCATTTTCCTCTGGAATTCAGCCAGCCGCTCCAAATTACGCTGATCACTTTGCAGCTTTTCTAATTGGCCTCGCATGGTAAACAGACGCTGCTGCACATCATTCATTGCTTCGTATGCTTCTTTAATATCTTCGCGCGGCAGCGTCTCAAAGTTCGTCTGTAGTTGGCGCGTATAAGCGGTAACCTGTGAGTTGCGCTGGGCTAGGCGCTCCACTTCAGCCGCACTTTGTTTAATTAGAATGTCGATCTCTTTAAGGTCTCTTTGGGTTTGCTCGTAACCTTCGTGCGTTTCTTCCAAAAAAGATGCCAGTGAGAATTCATTTTCCATTCCAGCTGTGTCTACCATGAAATATTTTCCTCGGGATTGTTGGGTTAGCGAGAGCCCTCCAAACGAACCCAGCCATGCCGCAGCGCATAAACGGCCGCTTGCGTGCGATCGTCCACTCGCAGTTTGCGCAAAATGGCGGTCATGTGGTTTTTAACAGTTTGATGACTGATCCCTAGTTTATACGCAATTTCTTTATTGCTCAAGCCCCGCGTTACATGCTCCAAAATTTCCATTTCACGCGGAGACAGCGGCACAAACAAATCTTCTGAATCACTGATCAGCGGACCGCTGAAACGGCCGATTCGCTGCTCTACCCAATTCATCAACTCATCATACGTCATTGTCTTTTCTTCGACGTAATAGTTGCCTTCACGCACGGTATGAATGATGTTGATCAACGCCTCAGGCGTAATATCCTTGGGGCAATAAGCAGAAGCACCGGCACGAATGGCATGGAAAACCTGTTCAGCATCGTCATAACCAGTGATCATGATCACTTTAACATCTGGCAACTGTGCCTTAATCTTGCGAGTCACTTGCAGCCCATTAATGGTGGGAAGATTAATATCCATCAAGATAACTTCTGGATTCACTTCGTAAGCCATTTCAATGGCAACTTCACCGTCTGCCGCTTCACCAATCACCTTCATACGGGAATCAGTTTCCAGGACGTCACGCAAACCCTGGCGGAAAACGGGATGGTCATCAACAATAAGTAATTCGGTTTGTTCTGTCACAATTTTTTACCTCGCTCTGTATTTTTTCCTGCGAAAAATCCTTAATTTGTGCAAAAGCAGGAGAATCGCTTCTCTAAAATTTCAAACCTTCCCGCTTTTTCAAATACATTTTGAACAAATTTGCCTTTTTACATACTTGAACAAGCAGCCAGTCTTAAATTTACCTATAAGAAGTATTGAACATTGTTAGCTTGATGGATTGTGGATGTTTGTTGAAAATACAGGAGTAAATTCAGTATAACAGGTTTCAATTAAAACGGTACCAGGACTACGGTACTGCCAACTGGTAAACTGCCATATTATTTAGCCCCTGTTCTCTGGTAATTGCAAAGTCCGTGGTAAAGCGCAGCAAAGTAGATGGATGATTTGCAATTTGGGCATAAGGCCATCCAGGTGCCGTTACCAGATATTGTGCTTGGCTGCCTAAGATATAGTCGGCTAAAGCGGTTTCATTGTTTAGTAGGGTGATGACTTCAGGTGAGATAAGTCCCGCCAGGTCTAACAACGGCCGTTCCGCAAAATATCCAATCGCACCAATATCATGAGAGGCAACAAGGGCACTGGGCGAAGTGTTGTTTGCCAACCACTCTGCCACGGTCACCATTTCCCCTTCGACGATGGCTACATCTGTAGCAAAAGCTAAAGCCCCTTGCAACAGGAAAAACAGCATAATGAATGTAAAAGACAGGCGCGCTACCTGTTGTCCTAGCCACAAGGTACGGGTACTTTCTGACGAACTATATAACAGTACTAGTACCCATCCGGCCAGCCCATATAGTACCCAAATTGGCATGATCGGCATGAGGTAACGGCCGTGTTGAAACGTCACTGGCAAGCGCCAGGCATAGGTAACAACATGCCCGCCAGCCCAGAACAACGGCAGCAAATAAAGCAACCGCCGCTGCGCCCAATCTGCCTTAATCGCCTGCCAGGCGGCCACAATTAAGCCTGGCAGCAGCAACAAATGCGGACTGCTGATTCCTCGCCAACCTGAAGCTGGACCACCCAGACTTAAATAAAGCAATTGGCCAAATCTGGTGATGAATGGCTGAGTCAGCACAGCCGCATACTCCACCTGTTTGGCATACAGAGTGTTTGGCCAGAGGGTGCCGCTGGTCCAATAGTTAAATAGAAAATAGGGGAGTAGCGGAAGAACGGCCGTTCCCAGAAACAGCCCTCCTTGCCGCAATCGATCAACCGTAGAGGCCGGTGTCAACAGCAGGCCCACTATAAAAAGCAACAGTAAGCCCAACCCATCGGGCCGAATCAGGATGAGAAGACCAGAGAAAAACCCGAGCCTGGTAACATTGCGCAATGAGC
>JBNKLQ010000011.1:0-42666 GCA_050292445.1 Promineifilaceae bacterium (SeqCode) | reverse complement strand
CAGGAAATACCAGGAGGAACAGGCAAAGCCGTCCATCGTGTCGGTTTCCCGCTGCGCCGGGCCGCCACATTGTGGACAACTGGTAGTCACCCATTCTTCGATGTGGGCCAGGGGGGAACGGCCGTCGCCCGCCGGGGCAAAATTGTCCGTTTCAGGCAGCCGCACAGGCAGCTCATCTTCCGGCACGGGCACCGGACCGCATTCTGGACAATGCACGATGGGAATAGGCGCGCCCCAGTAGCGCTGGCGCGAAATCAGCCAGTCACGCAGCTTGTAGGTTACCTGTGGCTGGCCTTTGTCTTCAGCTTGCAGAACGGCCGTCATCTCCGCCATCGCCTCTTGTGAAGATTGTCCAGAGAATTGGCCTGAATTGATCAGACGGCCGTAACCCCTAAAGCAGCCTTCCACTTTAGCACCATCCTCTGGTTCAATTACCGGCACGATGGGCAGATCGTACGTTTGGGCAAAGGTGAAGTCACGGCTGTCATGGGCAGGCACCCCCATCACCGCACCACTGCCGTAGCCGGGCAGCACGTAATCGGCCACCCAGATTGGCACAGGCTGGCCCGTCAGTGGGTGCGTGGCATAGGCCCCAGTGAAGACCCCGGTTTGCATTTTTTCGGTCGAGGTGCGGTCAATTTCTGATTTGCGCTTGGCTTGCTCAGTGTAGCGGGAAACGGCCGTTTTCTGCGCATCCGTCACAATTTGCCCCACCAGCGGATGTTCCGGCGCAATGACAATAAACGTCACCCCAAACAGCGTATCCACCCGTGTTGTAAACGTTCTAATCTGCGAAATCTGTGTAATCTGCGGATTTTCAATCTTAAAAACAACTTCTGTGCCTTCGGAACGGCCGATCCAGTTGCGCTGCATCGTCTTGATATTTTCTGGCCAACTTACCGTGTCCAGATCGGCCAGCAGCCGGTCGGCATAATCGGTAATCTTGAAGTACCACTGGGCCAGCTCCTTTTTAGTAACTTCGCTGTCGCAGCGCCAGCACAGCCCCTGCTCCACCTGCTCGTTAGCCAGAATCGTTTGGCAGGTGGGGCACCACCACTGGCTGCCCAGCGCTCGGTAAGCCAGCCCGCGCTTGTGCAACAGCAGGAAAAACCACTGCGTCCACTTGTAATAATTGGGGAAGGTAGAATTAATCTCTCGCGACCAATCGTAGGAACATTCCATCTCCTTCATTTGCCGCCGGTAGGTATCGGTGAACAGCTTGGTGCTTTCGCGGGGATGAATGTGGTGTTTAATGGCGTAATTTTCGGCGGGCAGGCCAAAAGCATCCCAGCCCATCGGATGCAACACGTTGTAGCCTTGCATCCGCTTGTAACGGCTGGTGATGCAGGTAGGCACGTAGTTGCGAGCGTGCCCCACCGACAGCCCAGCCCCGGACGGATAGGGAAAGAAATCCAAAATGTAGAAGTCTGGCTTGTCAGGGTCATTGCCTGTTTGGTACAGTTTTTGCGCTTCCCAAATGGGTCGCCACTTTTTCTCGACAGCCTGGGGATTGTAACGGCCGTTTGTCTCATTCGTTTGTTTTGTCATTTTTTTTGCCTCATCTTGTTATCCCTATAGTTTAGAAACTTATCCTCAGCGTTCTCTGCACACCCTGCGGTGAAAATCCCTGAGTCACCCTAAAACTGCCCGACAGCAGCAGAGCGCTCAGGCACACTCTGCTATTCGGCAAGCGCCGACGCTGCTGCCGGGCTGGCTAACAATAAGAGGTTCCAATTTTGGGTAATGACAAACTCTATTCTCATGACAATCATCTTGGTAAGGGCGACCCGGCGGGTCGCCTCTCCTTATTCAACTTTCCGGGCGCGAAGGCCAAGGAATAACGGTATTTCAGCACTGGCCCGCTTGTCTGCTTTCAGACGGCCGTTGGCCAATTGGGCCACATCCTTCACCGGAATCTCCTGTACACGCTCCACCAGCAAACCACACTCGGCCAGTCCGTTGATGTACGCTTGCAAAGGGCGGTGAAAGCTTTTGGTCCTGTGTCTTTTGCCGCGCCTGCTCGGCCGCAGGGGCACGTGCAGGGTCGTCAGGTAGCGGTCGATGCGCCGGAAGCGCAGCTTGCGCTGTTCATCCCAGCCCCAGCCGCTTTGCCGGGGAATGCGGAAGCAAGGATGGGTCATCAGAATCACCAAGCGGCCACTGGGCTTGAGCGCCCAAGCTGCATTTTGCAGCACCGTGTCGAGTGGGTCCATGTCTTGAATGCTGAGCAGGAAAACGGCCGTATCAAATCCGTCCTGCTCAACCCCATCAACCACAGCCAATGCTCGTGCATCTCCCTGCACAAACCGGGCTTGACGATGCCGCTTTCTAGCCACCCGCACCAGCTTTGGGCTGGCTTCAATACCCAAATACACCATGCCCACATCCTGCAAATAGGCTGCCAAGACGCCCTGTCCCGCACCAATATCCAACACTGACTCACCTGCCTCAGGTTCTAGCAGGTTCAGCAAGGCTGGAATTGCCACTTGCCGATGATACTCGCCACCTTGCTGTCCCATCCAGCCATCATACCAGGCAGCCACATCATCCCAACTGGTAGGCGGGCTATGATTTTTTGTTGTTAACTTATTATGTTTCACGTTTTTCCTCCACAAATCGTTAGGGTAAAGAGCCGGTTTGTGCAGTTGGTGAAACAAAAAAACCACAGGGTTTCCTGTGGCTGAGTAACAAAAAAGGCCACAGGGCTGAAGCACCTGTGGCCTGACGTTTAGAAATCTGATTTCTTAATTCATTCGACCCATGAGGTTGCCCCAGCAACGCAACAAACACGGCTACCAAGTAAGTGCCGCTGTTCATTTCGTAATCGTTGAGCAACCATGTAGTCAATCATCATAAGGTTTCCTGAATTAGACGCCAACAGGGTAGCATACTCCTCCTCATGCGTCAACAGTTTTTGCTATTTTCAAGCGAAAAACAGATTGATTAATTAGAACAATTGTGCTATAATCTCAAGTGTATTTAGCTGGGCGCAATGGCTTGTATTTGTCTGTTTTTGAAATGCTTGAAACGTGATATTATTTAGTGTTTGTAAGCGTTTCTACTTTAGGTAACTACGTGCCAAAATGAAATTTTTAAGGAGAGTGTTGCATGTATCAAAAGATAATTGTTGTTGGGAATTTGGGTGGTGACCCAGAAATGCGGTATATGCCCGACGGTACGGCCGTAACCAACTTTAGTCTCGCCTCTAACCGCCGCTGGACCGACGGGGCAACCGGCCAACCCCGCGACGAAACAACCTGGTTCCGTGTTTCTGTGTGGCGCAAGCAGGCTGAAACGGTGAACCAATATTTGTCCAAAGGGAGCAAAGTGTTAGTCGAAGGGCGACTGCGCCCAGACCCCGCTTCTGGCGGCCCCCGTACCTTTACCCGTCAAGATGGCACGGTTGGTGCCTCTTTTGAAATTACGGCCGACACGGTGCGCTTCCTCAGCAGCCGGGAAGAAGATGGCAGCTATTCCGACGACGGTGGCGGCAGCTATCAGAGCGCCCCCGCCGCAGAAGAAGACGATATTCCGTTCTAAAGTAACCTCATTTTTAACTGGATAATTTAGAAACGGCCGTGTCTGGTGACACGGCCGTTTTTTATTGATGGCTTGTTTCGTTCAGCCAGCTTTCACGCCATAAATGATCTCAGAGGGGAAACTCATTTGGCTGATGAACTCGCGTGATGTTTGTTGAAAACCAGCCGCTTGCACAAATTCAAGCATCGAAACCCCACGACAGCCACCCAGCCAGGCAGGCTGGATACGATACACAGTGTCCCAAATCTTGTTGTACCAACGGCCGTTCCGGGCCATATTCACCAACACCAGCCGCCCTCCCGGTTTTAACACACGCTTGAACTCGCTGATAACCTGTGGGAAATCTTCTTCCGGCAGCAGATCAAACATATAATTATTAATGAGGAGATCGAAGCTGGCGTCCGCAAAATCAAGCTTATATGCATCGCCAACGCGCAGCCGGTAATTTGTTGCCTTCGTCCGCGCCGCTTTCTCTTTGGCTTCGGCTAGCATCGCTTCTGTCAGGTCAAGCCCCTCATTGAGGCCAGAAGGATTTTTCTGCAAGATTCGTTGGAACGTCAAGCCGGTGCCTACGGCAACCTCCAAAACAGCCTCGCCATCTTGAATGTCAGCTATCTCAATGCAGCGGCGTTGGGCTCTCGATTCAGTCAACTTGCCCCAAATATCATAAACGGCCGCTTTGCCAGCATACACATCTGTAACTTGTTGCTTAGATAATTTCGCTTCTAACATGATCGTCTCTTGCCGACGGCTACGCTTGTGCGGCCTGTGGTTTAACGGCCGTAATCCGCGCGCTAAAAATTTGAGCAGGTCCAACATGCGGTTCCACATCGGCTAATTCCACCGCTGCTTCATCCTTCTTTTGAATAGAAACCTGGCTAAACCCGGCATCCCGCATCCAGGTGGCCATCTCAGCCACATCTTCCGCCCCGGTGATGCAGCCCGCCCAGGCAGACATGTCGGCGCGCTCCTTTGGCGTGAATTGGCCTCGCGTTACCATGTCGGACACAGCCAGTCGGCCACCTGGCTTGAGCACGCGGAAGGCTTCTTTGAAGACGGCCGCTTTATCTGGACTTAAATTAATTACGCAGTTAGAAATAATCACATCCACACTGTTCTCATCAACCGGCAGCGCTTCGATTTGACCTTGGCGGAATTCCACATGCTCCACGCCTAGCTTGGCCTTGTTGCGGTTGGCTTTTTCCAGCATGGCAGGTGTCATGTCCACGCCAATAACGTGGCCGGTTGGCCCCACCCGTTCTGCGGCCAAAAAGCAGTCGATGCCGCCGCCGGAGCCTAAGTCGAGCACGGTTTGGCCCGGCTCCAGGCTGGCAATGGCAATGGGATCGCCGCAGCCCAGCGATAGGCCAGTCACGTCGGCGGGCAGTTGGCTGACGTCTACATCGTAAAGTTCAGGGCCGCAGCCGCAATCTTCTACATAATCAGCCCCGGCGTCAGCAGCGCAGCAGCCTGTTTGGAAATCGGTAGCGATACGGCCGTAACGTTCCTGCACCGCCAGATGAATCTGTTCATTTGAAGTTGTTTTTGTTGACATTTCTCACCTCACATTGATACTTGTCTATATGTATTCGCAAAAAAAAGCCCCTTACTTCACAACAACGGAGTCAAGGCTAACTTCAGGCGCAAATTTCTGCATAAGGATGCCACAGCAAAGGGCCACGGCAGCCTGGTTTAAGGAGTAAAAAATTTGTTTGCCTTCGCGCCGGGTGTGCACCAACCCAGCCTCACGCAAAATCGACAAATGATGCGAAACAGTCGGTTGCGAGATGCCACCCAGCAAATCAACCACATCGCTCACACACAGCCAGGTGCAGCAAAGGTGGTTCATAATCTTTTGTCGGGTTTCATCGGCAATCGCTTTGCCAAAGGTAATTGGGTCACTCATCATTTCTGTCATATCGAAGATCGTCAATATGATGGCATTATAAACGATGGCCCAATTTTGTCAAGCGGCCGTTTTCCAGGGTTGACTTAACCATTTGCCACCGATAGAATCCGCCATCTACCTCAAGGAAGCGAGAAGAAAGAGATGAAGATTGTTGTTGATGCCATGGGAAGTGATGATCATCCGGGGCCAGATGTAGCCGGAACCGTACAGGCTGCTCGCGAATTTGGCGACAGTATGATTTTGGTAGGCGACAAGGCCAAAATCGAGGCAGAGCTGGCCGCACAAAACACAACTGGGCTGCCCTTAGAAATTGTCCACGCGGGTGACGCCATCACGATGGAGGACAAGCCATCCCAAGTAGTAAAAAACAAGCCAGAGTCATCAATGCACGTGGGCTTGTCGCTGATAAAAAATGGCCAGGCAGATGCCTTTGTGTCGGCGGGCAATACTGGAGCCATTTTAGCTGTGGCCATGCTGCGCCAATCGGGGCTGGGGCGCATTCCGGGCATTAAGCGGCCCGCGCTGGGGGTCATCTTCCCCACGAAATATCGTCCCATGCTCATCGACAACGGGGCCAACGCCGACTGCCGCCCAGAATATTTGCTGCAATTTGGGCTGATGGGCAGCCTGTATGTGGAGCGTGTACTCAAAATCGAAAATCCCCGCGTGGCGCTCATCTCTAATGGCGAGGAAGAAGGCAAAGGAAACGAACTAATTAAGGAAACAATTCCCTTGCTGGCATCCAGCGGTTTAAATTACATTGGCAACATGGAACCAAAAGATTTCATGAATGGAGCCGCCGATGTCGGCGTGACGGACGGTTTTACCGGCAATCTCATCATGAAAACGGCCGAATCCGTGGCCAGCTACATGTCAGGCATTATTCGTGATGAGCTGATGGCCAACCCCATATCCATTTTGGGTGGCTTGCTCACGCGGTCGGCTTTTAAGCGGGTGCGGGGCCATTTGGACCCGGATGAAGTGGGTGGTGCGCCACTGTTGGGCGTAAACGGGGTTGTAATTGTTGCCCACGGCCGTTCCAACGCCTACGCCATTAAACAAGCCATTGGTCAGGCACGGCGCGTAGTAGAAAACCAGGTCGTCGAGGCAATTACATCCGGCATTGCCAGTGAGCAGTAAACGGTAATCAGTGAGTCAGTGATCAGTAAATCTGATTACTGGTTACTGGTTCACTGATTACTGAACACCAAGCAGGTAATTAATGAACAACCATTTTCTGGACGCCAAAGGAAGACCTCGCATTGTCATTACGGGCATGGGGGTGATGAGTCCGTTGGGTCACACAACCGAAGAGAGCTGGGATAGTTTGCTAAACGGCCGTTCCGGCATCGGCCCTATTACCAACTTCGACGCTTCTGGCTTACCCAGCCGCGTTGCTGGGGAAGTAAAAGAGTTTGTTGCCAAAAAATATATGGACTTCAAAGAGGCGCGCCGCATGTCTCGTGCCTCCCAACTGGCTGTAGCAGCGGCCCGCATGGCCCTGGAGGATGCCGGGCTGTCGGAACCAGTACCCAACGCCGAGCGCGTGGGCACGCTCATAGGCACCGGCGTCGGTGGCTTTGAAGTGGCTGATGAAAACCTAAAAACCTTGCGCAGCCAAGGGTTCAATCGGGTCAGCCCCTTTGCCATGACCGGCTTTTTACCCAATATGCCCAGCCATCATGTCAGCTTGCTGGCCAAAGCTCTGGGACCAATCAGCACCGTTTCGGCCGCCTGCGCCACCGGCACCCAGGCCATTGGCGACGCGATGGAGCTTATTCGCAGCGGTCGTGCCGACATGATGATTACTGGCGGCGTTGAAGGACTTATTCATGAAGCCGCTATTGCTGGTTTTGGTGCCATGCGCGCCCTTTCCACCAAATTTAACGATACACCAGAAAAAGCGAGTCGCCCTTTTGATAAGGATCGGGATGGATTTGTGTTAAGTGAAGGCGCGGGCGTGCTCATCATCGAGCGGCTGGACCATGCGCTGGCCCGCAAGGCTCGCATTTACGCCGAACTAAAAGGGTACGCCGTTTCGGCCGATGCTTACCATGTCGCCCAGCCAGACCCACAAGCAGCCGGAGCCGTGCGGGCCATGCAGTGGACGATACAAGACGCTTGTTTGCAACTGGACGATGTAAGCTACATCAACGCGCATGGCACCTCCACGCCCGTTAATGATTCAGCAGAAACGTTTGCCGTGAAATCACTGTTTGGCGAGCGCGCCTATGAGCTGCCTATCAGCAGCAGCAAATCGGTCTTGGGCCATGCGATGGGTGGGGCTGGGGCTATCGAGGCCATCTTTTGCGCCCTGGCCTTGAACCAGGGCATTATTCCACCCACCTGGAATTATGAAACGCCAGACCCGGACTGCGACCTGGATTACGTGACCGATGGGCCACGATCCGCACCGCTAACGACTGCCCTGTCCAACTCATTTGGGTTAGGTGGCCAAAATGCGTGTCTGATTCTGGGGAAATATGATACAAATGTGTAGAGACGTTAAATTGTAACGTCTCCCAATGATACTGTGAATAAAACTTTAATATGGTTATTTTAAGAGACGATCAACGAATTGCCCGCTTTAAGCGCATCAGCCAGATCACCAGTTTTGTGGGAATGGGTGTGCTGCTGGTTGGCTTATTTTTAGTTTTCCTGCCCAATACGGCGAATCTGTTTTTCTATCAGTTGGTGGCCTTATTTATAGGCTGGATGTTGTCGCAGATTGGCATTTATCTGGGGCACCGCTATTTGCGCGACCCGCGCCCGGATGAGGTGTTGGACGAGGCGTTGAAGAAGATAGCGCGAAACGGCCGTATCTACCATTATCTCCTCCCCGCCGCCCACGTTTTACTCATTCCCACCGGCATCATTGTCTTCGTTCCCAAATATCAGGCGGGCGACATTTCTGTGGATGGTGAGAAATGGAAACAGAGCGGTCTGGGGCTGCGTCGCTTTTTCGGCCAGGAACGTTTAGGCAACCCTAGCCGTGAAGCCATGCTCAATGTGGAAGCCATCGCCAACTATCTGAACAAAAATGCCCCTTCTGTGGAAGAAGTGCCAATTGGTGCCCTGATTGTGTTTACTAACAAGGGCAACAAAAACCTGGACCTGAAAAACTCTTCTGTTCCGGCCATGCATTTCACCAAAGTAAAAGGGTATTTGCGGCAGCAAAAAGGTGAAACTCCTATGTCTGACGAGGTTTTTACGGCCGTTCAAGAAGCCTTCGACATAAAAGCCAGCCATTTGCTCGAAGAAACGCCAGACGCGGTAGAAACGGCATAAGGATTGCTTTTCTGATGGAAATTGCCCCGAATGTCCACTGGCTGGAAACTGGCAGCAGCAATGTGTATCTCATTGTGGAGCCGCCAAATATTGTGCTGGTTGATACGGGGATGCCTAAACAAGACAAGGCCATTTTTGAACTATTGGGCAATCTTGGCTACCAGCCAACGGACCTGACACATATTTTGGTCACGCATGCCGATATGGACCATGTGGGCAGTCTGGCCGCGTTACACAAAACGTCTGACGCCCAGATACATGCGGGGGCTGCTTCGGCTCAGTTGATTGCCCGTGGTAAATCCCCGAAACATATGCCGGTTATCGTGCAATGGGTGATTGATACGTTTATAAAGTATGGCGCTGTCGCCCAAGAAAAAATCGCGCTTTTTGCCGATGGGGACACCTTGCCATTTTTGGGTGGTTTGCAGGTGTTGGCCTCGCCGGGGCATACGCTGGACCATTTTTCGTTTTTTAGCCCTACGGCTGGGGTATTATTTGCCGGAGATGCACTGAACACGCGAGACGGCCGTATTAACCTCACCCCACCCCGCATCACCGCCGACAAAACGGCCGCACGCCACTCAGGCATTCGTTTGTTAGAACTCTCTCCTGCCGTTATCGCCTGTGGGCACGGAACCCCCTCCACCAACCACACTGCAGACGATCTGATGCACGTCTTCAACACGCTTCGACAAGAATGAGGTGAAACATGACATTAACCAGTCGCTCCATCCTAGATCAAGAACTAAACCAGCTAAAAGACAACATCATTCGCCTGGCTAGCGCCGCCATTGAAAGCCTTGACAAAGCGATGAACGCTTTACAAACGCGCAACATTAACGAGGCTAACCAGGTTGTCGCCAATGATGAAGCCGTCAATCAACTGCGCTACGAGATCGAAGAAAAAGCCCTGCTCATTTTGGCGACACA
This sequence comes from Promineifilaceae bacterium (SeqCode), assembly GCA_050292445.1. Taxonomy (GTDB): domain Bacteria; phylum Chloroflexota; class Anaerolineae; order Promineifilales; family Promineifilaceae; genus Leptofilum. The sequence continues at coordinate 32,999 of JBNKLQ010000011.1, read as the reverse complement.
AGCACCCACCGCCTCAGATTTACGGGCTGTTATTGCCGCCATTCACCTGGCCGTAGAGCTTGAGCGCATTGGCGACCACGCCTCAGGTATCGCGCGTTTGGTCGAACGTATGGAAGATGAGGACGAAATAGATACCCTCTACAAACTACCCAAAATGGCCAAACGCGCCAGAGAAATGATCCAACAAGGGATTGATGCGTACATCCAACGCGACCCGCAACTTGCCCTGGAACTGATCAAGCGGGATGACAAAATAGACAAACAATACAACAAGCTATTCCGGGAAGCGCTTGAAGAAATGCGCGACGATGATTACATTCGCCGAGCCACCTACCTCTTGTGGGTAGGCCACAATTTAGAACGAATTGGCGACCGGGCCACCAATATTGCCGAGCGTGTTATCTTTATGTGCACGGGTGAATTTGTCGAGACACCAACAACATTAGATTAGCCGCCTTTTTAGCAAGCACAAAAACAAAAACAAACGATTGGCAGATAGCAAAGTTGACAATAACCCATAATGCCAATAGAATTTTGAACCACTGAACTCGTTTATGTGTAATATCACCACGCTTGTGTTGGAAGAGGAGGTGATAGTTGCCCAATAATCAGCCAAAATTAGAGCCGAAACAGGTTCTCACCACAATATTTGTTTAAAGCGCAACTGGTTTGCGTTAGATGTATCTGTTGTTCAAGTGGCTGTTTGCCAATAAAACTTTATTCAGGTGAGATACAGTTGATCACAGCCAGATACAAGCAAAAGGCAAGCAGCACAAAACCCTTAATTTTCCGTAAGGAGGAGAATTACATGAAACGTATGAGTTGGTTAACCTTATTGATGTTGTTGTTGGCCCTGGCCCTGGTGGCCTGTGGCGGCAGTGGTGACACCGAACCCGAAGCTGAAGAGGGCGACACCACCGCCGCTGACACAGAAGAAGCCATGGACGAAGAAGAGGCCATGGACGAAGAAGCCATGGACGAGTTGGTTTGCGACGACGCCATTGGCTGTGTCGAGATTGCCTCTGGCGATCCCATCCGTGTGGCCTCTGCCCTGGTTATTACAGGCCCCAATGAATCTCTCGGCCTGGATTCCCAGTATGGCGTAGAGATTGCCATCGCCGACCGTGGCGAAATTGATGGACACACCATTGAACTGCAAGCTGAAGATGAAGGTTGTAATGCTGAAGGCGGCCAGGCTGCTGGGCAAAAGATTGCTTCTGACCCCTCGATTGTAGGCGTTATCGGCACGAGCTGTTCCGGTGCTGGTGTTCCCATGTCCCAGATCGTCTGTGCTGAAGGCATCGCTATGATCTCCCCCTCCAACACAGCTCCTGGTCTTACAGATCCTGGCTCCCGTCAATCCTGCTACTTCCGCACCGCCCACAACGACAAAATTCAAGGTCGGGCAATGGCTGAGTACGTTTACAACGAACTGGGTCTGACAAAAGCGGCCGCGATTCATGATGGTGACCCCTACACTGAAGGTTTGGCCTCTGTTTTCCGTGATTCCTTCGTCGAATTGGGCGGCGAGATTGTTGCCTTTGAAGCAGAAGCAGCCGATGCCACCAATGTTGAACCATTGTTGACAACAATTGCGGCTGCCGGGCCGGAACTGATTTACTATCCCGTGTTTATTCCGTTGGGTTCCCTGATCACCAAGACGGCCAAAGAAATTGATGGTCTGGAAGGCGTCGTTTTGGCGGCAGCCGACGGTGTACAGTCCCCAGACTTCACCGATGCTTCTGGTGATGCAGCGGAAGGCATGTACGTTTCCGGGCCAGATTTGGGCTTCGGCAACGACATCTACGCCACCTTCCTGGAAACCTATCAGGCTGAGTATGGGACAGAGCCAACCGCTCCCTTCCATGCCCACGCTTACGATGCTACCAACATGCTGCTGAACGCAATCGCCGCTGTCGCTCAGGTGGGCGATGATGGTTCGATGTTAATCGGCCGTCAGGCACTGCTGGACGAACTTGGCTCCACCAGCGGCATGGAAGGTATCACCGGGACGATCACCTGTGACGAAAACGGCGACTGTGCCGATCCAAAAATCGCTGTGAGCCAGGTTCAAGATGGCTCCTTTGTTGCAGTCTGGAACTACGAGAACGAATAATGCTATATGAATGAGGCCCAGCTTTTTTGTGGAAGCTGGGCCTCATTCAACGTCATAACTAACAGACATGATGATGAACATGTCAGGTGATGATTTGTAAATTGTAATGTGTAACGTTCTAGACAGCCTGTGAAGTGATTCACAGGCTGTTTGTTACCTGAGGAAGAAGGGGACACAATCTTGCGACGATTTAACTATATCGATCTCGTTCTTTGGCTTATTCGGATTGGCATTATTGGCATTGTGCTCTGGGGCATGATTGGCAAATTTATCCTCGGCGTCGGCAATGATTATTCGATTTCTGATTGGTTGGATTTCTTTGTCTCCGGCTTGTCGCAGGGTAGTCTGTATGCTCTTATTGCCTTGGGGTACACCATGGTTTATGGTGTGCTGTTTATGATTAACTTTGCCCACGGCGAATTTTTTATGTCAGGGGCAATGACCTCTACTATCTTAGTAGCCTTGCCGTTAGAGAACGCTGGCCTAACCGAACAGTACCCCTGGCTGTGTCTGTTGGCAATATTCCTTAGCGCAATTATGACATCAGTCTTGGTGGCGGTTTTAACGGAACGCATTGCTTACCGACCCCTGCGCAGTGCCCCACGATTGGTCCCCTTGATCACCGCCATTGGTGCTTCGTTTTTCTGGCAATATTATTTTCGCGGCCTTTACGGCTCCTCGCTTATTCCTTTCCCTGAATTTTCCATGTTTGTGGGCAAAGTAGAATTTTTAGGGCTGGACTTCCAAAAAGCAGATATTGCCGTGATTTTAACCTCACTGGTTGTCATGTTTGGTTTGCAGCAGTTTGTACAGCGTACGAAAACGGGCCGCGCTATCCGGGCAGTAGCAGAAAATAAAGACGCCGCTACGCTGATGGGTATTGACGTAAACCGCACCATTACCATTACTTTTATGGTTGGGGCATCGATGGCCGGGGTGGCTGGGGTTCTGTATTCTATTGTTTTCCGGCAGCTGAATTTTATTATGGGGTTTATTCCCGGTATCAAAGCGTTTACGGCCGCTGTGTTAGGTGGCATTGGCAGCATTCCTGGTGCAGCCTTGGGCGGATTATTCTTGGGGGTAATCGAGGCAATTGGCCCCCCACTGTTCCTTGAGGGATTGGGCGTAGCTGGGCCGCATCAATTAAAAGATGTTATTGCCTTCACGATGCTGGTTTTGGTTCTTATCTTCCGTCCGCAAGGCATTATTGGGGAACGGTTAGCGGAGAAGAAAGCATAATGAATGAGCAATTGCGTAAAACCATAAACATGGGGCTGATTGTTGGGGGCATTGCCTTGAGCCTCAGCATGATTGGAATTATTGATGCCTTTAACCAGCGTTTCGTGATCACTGATTTGTTAACGTTAGGAGAGCTGCTGCTGTTTGGTATGCCTTTGGTTGCCGGTTTTTTGGTATCGTCCAGGCTTAACGACAGCTCATTGGGCGGCAAGCTATTACACGGTGGGTTTGCTGGCATTTTATCGGGCATGCCTACCTTTTTGCTTCTTTTGCTCACGCTTGCCTGGGAGAACATTCGAGATTCGTTTATTAATGTAAAGCCAGATCTGATCAACTTGTTGACGTTGAACAATGAGAATGTCATGGTGGGTAGCCTTTTGTTAGTGTTGATCTTTGGCGTTTTAGGGCTTGTGGGCGTTGGGCTTGCCTTGCTGCCTAGCCGCTTCCGACGGCCGATTAGCACGAGCCTGGCCTGGACGATTGGCAGTGGCGTGATGTCTGACATTTTAATTGGCATCTTGCGTCCCCGCCTGAGCTCAGCTACGCTGCGTAAGTTGTTTGGCAGCACCGGGTTGCAGCCAATCCCTTTTGTGGTGTTGTTTGTGCTGTTAACGGCCGTTTTCTTCTGGTGGCAGCAAGGAGGGCAAGACCGTTACCAATCTCTGCGCAAAAATCTGACCCCCAACCAGCAGAAAAATTCGCGGCGGGTCAGCATCTCGCTGCTCGTTATCTTTTTGCTCATTTTGCCCTCGTTGTTGGGCGTCTACCTTAGCGAAATCGTCAATGAAGTCGGGCGGTTCATCCTGATGGGATTGGGGCTCAACATTGCCATTGGTCTGGCCGGGCTGCTGGACCTGGGGTACGTGACCAACTTTGCCGTGGGCGCTTACATTATGGCGTTACTGACTTCCAACAGCGGCTTTGGCCTAAGCGAACCCGTCTCTTTTTGGTTGGCGGTACCTGTCTGTATTGTGGCCGCCATGTTTACCGGCTTTTTCCTGGCGCTGCCCGTTTTGAAGATGCGCGGCGATTACCTGGCGATTGCCACGCTGGGCTTTGGTGAAATTATCCGCGTGCTGGCGCGCTCTGATGCCCTAAAATCGTTTATCGGCGGGGCGCAAGGCATCCTGCAAATTCCGCCTGCCCAAATCGAAGGCTTTATTGCTCAGGTCTTAGGCTATGTTCTGAACCCCATTAACAATTTTTTGGGGCGGTTTGAATTGGGCATCTTGGCCACAAACGATGCCGGTCAGATTGTTTTTGGCAACCCGCCACAGCTATATTACTTATTCATTTTGGCCTCACTGCTCATGTTGTTTGTTTCCCGACGGCTGAACAATTCCCGCACGGGGCGGCGCTGGATGGCAATTCGTGAAGATGAGGATGTGGCTGCCGCGATGGGCATTAATACCACCAATGCCAAGGTGCTGGCCTTTACGCTGAGCGCGGCGTCTGGCGGCTTGGCCGGGGCAATTTTTGCCGCCAAGCTCGGCTCCATCTTCCCCACCAGCTTTGAACTGCTGATATCGATCAATGTGTTGAGCCTGATTATTGTCGGTGGCTTGGGCAGTATTCCGGGCGTCATTGTGGGGGCGTTTTTCCTGGTAGGCATTCCGCAGTTGTTAACTGAATTTGCTGAATTTCGCCTGCTACTCTACGGCATTGCTCTGATTGTGATGATGTTGGTACGACCTGAGGGGTTGTGGCCTTCTGAAGTCCATCGACGCGAAATTCATAGGGACGGAGAGGATGAAACGGCCGTTCCCGTCACTGCCAAAACATAGGTGAATACAATGAGCGATTACATTTTAGAAGCCGACCAGGTTGTCAAACGATTTGGTGGTCTGTTGGCCACCGACCACTTTGACTATGTTCTGCCACGCGGCATGATCGCCAGCATCATCGGGCCAAATGGCGCGGGTAAAACCACCTTTTTTAACTGCCTGACCGGTTTTTACCAGATTGATGAAGGTCGGCTGGATTTCAACGGCGAATCGGTGATTGGTCTCGAATCGTATGAGCTGACCCAAATGGGCATCTCACGCACCTTCCAAAACATCCGCCTGTTCAACAACATGACCGTGCTGGAAAACATTATGGTTGGGCAAGAGCCGCATCTTAAATCCACCTGGATTGGCGCGCTGCTTGGCCTGCCCAGCGTGCGCCGCGAAGAGGAAGAGACGGAACGGCGGGCACAAGAGCTGCTTGAATTTGTTGGCCTAAAGGGGATGGGCGATTCGCTGGCTAAAAATCTACCTTACGGCGACCAGCGCCGCCTGGAAATTGCCCGTGCCCTGGGGGCACGTCCCAAGCTGTTGCTTTTGGATGAGCCAACCGCCGGGATGAACCCGCGCGAAACGGCCGAAACCACCGCCTTCATCAAGCGACTGCGAGACGAGCTGGAAATCACCGTGCTGATGATTGAACACGACATGCGGGTGGTAATGGGGATTTCAGAAAAAGTGACGGTGCTGGATTACGGCCGTAAAATTGCTGAAGGACTTCCTCACGAAATTCAAAGCGATCCTGTCGTCATCGAAGCTTATTTGGGTAAAGGGGCCACGGCCTCATTAACCGCCAAAAAAGCACAGGCTTAAACGAGAAAAAATCATGCCATTACTTGAAGTAAACGACGTTCATGCCTATTACGGTAACATCCATGCCCTCAAAGGTGTCAGCCTCACGGTAGAAGATGGTGAAATCGTCACCCTCATTGGGGGAAATGGCGCAGGCAAAACCACCACCCTGCGCACCATCAGCGGCCTGATGCCGCCACGCGGCGGCCATGTCATGTTCGATGGGGAAGATGTGTCGCGGCATCCCGCCCACGCCTGGGTTTCTAAAGGCATTGCTATGGTGCCAGAGGGACGAGGCGTTTTTGCCAAACTCACTGTAGAAGAAAACCTGGAGATGGGAGCCTTCCATCGCAACGACAAAGCAGGCATTAAAGCAGACATTGAAAAATCGTATGAGATGTTCCCCCGCCTTGGCGAACGACGCACCCAGCTGGCCGGTACGCTGTCCGGTGGCGAGCAGCAAATGTTGGCTGTCACCCGCGCGCTTATGATTAAGCCACGCCTGCTGCTGATGGATGAACCCTCGATGGGGCTGGCTCCCGTTTTGGTTGATGTGATTTTTGAAGCGATTCAAACCATCAACCAGGAAGGCATGACGATTTTGCTGGTGGAGCAGAATGCCCACATGGCTTTACAGGTAGCCAACCGGGGATATGTCTTACAAACTGGCCAGATTGTGCTCACAGACAAAGCGGATGTGCTGCAAAAAGACCCCACGGTGCAAAAAGCGTATCTGGGCATTGAGTAACCGACGTTTAAGATTTAGCCTGGTCATTTTCTATCTGGGTATCGTCTTATTAGCTGCGGCTTGCCGAACAGATACACTCAACTGTGATGATCCGCTGGGATGTGTTATTGTACGGCCGAATTCCCCCCTACGGTTTGCCACGTTGTTGCCCACTTCAGGAGATACGGCCGTTTGGGGGCAAGAACTCTCACAGGCGATTACCCTGGCCATCACGGCGCAGGGAGACCAGCTGCTCGATCACGAAATTGAGCTTGTTGCTCTGGATTCTGCCTGCAACGCCGAAATCGGACGGCAATCGGTTCAATCCTTGGCGGCTGATATGACACTGGTAGGCATCATCGGCCCGGCTTGTTCCGATGTGGCAACGGCCGTTCTACCCGCCGTGCGACTCAACGATTGGCTCCTAATTTCCCCCGCCAGCTCCCTGCCCAGCCTTACCGCAGACCAACGTGAACTTGCCTTTTTTCGCACCGTGCCCAACCATCTGCACCAGGCTATTGTGGCGGCCCATTTTGCCTATGAAGAAGTGGGAGCACGGCAAGTGGCCATTTTTCAGGACGAAACCAGCTACAATAACCTGCTGGCCCAACAATTCACTGAAACGTTTACCGAACTGGGCGGCATCGTCAGCTACCAGGGCATTTTGCAAGTCAGCCAAACCGAGCTAACCGGCGCGTTGGATGAAATTTCGGCCAACCCGCCCGATCTTATCTATCTGGCACTGTTTGAACATGAAGCCAATTTGCTCATCAGTCGTCTGGCTGAAAACAGTCGGCTGAACGGGGTCATGCTGGTCGGCGAGGACAGCTTGTTGACAAACAGTTTTGCCAACCGGGTAGGCGAAGCCGCCAACGGCATGACCCTTACCGGTCCGTTACTGGCTGGCGACGCCTACGACGCCTTCCTGGCAGACTGGGTCAACCGCTACCCAACGCCGCCTACCTCACCCACGGCCGCTTATGCCTACGATGCGGTCCGGCTGCTGTTCGCCGCTGTGGAAAAGACGGCGCTTGTCGGGCAAAATGGCTTGTTAGTGATTGGTCGTTCCGCTTTACGGGACAATCTGGCGGCCAGCGGCCTGGAGGGGCTGACGGGCACGCTGAACTGTACGGCAACGGGTGAATGTGGCGCAGCGGCGTATGGGGTGTATGAATTGGATACGGCCGTTCTCAGCAACAACACCTGGCCCCCACCGCTCGTCTGGCAATTTAAGTAAACGACACACGACTCAATCCACAACTATAAAAATTAAAAGGACGCTGATTTACCTGATAACCCTGATCAGGCAAATCAGGCAAATCAGCGTCCCATTTTTGAAGGGGTGATCTCATGAAAATGCGTATTCTTTCGGCCAACGATGTTCGCCAGGCACTGCCGATGGCCGAGGCCATTGAGGGCATGAAACAAGCCTTTGCCCAGCTTTCTACTGGCAAGGCAGTGGTGCCGCTGCGCGGTCGGGTCGATGTGGCTCCGCAGCAGGGCACGACGCTCGTGATGCCCGCTTACCTGAGCCAGAGCAATGACCTGGCGGTGAAAGTTGTCTCGGTCTTCCCCCAAAACAGCGAGCGGCATGAACCTACAATTTATGCGGCCGTTCTCGTGCTGGATGCCGAAACGGGCCGCCCCCTGGCTTTAATGGAAGGCGGCACGCTCACCGCCATCCGCACCGGTGCGGGCGCTGGTGCCGCCACCGACTTACTGGCCAGGTCAGACGCCAGCGTGGTGGCCATTTTGGGCAGCGGCGTGCAGGCTCGCACCCAACTGGAAGCGGTTTGCACCGTGCGCAACATCCGTGAGGTGCGCGTCTACAGTCCCACCCAGGAACACGCCGTCGCGTTTGCCCGCGAGATGCGCGGCCAGGGTTCTATTCCTGGTCTGATTCGCATTATGAGCAATGTGGAAACGGCCGTGCACGGCGCAGACATCATTTGTGCAGCCACCACCAGCAGCAAGCCCGTCTTCAAAAACAAAGACCTCTCTCCCGGCACACACATCAACGGCGTGGGTTCCTACACTCCCACCATGCAGGAAATTGATGCCGAAACGGTCAAACGCGCCCTGGTTGTGGTCGATTCCCGCGAAGCCGCCTGGGAAGAAGCCGGCGACCTGATCATCCCGCTGCAAGCCGGGCTCATCAGCGAAGCCCACATTCACGCCGAAATGGGCGAAATTGCCGCCGGGCTCAAGCCAGGCCGCACCAGCCCAGAGCAAATCACCTTCTTCAAATCGGTCGGTGTGGCCGTACAGGATGCTATTTCCGGCCGTATTGCCCTAGAAAATGCGCTTGCGCGTGGTTTGGGGACTGAGGCGAATTTGTGATAGGGTAGGCAATGTTTGCCTCGCTGAATGAAGGGGTGAAATTTTGGAGGTGCCTTCGATGGGGCGTTTCATAGAACTCGCCAGCGGAATGATAAAGACAATGCTGGGGTTGCCCGAACCATGGAAGCACAGCATACGCAAGTTTGAGCGGCTTGATGCGTTAAATCATCCAGAACCAGGCTGCGTCGTTTTCACTGGTAGCTCAAGCTTTACGCTGTGGTCATCACTTGAGAGAGATATGGCACCCCTGCGCGTGGTTAATCGAGGATTCGGCGGTGCCCTAATTGACGATGTTGTGCGCTACGCGGATCGCATCGTTCTGCCGTATTTCCCGTCGGCGGTCGTCGTTTTCGCCGGCACGAACGACATCGCTGGTAAACAACCCGCCTCGCCGGGCTACATCGAGGAGCGCTTTGCCGCCCTCGTGAACACAATCCACTTAAAGCTTCCCAATACTCGCATCTTTTATGTGGCAATCACGCCATCTCGTGCTCGCTGGAACCTGTGGCCAGTCGCCTCTGAGGCCAACCATAGGATAATGAAGAAAGTCGAAGCGGATGAGCGTCTGGGCTTCATCGACTTAGGCCCACAACTCCTCGGCGACGATGGCTTACCCAATTCACTTTTCTACCGTTTAGACAGGTTACACCCCAGCAAACAGGGATATGCACTTTGGACAAAGCAGATTCGTTCAGTGTTGCTTGCTGATCCTGAAGTTGTGGCCGCAGCAAAAACGTCGGAATAGCAGCCGCAGCCGGACGCGGTTTTGCGTGGCTGAAGATTACCGACCTATGACCTCTGCCAGAGCATCACCATATACCATTTGCCTTGGTTGACCACCTGCCTGACAAACTGCTACAATGGCCGCTAACAGGCGGCTGCCGGTGATTGTGCCACCTTCATTTTCAGCTTAAATTCCAAATAGATTTTGCACATCCCGGCTTAGTCCAACATGGATTATACGGCGGCTTGCCCGTTGGTTGTTGAAGGTTGCGCTTGACCGCGCCGCATCGGATTATACGGCGGCTTGCCCGTTGGTTGTTGAAGGTTGCGCTTGACCGCGCCGCATCAATCCTTATTCGTTAGGCAGAAATTGAATGTGTCACTAAATGTTTTTGAATTCAGGCAAATTTTTGCTGTAAGTACTTTTGGGGGCAGCCAAAATGATAGGTTCGAAAAAAAATCACCTCCCCTTATTAAGCAAAAATCGAATATACATCCTCAAACTATCTCCAATGTTTTGGGTTATTGCTCTTGCCGCAGTGGCAAAATTCGGCATACACATGATCAATGCCCGCAGTTATGGCTTTTTCTTTGACGAACTCTACACCATAGCACTCAGTCGGCACCTGGCATTTGGGTATGTAGACTTGCCACCGTTGGTTCCTGCCTTGGTAGCACTCAGTCGAGCCTTGTTGGGCGAATCGTTGTTCGCCTTGCGTATTGTCCCCGCGCTGGCTGGTTCGGGCACGCTCATCTTCGTTTGCCTGATTACAAAAGAATTTGGGGGAAAGATTTATGCGGTGATGTTGAGCGCCCTGGTATTCATGTTTGTGCCACTTTGGCTCAGCGTCGATTCCATATTCTGTTACGACAGCATCGATCAGCTAATTCTAGCCGGTTTCTTGTACATGCTCGTGCGGTACTTGCAAAGCGGGAATCGCAAGCTCTGGATCTTGTTAGGGTTCCTGGCAGGTCTAGCTTGCTTGACCAAGATGACGATCCTGTTTCTGGGGCCAGGTTTCCTGGCTGCCCTTTTGCTTACCAAGTACAGAAAGGACTTACTCACTCCCTGGCCCTGGTTGGGAGCAGGGCTGTGTCTGCTGATGGTCTCCCCCTATTTGCTCTGGGAAGTAGCCAACCAGTGGCCCACGCTCGAATATTGGACTGCCTATGGCACAAATCGATTATATGAAGCTTCCCTGTCACAATATTTCATGAATGTATTGGTTTATATGAACGCGTTCTTCTTACCCCTGTGGATTTTTGGACTGTACCGTATATTTCGTCCCTTAAACGGGGTGAATTATGGTTTCCTGGCCTTGTTATTCCTGTTTACCCTGGCGTTCATGTTTTATCTTCACGCTTCGGCGCGGATGCTCGCTGAATTGTTCATCCCTCTTATCGCAGCCAGTGCCGTGTTTGTAGAGGAACTGTTGACAGGGGCCCGCTGGAAATCATGGATGAGAACTCTGCCGGTCGTCTATCTGTTATCCGCAGGGATATTTGTCCTGCCCACGTCCTTGCCCATCCTACCGATTGAATCCGTCTATAACTTGCCCAGAAGCGTTAAATTCTGGTACCAATCCATCCGGGAGTTCAATAGTGACAGTGGGTATGCGCCAATAATGCTCACTGGCAGGGTGGGATGGGAGAGTTTTGTCCAGGATGTGGCCGAAGTATATGACCAACTCCCTCCAGAAGAACGTGCCGTTGCCGGGATATATGCGGATTGGTATCCTACAGCAGGTGCAATCGACATGTACGGTCCGCAATATGGCCTGCCGCACGCGGTCAGTGGCTCTTTAACCTATTATCTCTGGGGGCCGGGAGATACCTTCTGGGATGTTATGATCATCATTGTTAACAGGTCGAATTATTTATCTATGTTCTTTGATGAGTGCGAACAGAGCGCGATTGTGGGCGACGATTTACAAAATCAATTATATGTCTACGTTTGCAAGAATCCGAATCTGCCGGTGGATGTCATTTGGCCTAATCTTAAAAACTACCGCTAGCATCAACTGGCTGGCGGTAGACAGCGGAGATGCTTGTGAAGCCCGTTAACAACACAAGGGATAAGGTCGTTCTCATTCAAAAGAATAAGTTCTGCCCAACCCCGCGTTAACCTGACCCAGCGGATGCTTGCGCTCACACGCGCAAAATAAAATCGCCGGGTAGGTTACGCTTCCGTTAGCTGGTTTTCTTCCTTAGACCAAACTGCACAGGGAAAGTCTAGCCCAAAACGCTCATTAACCATTCTCAATTAATTATTCATCATTCATAATTCCCTCCCCTCGCTTGTCAGGCAACGGCCAGTTGCTATACTCCCCCGTTATGAAACGGATTTTTGTTTTGCTTACTATCATCTTGCTGGGGACTGCCTGTGCGCGAGATGGGGAGGAAACGGCCGTAACGCCCCTCCCCCCTACACCAACCACAGCCCCCACCCAGGAAGCCATCTTCCCGCCCAGCCAGGAAGATTTCATCGTCATTGCCACCGACGCCCCGCTGCCCCCCTTCACTCGGTTTGACCAGTTTGGCGACCTCGACGGCTTTGACAGCCGCCTGATGGAAAACATTGCCGCTGAAGCGAACCTAGACTACGAGTTTGTCGTCACCCCGGCTGAGGGCGTGCTGGAAAATCTGGCGGCCAACCCAGGCCGCGATTTCGACGCCGCCATGTCCCGCCTGGTCATCCCTGAGGAACCGATGCCTGGCATTGCCTACACCCAGCCCTATCTGGAAGTGGGCCAGGTATTGGTGGTGCTGGCCGATGAAGATCGGTTCAACAGCTATCAGGATTTGCAGCCGGACATGGCCATTGGCGTGGTGCAAAGCAGCGAGGCAGAGCAGGTGGCCCGCACCATTGTGGGCGTGAATGCAGCTGACCTACGCGACGGCTACAGCAATAGCGTAGAGGCGTTGCAGGCGCTGATTGATGAATCGTTAACGGCCGTTATCACCGACAGCTACGTGGCCAACTATTTCAGCCAGACCTACAGCGATCAGATCAAAATTGTGGGGGGCAACGGCCGTGAGGCCTGGATCAACCAAAAAGCGTACGGCATCGCCGTTTCAGCGAGCAATACCGAGTTACTGGAAAAGTTGAATGCGGCAATTACGGCCGTACAAACCGCAGGCAACATCGAGCGGCTCACCGTCGCCTGGCTGCTGCCGTCCGACACGCTTACCCCTGGGGAACCACGCGTTGTCGCCTCGCCAAACGAAATCGTCATCGGCATCGTTGGCGATCCCAGCGACATGGACCCGGCAGCCCGCGCTTCCAACTTCACCAGCTGGGAGCTTAAAATCAATACGATGAGCGGCCTGTACGCCTTCAACACAGATAACGTGCTGGAGCCAATCTTGGCCAGCAGCCTGCCCACCATCTCAGAAAATAAGCTGGAGTACACCATCAGCCTGCGGCGCAGTCTCAGCTTCCCCGACGGCAGCGAATTTACTGCCGAAGATGTGAAATGGTCCATTGATCGGGCGCGGAGTTTGGGGAACTTTTTGGTCAATGGCTACCTGAAAGACAGCAACCAAGACGGCTTTGCCGATGATGATGCCGTGCAGGTGATTGATCAATTTACCGTTAAGTTTGTCCTGCAAGAGCCAGATGCCACTTTCTTGAGCTTGCTGGCCACACCGCCCTACTTCCCCATCAGCAATGAATGCTATAGCGAAACGCAAGACGATTTAAGCAACTGCGGCGGATTAGGCCCTTACACTATCGTCAACTGGACACCGGGTGAGCAAATGCGTCTACGGGCCAATCCCGAGTGGCCAGGCAGCCCTACGCCAGCCTTTGAGAACATTTTGATTCGCTTTCAGGATGATACGGCCGTTATGCGCCGCTCCCTCGAAGAATTTCAATCCATCGACATTGCCTGGACTGGCCTCCCCAACAGCGACTTCACTGCTCTGCAAAATGTTGATGCCAATGGCGATGGGGTACCTGATTATAAAGCGTGGACTGGACCAGCGGCTTTCAAAAGCCATGTTATCTTCAACCAGGAGCAAGCCCCGTGGGACAATGTGAAGGTGCGTCAGGCATTTGCCCTATCAGTCGATCGCAACGCCCTGGCCGAATCCGTTTTTGGTGGCAGCCGCCTCCCCTTGCTCAGCCCCATCCCCAACACCGTGCCGGGACATTTACCCATCTTCCCCCAGCGGAATTTGCCACTGGCCCGGTCGCTGCTGCTGGAAGTGGGCTACAGTCAAACGACACCGCTGGAAACTGAGCTATGGTATGTGAATGACGGCCGTTACAGCGATGTAGAAGCAGCCTACGCCACGGCCTTGCAAAGCCAGTTGGAAGAAACTGGCGTCTTTCAAGTCACGCTGACTGGCGCACCGTTTGAACAATTTATTGGGCAGGTGAGCGAATGCAATTTATCCGCTTACCTGATGGGCTGGCCCAGTCCAGGTCGCCCTGCCGATTATCTAGGTCCGGGAGCCTGGACCGATGTCATTCTAACCAGCAGCACCTTCTGCCCCAACTATGACAGCCCGGCCATAGACACCTTCCTACAAGCCGCCGACGAAGCGGATGATCTAGCAGGCAGGCTTGCCGTCTACGGCGACATCCAGCAATTGTGGGCACAAGACTTCCCCACAGTGGATTTACTGCAAGAGCCACGCATCGCCATCTCGCTCAGCAACGTTAACAACGTGCAAATTGATGCGATGGGGCTACTGCACTATGAGTTTCTAACAAAGGGGGGAGGATAGACAATCGTGTCACTCCCGCGAAAGCGGGAATGACAGACTTATACTTTGGTATTGTATTACTCAATTACCGTTCTTGGCTTCTTGCATGCGCTTAAGGCGACGGGCACGGGGGCCAACCACACGTTCTGTGCCATCGAGCAGCCGTCGAATATTCGGCCGTAAGGCCCAGGCCACAATCGCAAAAGCGACGACCCCACCAACCGTGTAGGCCAATGTGGAGTCAAAAGGAGATACGCCAGCCACATACAGCACAAAAAACACAATAGCAATAAGGGCACCCATGGTTAAAGAAGCCACGGAAGCCATGCCAATGCCCAACAACATGCCAGACATCACTACCACCGCAATGGGCAACATGGGCCACCATAAGGCCGTGCCCCAACCTACGTTGGGGCCAGTGCCAGCGCCACCACGCCAGCCCATAAACACAGACCAATTGTGCCCAATCACCGACATGACACCGGCCAAAGCCAACGCCCAGGATAGCAACTCCGGGCTGAGCTGGTTGGCCAGCAGCCAACGGCTCAAAATAATGCCCAAAGCCCCTTTACCTACATCGCTGAATGATGTGGCTAACCCGACCCCTATGCCAGCCGCCCGTAAAGAGTTGGTTCCTCCAGTACGGCCGCTGCCAACAGTGCGAATATCTACCCCTTTAACCAGTCGAACATAGAGGTAACCAAAAGGGATTGCCCCACACAAGTAACCAATCAATGCTGCTACTAAAAAGAAAAAAGCTGAAATCATCTGTTCTGTTCTTCTCCGTTGTCCCACTGCTTATTTTTGTAATCGGCAAAAAGTTTTGTTGAAAAACCTAAGGTGATTGAGCCGATTACTTGAGTAAAAGCGGGTGAATCAGGCTTCCTTAACTGCAAAAACTTTTCCAATTTTACATAATGCACTTTTGTAGGAAATTCGTTTCGGTTTACTACGCTCTATTAAACACAAATTTCGCTAGATGGTTGCATTTATCAGGTAATTTTTATTTTTTGTTCAACCACTTCCTGCCCCAAAATCCGAAAGGCGCGCACCACAGGTGCCGTTTGTTCCCGCAAAGAAACAATGATATGCAAAGCTTCTGGATAATAAGCCTGGGCAATGTCTGTGGTTGAAGGGTGTTCTGGGCCCTGGGGGTGGGAATGGTAAATGGCTAACATCTGCCAATCTGCTGCCTCCAGCGCCAGCATCGCCTGAATTTGCTGCTGCGGGTCCATTTCGTACGCTGTGGGACTTTGCAGGATGTTGTCGATGGGGTAAACGGCCGTTACCGTTCCCGCCCCATCCCCCGCCAGCAAACCACACCCTTCCAAAGGATAACACGCCTGCAAATGATCCAGCATCTGGTTGAGAAACGGCCGATTAATTGTCAGCATTTGGTTATCGAGAAAATAAAAGGGTCGCCAATTCATGCGCGACCCTTATTGATGTTGGGTAAAACGGCCGTTACTTCTGGATACCACCGTCCGTTAGCGAACGCACATTCAGCAAGCGATCCGCTTCGGCTTCGTCCAGGTACCCCTTCTCAATCACCACTTCGCGCACGGTGCGGTTGGTAGCCATCGCTTCCTTGGCCACCTCAGCCCCCTTCTGGTAACCAATCACTGGATTAAGCGCCGTAACCAAAATGGCATTCTTGGCCAACCAGCCAGCCGCCTTCTCTCGATTGGCCTTCACGCCAACCACACATTTCTCCGTGAAGGCATTCACCGAATTGATGATCACATCCATACTTTGGAACAGATTGTAAGCAATGATGGGCATCATCACGTTTAGCTCCATCTGGCCAGCCTGGCCGCTCATCATCACGGTGAGATCGTTGCCCATTACCTGGAACATGGCCATATTGAGCATCTCGGCCAGCACCGGATTGACCTTGCCCGGCATAATGGAGGAGCCAGGCTGTACGGCTGGCAAACGAATCTCGTCCAACCCCGTGCTGGGGCCAGAGGAGAGCAGGCGGAAATCGTTGGCGATACGGGTAAGGTCTTGAGCTAGCGTGCGCAATGCGCCGCTAAAGTGAACAGCGTCGGCCAAGCTCTGCATCGATTCAAACAAATTGTCTGATTCGTGCAGTTCTAGCCCTGTCAGACGGCCCAGCGTGGCCACCATGCGCCGGTGGTATTCTGTATGGGCATTCAAGCCGGTTCCGGTAGCGGTACCGCCAATCCCCAGGCGACGCAGCCCTTCAGCAGCTTGGGCAATTTTTTCCCGGTCGCGCTCAACAGCACGGGCATAGGCGCTAAATTCCTGGCCCAAGCGCACTGGCACGGCATCTTGCAGATGGGTACGGCCGCTTTTCACCACATCATCAAATTCCGACGCTTTGCCATTCAGGGAATCGGCCAACGTCTTCAAAGAAGCCAACAGCGCGTCCAGGCGCCACAGGCAGCCCAGGCGAATGGCCGTGGGAATGGTATCGTTGGTCGATTGGGCCATATTGACGTGATCGTTAGGATGGACTGGCTTTTTGCTAACATCCAGCCCATAGCCTAAATGTTCATTGGCCAGATTGGCAATGACTTCATTGATGTTCATATTGTGGCTGGTGCCAGCTCCGGCTTGGATCGGGTCTACCACAAACTGGTCTGCATAACGGCCGTCTATGACCTCATCCGCCGCCATCATAATTGCTTGGGCCATGGCTTCCCCAGACACAACCTTGCCCTCAACTTCTTTGTCCTGAAATAGACCTAAATCCGAATTCACTTCGGCCGCTGCTCGCTTGATGGTGGCCATCGACCAAACAAAAGCGGGATACGGCCGTAAACCGGTGATAGGGAAATTAAGGATGGCCCGTTGGGTTTGCGCCCCCCAATACGCCTGAGCGGGTACGCGCACCTCACCTAACGAATCTTTTTCTACACGGTAGTCACTCATTGTTACTTTTATCCTTTTTCCAGCGAATTGTGCCGTTGGGTTGTGGGGTAGCTACGCACAATTGCCATGTTGGCGTAAAGACAAAAAACCGAATCAGCCACTTTTGCAATTACGCGCCAGAGCTAATTCGGCTTTTTTTAAAAGAAAGACCCACTACCAAAGCAGCAGGCCTTAATGGTTAATGTTAGTCCAGGGCGTCGTAGCCGGGCCCTTCAGAGAAGAAATCGTAATTCGGGGGAATATCCTCAGTAAGGTCCAGAATTTCACCACCGGACAACTGCTTGGCATTGAGCAATTTTACTTCATGCCCATCAACCTCCCCTGCAAACGGCGCGCCATCAGGCAACAGCTCTTTGGTGTTCGCAATCCAAACACCAGCAGGCGCTTCGTAATCCAAGGGAACTTCTTCTTCAGGGAAAATTGCTTCGTAGGGGCATTCGGGAACACAGGCACCGCAATCGATGCAAGTATCGGGATCAATGTAGAGCCAGGGCCACTCTTCTTCTGGTTTCCCTAAGATCATACATTCTACCGGACATACATCTACGCAAGCGGTGTCGCGCAAACATAAACGGGTCACAATATGGGTCATAAATCCTCTCCTTGCTTCAAAAATCAGAAGGTAATTTGATTGGCGTAACCGGCTTTGGTTGTAGAAATCACCCCAATTTAGCATTTACCGATTACGATTGCCCACGCTAGTTTTTTGCATGTTTAGTACTAGCTTAGACAGGTGTGGAGTTGATTTCCAATGTTAATTGACGGGTGGGTCAATGGGTTCATTCTAGCCATACTAAACTGCTTTGTCAATTCTTTTCTTGGTTGGCTGAAACGGCCGCTTTTACCGCTATATTTTATGGGGCTAATCGTGATATTCCCTCTAAAAACGATGGGTAATCTTGGCTAAAATCTGGTCCAGGTGCACAGCACCAAAACTGCGGCTGTCTGAGGTCTCAGTCGCATCTGGATTATCGCCTTGCAAAAAGTAACGGCCGTTTTCCGTTACGGCCGTAATACGCTTGATCATTTTATTGTGGGGCTGAAAGGGATGCTGTGCCAGGACAATGTCGCCAATTTGGGGAAGTGTGTGGTGGTAGACGGCCGTATCCAGTAAAACAGTTGTGCCGTTGGGGAGTGTGGGGTGCATGGAACGGCCGTTCACCCGGCGGCGCTGCCAACGCGGCAGCAAAAGCTTCAGGTAAGCCAAAATAGAGGCAGCAGGCAATAATTCAGACATTCATATGAAAAACGCCGACCAGAGTGTGGTCGGCGTTCTATGTGTCAAAAACACAGGCTCGTTAGCTGACCGTGTAATAAGTTACATCTCGGCCTTTGGTTGCCCAGAAAATCTTGTGGATCTTCTCAACTGTTGCCATCAACTCTTCTGCATGTTCCTGATTCACTTCCACCTTGCAAGCGGAGCACAGCTTGGCAGCCTGCCAGAACGTATCATGCAGGTCTGGATATTTTTCCAGGTGCACTGGCTTGAAGTAATCCGTCCACAAAACCAGCAGTTCATGTTTTGCCTTTTGTGCCTGCTCCTCTTTAATCGCAATATAACGCGACATCGTATTTAAGTAGGCAGCCCAAGCAGTCGCATCACCATCACTTGGCGGGGACAGCGCCAGAATTTTCTTTGTCATCGAAAGCACTGCTTCCGCTTTAATGCGTGCATCTGCTGGGTCATAAACACCGCAAGGACCATCGCAGTGAGCATTTGCTTCTTCCGCCGGGAACAGGTCATTAATCATTGCCGTCAGATTTTTCATTGATTTTGCTCCTTCCTAATGAAATATAACTAACTGTTTAAGTAATTATAGTTGTACCAACAATTACGACACCTGTCCATTGGGCCAGGGCATATATTGTATGTATGACAACTTTAAAAACAGCAAACAGCGTCAAAAGTCTCTGTCCAAATCTTCACGACATGTTTATGTAGCTGCCTGGACTCTCCCCATGATCTCCTATGTCCATCACACTTAGAATGATATAAAGTATTTACCAAATGAGCGCTGCAATTGATGAAAGAGACGAAAAAGATGTACCAGAAGATTGGAACACGCGCCTGCGTAACTCGCGCCAATTCTACTCGGCTGTCTTATCATTCGCCGGACTCATCATTGTTATTTTCGGTCTGATTTCTTTCCCCGAATACGAAAATCCTTCAATTCTTCTTCTGCTGCTTTTCTTTGCCATTGCCACCCAAAGCACCATGACCTATCTGGTAGGTGGTAATGTGAGCGTCTCTGTAAGCGGCGCTATTAGCTTTGCCGTCGTTGGTTTGTATGGCCCCGTAGCAGCAGGCATGGCGGCAGCCATTGCCGAACTGGGCCTCTGGCTGCTGAGCCTGCGTCCGAACAATCGGGATTGGAATCATGAATTAGAACGGTTAGGGGTTAATGGCGGTATTCATGGTATCTCCATTTTTTTGGCTGGCCTTGTTTTCGTCTGGCTGCGCAACAGGTTGGGCACCGATGGCTTCGTTATTGAGGGGATTCCCTGGATCATTGGCGCAATCATTGGAGACCAGGTCAATTTCTGGCTGTTGTCCATCATTATCTATCTGGCTAACGGCGTGCGTCCCAAAGAAGTCTGGCGCGAAAATCGTTGGGCCATCCCCATGAACGTTCTGGTCATGAGTATTGGCGGTGGCATGATTACGTTGGCCGTCTCTCAATTTGGCCTTCTGGGTCTGGCCATCTTTGTTCTACCCATTATCCTATCAGCGTATTCATTCCGCGTAACGGTGAATAACGCCAAACAGCAGATGGAAAAGCTGGAGGACATGGTCACGCTGCGTACCCAAGCCCTGGCCGATGCCAATCACAAACTGGAAGAGTTGCACAAAGAGAAAGACTCGTTCCTGGCGGTACTCACCCACGACATGCGCACACCGCTTACCAGTATTCGCGGCTATGGCAGTATCATGAAAGATCGTGAATTAACCCGCGAACAACAAACCAAGATCGCCAAGGTAATTCTGAATAGCCAGGACACGCTGCTGGAAATTGTGAATAATATTTTGGAGCTGGAGAAGCTGCAATCTGGTGTACCCATCTTGCTGGAATCATCTAACTTTGATCTGGCATTGCTGGTGAAAAACACGGCCGAATCCCTGGAAACTCAGGCGCTGGAAAAGAGCATCACCCTGAACTACGATCAAATCCCTTCACCCATCATGGTCACCGCCGATATGAGCAAGATACGCCGGGTGATCTTGAACCTGATCTCTAACGCGCTGAAGTACACCCCAGAAAGCGGACTGGTATCGGTACGGACGGATGTAAACGGCCGTTTCGCCATATTCCAGGTAGAAGACAACGGCTATGGCATCCCCGCCGACGAACTGCCCTACATCTTTGACCGCTACAGTCGGGTCAAAGGCCACCGCCACCTGGCTATTGGCACCGGCCTGGGGTTGGCCATCGTCAAGAGCATGATTGAAGCACACGGCGGCGAAATCAGCGTCCAAAGCGAAGAAAATGTGGGCAGCACCTTCACCTTCAAGCTGCCCCTAACCCAAACACAACCCAAAACTGAATAGCGCTTAATTCAGACAACCTATCACCGCTTAGCCACCTATCCACTTCCATCATAAACGATGTCAACAATCTATAAATCAGCAGCCCGAGATGCAATTTTCTCTTGAACCAGCACCTCAAATGCCGCCAGAGATAGACCATTCTGCCGAGAACCATCTCGCTTGCGCAGTGAAACCGTACCGGCCTCCGCTTCACGCTGACCAACGATGAGCATGCAGGGCACCTTCATTTCCTGCGCCTGCCGGATTTTGGCCTGCATCCGGTCGCTATCTAGCATTGCTTGGGCGCGCACCCCGCCCGCTTTTAGCTGCGCAGCAATCTTGTCGGCGTATTCATTTTGCCCATCCGTAATGGGAATTACGCATACCTGCTCCGGGGCCAGCCAAACCGGGAAGTTGCCTGCATAATGCTCAATCAAGAAACCAATGAACCGCTCGTGTGCTCCCAAGGGCGCACGATGAATGCACCACGGCGTCTCTAATTCACCCTGCTGGTTCGTAAACGTTAAATTGAAGCGCGGTGGCACACCGAAGTCCAATTGATTCGTGGCTAACGAGAATTCACGGCCGATGGCGCTCCAAATTTGGACGTCTATTTTAGGGCCGTAAAAGGCAGCTTCATCCTCTGCTTCCACAAAGGGAACGTCATGCTTCAGCATCACCTCCTTAATGATGCGCTCCGCCTTCAGCCACATGGGGCCGTTGTCTACGTACTTTACGCCCAGCTTTTCCGGGCTATGTTTGCTCAGGCGCATGACATATTTTTTAATGCCAAATAGCTTGAAATAGCTGCGGTACAAATCAACAACACCCATAAATTCCGCTTCGATCTGGCTTTCTGCACAGTAGATGTGGGCATCATTTTGCTGAAGCGCCCGCACCCGCAACAAGCCCATCAGCGTGCCGCTCTGCTCGTACCGATAAACCATACCGTATTCGCTCAGGCGTAAAGGCAGGTCGCGGTAGCTGCGTGGTTTGCTGGCAAAGATTTTGTGATGGAAAGGGCAGTTCATTGGTTTGAGATAATACCTGCTCCCATCACGCTCCATCACCGGGTACATTTCATCTTCATAGTAGGGCAGGTGCCCACTTTGAAAATAGAGCGAATCTTTGGCGATGTGGGGCGTGGAAACGCGCAGGTAGTTGGCCTTATCTTCCATCTCATTAGCTAATTTCTCCATCTCCTCACGCAAGATGTTGCCATTGGGCAACCATAGTGGCAACCCTGGACCAATATCCTCATCCAAGATGAAGATTTCCAGTTCACGCCCCAACACACGATGATCCCGCTTTTTGGCTTCTTCCAGCATGGCCAAGTGGGCTTTGAGTTCTTTTTTGTTGGGCCAGGCCGTGCCATAGATGCGTTGTAGCTGCGGCCATTTTTCATCACCCCGCCAGTAAGCCCCAGCAATGCTCATCAGCTTCAGGCCAGCGGCAGGAATTTTGCCCGTATGGGCCACATGCGGCCCACGACACAAATCAACAAAGCTGTCATGCTGGTAAAGACTAATCTTTTCACCTTTCTCGGCCAGCTCATCGATCAGTTCCAACTTGTAGGGCTGGTTGGCCATTCGGCGGCGCACTTCATCCGGCGACACTTCTTCATAAACCAAGGGATGATTCCCAGCAATGATTTGCCGCATTCGCTTTTCTAACTTGGGCAAGTCGTCGGGATGGAACGTTTGGGAACGGCCGTTTTCATCCACCCCCAAATCAAAATCATAATAAAAGCCATCAGCAATCGGCGGGCCAATGCCCAGCTTGGCCTGCGGATACAGTTCCAGCACCGCCTGGGCCAAAACGTGTGCGGCCGTATGCCGCAGTTTGTACAAATTGGACTGTTCATACTGTTCAGACATGAGATTCCCCTGCTTTGTAGCCGAGGATTCCAATCCTCGCTTTTTCGCGCTAAGAAAACGCAGCTACAAATAAAAAGACCGCTCTCACGAGCGGCCTCACTGATTACTGCTTACCGATTACTGTTAACTGGTAAGATCCGCTCATAACTCCATCGCTTTGGTAGTGATCCGGGTAGTTGCATTTGTTTTGAAGTCAGCCACAGAAATAGCGCCACGATCCTCGTTGTCACGCGTCCGCACGGCCACGGCGTTGCTTTCTTCTTCTTTGTCACCCACCACCAACATGTAAGGCACTTTTTGCAGTTGGGCATTACGGATTTTGGCATTCATACGGCCGTTGCTCGCATCAACCTCCACCCGCATCCCGGCAGCCCGCAGTTCCGCCGCCACCTTATTGGCATACGGCACGTTCCGATCCGTTATAGGCACCATGACCGCTTGCACCGGGGCCAACCATAATGGAAACGCCCCATTAAAATGCTCAATCAAAATGCCCACAAACCGCTCCATGCTGCCAAATGGTGCCCGATGGATCATCACCGGACGATGCTTCTGGCCATCTTCACCCATGTATTCCAGCTCAAACCGCTCCGGCAGCAAAAAGTCCACCTGTACCGTGCCTAATTGCCACTCTCGCTTTAGCACATCACGGAAGATAAAGTCAAGCTTTGGCCCATAAAACGCCGCTTCACCTTCCTCAACCGTGTAGCGCATCCCAGCTTTATCCGCCGCTTGCTTGATGGCAGAAATGCCCTGTTGCCACATCTGTGGCGTACCGGCATATTTTTCGCTATTGGGATCATTCGTACCCAGTCGGGCGCGAAAATCCTCAAAACCCATCGTGGTAAATACATGCTGGATTAAATCCACCACACCGATAAACTCTTCTTCCAACTGCTCCGGCGTCACAAACAAATGCGAATCATCCACCGTAAAGCCACGCACTCGCGTTAAGCCATTCAGCTCGCCGCTCTGCTCATACCGGTACACCGTCCCAAACTCTGCAAGCCGCAGCGGCAAATCACGATAGCTGTGCGGTTCGCTTTTATAAATTTCGATATGGTGTGGGCAGTTCATCGGTTTCAACATGAACTTTTCATCATCTACGTCGATGGGCGTGTACTGGCTGTCTTTATAGTATGGATAATGACCACTCTTTATGTACAAATCCAGCTTGCCAATATGCGGCGTAATTACCGGCAAATAGCCACGCTTTAGCTGCGCCTGGCGCAAAAAGTTCTCTAACGTTTCGCGCAGTATCGCCCCTTTGGGCAACCATAGCGGCAGGCCAGAACCCACCAACTGCGAAATGTGGAACAGTCCCAACTGCTTGCCCAATCGTCGATGGTCTCGCGCTTTTGCCTCTTCCAGCAGCTTCAAATATTCATCCAACTCAACCCGATTATGCCAGGCTGTGCCGTAAATACGTTGCAGCTGCGGCTTGTTCTCGTCACCGCGCCAGTAGGCACCGCCCGTACGCAGCAGCTTCACAGAATTGGCCTTAACCTTTTTGGTAAAGGCAACATGTGGCCCACGACACAAATCTACAAAGTCACGCTGTGTGTAAATGCCTACCTGGCTCACTGGTTCGCTAATTGGATTACCGTTTTCATCTACTTTGCCCGCAGCCAGCTCTTCGATAAGCTCCAATTTGTACGGTTGATCAGCAAAAAATTGCTTGGCTTCATCAATTGTCATGGACGACTGCTCAAATTTAGCATTTTTCTTGAGCAATTGTTTCATTTTGGCTTCGATTTTCTCCAGGTCTTCTGGAGAAAAGGTATTGGGCTTGCCATTTTCGTCTTTGCCCAAATCAAAATCGTAGTAGTAGCCATCTTCGATGGGCGGGCCAATGGCCAGCTTAGCCTCTGGATAAAACTCCAGAACGGCTTCGGCCAGCACGTGTGCGGCCGAATGCCGGATTTTGTAGAGTTCTGATTCGACGTACGGAACGCCGTTTTCTTGTGACATGATTCCTCCAAAAATTTGTAAATAAAAAACGCCACCACCCTGTTTGGGGCGATGGCGTCGCGGTTCCACCCAAATTCGGTAATCGATTGTTGTTAACAGATTACCCTTGTTACGGCCGTTAACGGAGCCATCCGGATTTTCTTAATAGAGAATGATGGGGGGCAGACCGAAAAGTCTGCCCCTAAATAGGCAAACAATAAAGTTTGCCCGACCGTTCAGAAAATCACTCTTGGGGGGTTTTCATTGCCGCTCTTGTGATGATGGTTCTCAGCTAAACAATTTTCCTGATCATTCTTGAGAAAAATCGCTTATCCATCACTCTCTTGCACAGATCATGCAACTACTCGTCCCAATCTGCGTATTGCCTATTGAATTGTTGTATATTCGATTATAAAAGAGGGTTCAGCATTGTCAAGCATGACCATAAAAAGCAACAGTCTATTAGCCACTGGCCAACCGCGATCAAAAGAAACTTTTCCTGCTATACTGCGTAGTGACAAACGTCAGGAGAAAAAAGTGAACGAAGAACAGGTCTGGTTGGACCAGGCGCGGCGCGGCGACAAGGCCGCCTTTGGCAAAATCATAGAAGCATATCAACGGCCCGTCTATAACCTGGCATATCGCATGCTGAGAAATTCTGGCGAGGCCGAGGAAGCGGCCCAAGAAGCGTTCATTCGCGCCTACACACGATTAGACAGCTATAACCCGAATCATAAATTTAGCACCTGGTTGTTGTCTATTACGTCTAACTATTGTATTGACCTGATCCGGAAGCGGCGGGCTATTTTGCTTTCCATAGATGAGCCGTTGCCGCCACATCCGTCTTTAATGTCAGAGAGATCATCAGGGCCGGAGCCACAAATAGTACAGAGCGAGCAGGAAGAGTTGGTACAGACACTGCTGGCTGAGTTGGCCCCCGAGTACAGACAGGCTGTTGTGTTACGTTACTGGTATGAATTATCTTACGATGAAATTGCAGAAATGATGGATACCACCGTTAGCGCAATTAAATCTCGCCTTTTCCGGGCCCGCAAGCAGCTGGCCGAGGTGGGCATAGCAGCTGGACTTCATCCAGAGGCTGAAAGTGCAGCCATTTCTTAAAAGTAATAATCAGACGCCAGCGGGTTGTTTCAGCTGGCGATGCAAGCAAAAAGTATTGCATAATCAATATTTGAAACAAGGTAGATGGAGTTAATTATGGAACATGAAAGATTTCACCTGTTGATGATGGACGCGCTCGATGGTGAGCTTGCAACTGAGCAGCAAACCGAGCTGGAATCTCACCTGCGTGCGTGTCCAGAGTGCCGCCGGGAGTGGCAGGCTATTTTGGCCATCGACACGCTGTTTCGGCAGGCACCGATGCTTAGCCCAGCAGCGGGATTTACGCAAAGAACGGTAGCGATGCTGCCCAATCGGCGCGCCCGATTGTGGGCCATTAGCATTATTTATGTGCTGCTATTGCTGAGTGGCATCCTGCCGATCTTACTCGTCGTTTGGGCTGCAAACACGATTGTGCCGGTTGTGAGCCAGCCAGCCTTCGTGGAAACAGCACAGCGGGTTTTAGACCAGGGTGTCCGATTAATCAGTGTGATTGCCGGGGCCTTGTTTAAAGGATTAGGGGAGTTAATGGTTCAGCAGCCAGCGATTTTAGGTTGGCTGTTGGTTTTGGCCGGGATGGTTTTTGTCTGGAATGGTGTTTACCAACAGCTTGTTAGCCAACCAACGGCCGTTTCTATGCGGGGGAACAACTAAGCATGCAACGTCGATTATTTTTAGCTTTGGCTTTACTGTTACTGTTGGCCGTACCCACCAGTGTCGTATTAGCAGCACCTTCAACGCAAACCGTCGTCAATGATGAAGACGTTATTCGCAATGATGTTGTGTTGTTCAACGACAATTTTGAACTAAAAGCGGGTGGCCGAGTCAATGGTGATGTCATTCTTTTTAATGGTGCAGCCGATATTGCCGGGACCATCACCGGGGATTTGGTGCTGTTTAACGGCAATCTGACATTGGCTGATACGGCCGTTCTCAAT
Organism: Promineifilaceae bacterium (SeqCode); assembly: GCA_050292445.1. Classification (GTDB taxonomy): domain Bacteria; phylum Chloroflexota; class Anaerolineae; order Promineifilales; family Promineifilaceae; genus Leptofilum. The sequence goes on along the minus strand of JBNKLQ010000011.1, from coordinate 6,257 downwards.
GGCGAATGCGTCTTGTTCAACGGCGCAACAGCGGGTGAAGGTGCCAGCAGCTACACTTGCACCAATCTAGATGTTATGCTGCCAGATGGTATATCAAACTTTGTCAGCCAGCTGGCAGAAGCTGGTGATTTTACCCCACCCACAACTGTAGAAGTGGAACGGCCGTCTCCCTTTGTTCGTTTTGCAGGGGGAACCGCCGCTGCTGTGGCCCGCAGTTTGCTGTTTGGTTTGCTGGCCTTTGCTGCCGCTTCGCTCCTGCCTCAGCCAATGATGCGAATTGAAGAAGCCCTGCGTAAAAAGCCCGTGGCCAGCGGCGCTGTGGGCCTGCTCACCACCTTCTCGATGCCCTTCGTGGTTGGCATCCTGGCGCTGGTTTCTGCGGTGCTTATTCTGGCCTGCGGCCTGGGGTTGCTGGGCTTCCCCATCATTATTGTGATGGTGTTGGGCATGGTTGCTGCTGGTTTTCTGGGCTGGTTTACCGTAGGTAATATCGTCGGTGAATTTTTAGCCGAACGCCTCAACCGCAAAACCCTCAGCCAACCAGCCACGACGGCACTGGGAACCATTGTCATTACGTTTACCCTGGGTTTCCTGGGAGCAATCCCCTTTGTTATTGGGGAAAGCCTCATCTGGATGACCATTGTGGCTCTCGGATTGGGGGCAACGGCGCTGACCAAATTTGGCACCCGCGCTTACCCACTCGTGGCGGCTCCCGTTGTGAATCAGGATAAGATTACGGCCGTACTGGATACCCTACCAGACAAAGCCGATATCGATTAAGTTCGTTTATAACCCTCTTCCCTCTTAAAAAGACGGCGCACCCCTCCTCGGATGCGCCGTCTTTTTTTCTTTTTTTTCTTTCTTGAATGGGCCCAGTTTTGCAGCTAACCAGCAAACTTTTCTTCTGGCGGCGTACCGCCGATTTTGCCCGCAATTTGACCGTAGAGATGGCCAGTAACGGCCGTTAAATAGGGTCCAGCTGCAAGGCCAAGCAAAATAGAGACAATCCAGCCAAGGCAAGGAATGAAGTTTAGCGCCCCAAGTACAATAGAAAGCACAAAGCTGGCAGCAAACGGCGTCAAGCCAGCAATCAAAATATCGGCGAAATTGTCGCGTACAATAGCCAACACCTCACCAAAGCGAAAACAAGCATTCAAATCACCTTCCCGCACATATTGAATCACAATCGCTGGGCTGATGAAGAAAAATGCCAGCATAAAAATAAGCGCAAGACAGCCAACTAGACCATATGTGGCCATAATGCCCGCCACAGCAGCATCTTCACTAATTTGCGTTGCTTCGCTTAAACCACCAAACCCAATAGTGGCAGCAAAAGCGATGCAGGCTAATAACCAAAATGGCAGCGTATATACGATTCCGGCCACAAACATGACCAGTCCATCTTTGAACAGCGTGCCTAAATCTTCCCATTCTGGCAGCGGCAATTTATCTCCATTCATCACGTTTCTGGTAATACCTACTGCATACCCATAGAGTAAAAACGCAGGCAAAATCAAAAACGAGACCAGCGAAATGAGGACGCCAATACCCAATTTGCCCGTCCACCGATCATCTTCGCTAAAGTAGGTAAATGCTTTAGCAATATCCATTTTCAAATCCTCCTTTACAGTTTCATTCAATCACCAAAAAAGAAAGCCAGTCCCACCAAGACGGCTGGAACTGGCTCAATATTTTATCTTCCCGCAGCCAACTTTAGGCCCAACCCTGTCCTTTTACAAAGTCGGTAACGACAGGAATGGTAACGTCTTGTCCCTGGTAAGCTTGCCAACCCCAGTAAATAGCCGCAATCCACATGGCAAACCCAGGAATACCGCACAAAGGGGTGCTTACAGCACCGATAATCAGACTAAGTACCCCCCAAGCCAGCGCCTGGGCATTGTGAGTCTTTAAAAACGGCCGTTCCTTCTTATCCTCCATTAGAAAGATAATAATGGGAACCAATGGCGAAAACACGTACGCCAAAAGTGCCCACAGCTTATCATCATCTGATGGTCCGGTAAGATTCATCTCATCGTTTGTCACATCAATATCGTCACTCATCGGGATTGCCTCCTAGTGCAATTATGGTTTAGCTGGCTGAAGTTTGTTTTGTTAGCCAGGCGCCTATTCCTTTTCAAACTGCATTGTAAGAGGGAGTGTATATTACGTCAATAAGGAGTGAATAGGTTTTCATGGTTCGTTTTTAGGAGGAATATAGAAAAAGCTTCATTCTTTTTCCAATTTCCGCTCCCAAGTTTGCAATCGGGAAAATCGTGGTTAGAATGCCACTATGGCTAATGTTGTGTTTATGGGTACGCCTGATTTTGCCGTACCTGTCCTAAAAACTTTAATTGAATCACAAACGGTGGTCGGCGTGGTGACCCAGCCAGATCGGCCAGCCGGACGCGGCAAACAGCTACGGCCGTCTCCCGTCAAACTCACCGCGCAAGAAGCCAATATTCCCGTCTACCAACCCAAATCGCTGCGCAGTGAAGAAGCTGCGCAGCCACTGCGTGACTGGCAACCGGACATCATCGTGGTAGCGGCCTTTGGCCAGATTTTACGGCCGCATGTGCTAGAGCTGCCCCCACATGGCTGCCTGAATATTCACGCCTCGCTGCTGCCGCGTTGGCGCGGGGCCTCCCCCATTCAGCACGCCATTCTAGCCGGGGATGCCGAAACGGGCGTTTGCCTGATGCAAATGGATGTGGGATTGGACACCGGCCCGGTATACGCCTGCATGCCCACGCCGATCTCACCCACAGAAACGGCCGCTTCCCTCCATGACCGACTGGCAGAACTGGGAGCCAATTTGCTGGACGTGCATCTGGACAACATTGTGACTGGTAATCTCACAGCCACGCCACAGGATAATGAACAATCCACCTACGCCCCAATGATCAGCAAAGAAGACGGCCGTCTCGATTGGCAGCAAACCAGCAGCGAAATCGACCGTCGCATTCGGGCCATGACGCCCTGGCCGGGAGCCTTTACCACCTGGCAAGGGGAACTACTTAAAATAAAATCGGCGGCAGTGGCAAACAGCCATTTTCCCACAGGCGAACCAGGATTGATTGTTGCGTATGAAGAAGGCGCAGCCGTCCTCACCGCCGATGGCGGGCTGGTGCTGCATGAAATTCAATTGGCAGGTAAACGTGTAACGGCCGTTTCCGACTTTTTGCGCGGCTACAACAACTTTATCGGCAGCATACTTGGTGCAGAATAAAACAAGCCACACAGTTTACAGAGAGTAACGAGATAAGTTTCTTCTCCATACCCTCGGTGTCCTCTGTGGCAAAATTAGCAGAATAAGCTTATGGACATTTTAATTTATGGTGCTGGGGCCGTCGGCGGCTATTTAGGTGCTCGCCTGGCGCAGCAAAAACACAACGTCACGCTCATCACCCGTGACGTGATGGCCCAATTGATTGGCGAAACGGGTCTGGAAGTGACCGAAGGCGGCCGACGCCTGGTTACCCGACCCAATGCGGTGACCTCCGTAGCTCAGGCATTTAAGAATAGTCAGAACTACGAACTCATCATTCTGACAATGAAAGCGTACGACATCGTCGCAGCGATTAATCCCCTCATTGCCTTTTGCCCAGACCCCAACATGATCATCACCACCCAAAACGGCATTGGGGTAGAACAAGGACTTATCAAGCAGTTTGGGGCTGAACACGTCATCGCTGGGTCCTTCACCCTGCCCATTCGTAAAGAAACCACCACCCAGCTTGTTGCTGAACGCACCGACGGTGGCTTGTGCCTGGCCCCCACCCAACGCAAACAGGACATTCGGCCGTGGCTGAAATTATTCCAAAACGCCGGACTAGAAACCAAAACTTTCAAAGATTATGAATCGATGAAATGGTCTAAAGCCTTCCTCAACATCATTGCCAATGCCACCTCCGCTATTTTGAACCGGCGACCAGGGCTTATTTACCGTTCCGACCCTATCTTCGATTTGGAAATCAAAATGCTCAAAGAAACGTTGGCCGTGATGAAAGCCGCCGGACACAAAGTTGTAGACTTGCCTGCCGTACCTGCTACCAAACTGGCCTTCTCGGTTCAGCGGCTGCCGCGTGCCCTGCTAAAACCTGGCTTAAGCAAACTGGTGGCCGACGGTCGTGGCGATAAAATGCCCTCGTTCCACATTGACCTGACAGCGGGCAAAGGTAAAAGCGAGGTGGTCTACCACAACGGAGCTATCGCTAAAGCGGGCAAAGAACACGGCGTCTCCACGCCGGTTAATGCCGCACTAACGGATATTTTATGGAAGCTGACGTTAGAAAAATTGGATTGGCGCGAATTTAACGGCCGTCCCCAGCGACTCATCCAGGAAGTAAAGCGGTACGAGGTGGCGTTAGGAGGCGATGAATGAGGCAGAACGAGCGGGAGCTGCGCCAAACGTTCTGCCAAATTGGCCGCCTGATGCACAAAAAAGGGTTCATCTGCGCTCATCACAAGCCTGCGGATAAATAAAAATAAGGACTGTAGTTGATGTACGAATTGAGACGTGAGAAAAACGGCCGTCCCCTGCTCATTGGCCATCGGGGGGCGATGGACGTTGCCCCGGAAAATACGATGCCTGCCTTTGAAGCCGGTTTGGCAGGCGGTGCCGATCTGCTGGAATTGGATGTGCAGCTCACCGCCGACGAGCAGGTGATTTTGTTTCACGACACAGATTTGTTTGCCAAAACCGGCATTCGCGGCCAAATTGGCGATTTTACGGCCGAATTCCTACGCAGCCTCGACGTGGGTAATTACTTTGACCCACAGTTTGCCGGGCTGCAAATGCCTTTTCTGGCTGAAATACTTGCCTGGGCCAAAGACCGCGTGGCCCTGATGATTGAACTCAAACACGGCCCCATTTTTGATCCGCGACTGGATCAGCAGGTGGTGCGCCTGATTGAGCAGCACGGCATGGCAGACCAGGTCGTGCTTATTAGCTTTGACCAGTTTGCCCTGCGCCGCGTCAAGCAGATGAATCCCAATTTGACGGTGAGCTTGATTTATGTCGGCCGTTTTTGCGACCCGCTGGCGCTAATCGGAGATGTGCCGGTAGATGCCCTCAGCCCCGCCACCGACTTTCTCACGCAGGATGAGGTGCAGCTCATCCAAAAAGCGGGCTACGCCTGCACCCCCGGCGGTTTCTACTGGGATTATCCCACCCTGCTGGACTGGGGCGTTGACACCATCAGCACCAACAATCCCGGCGCGTTTTCGTTCTAACTTACGCTTGTCATGCTGAGGTCCTCCGAAGCATCCCTACGAACTTTATCCTTCGTGAGCATCGCTTTCACTAAATGATCTTTAGAGGGATTCTTCCCTGTGGTCAGAATGACCTGCTCTCACTGAATGGTGCCGTGGAAGTGGGGCAGCGGCTCAACAGGGTCGTATGACCAGGTGAGCGCAGCAAGGAGTTCCTCACGCGCCTGAACCAGCTTCGTTTCATCGTTGGCGTGCACGGTGCCCAGTTCATCTCCCTCAGCAAAGGTATCCCCAATTTTAGCGTGCAGCATAAATCCTACAGCGTGGTCGATTTTGTCTGTCTTGACAAAACGGCCGCCGCCCAAGCGCACGGCCGCCCAGCCAATTTCGCCCGTGGCCATCGCCGCGATGCTGCCCGAACGTGGGGCAAGAATGGGTTGCACAAATTTAGCCTGGGGCAGCAAGCTAGGATCGTCGATTTGGGCCACATCGCCGCCTTGCGCAGCCACCATCTGGTGGAATTTTTGCAGCGCGGTGCCATTTTGGCGAACGGCCGTAACCAACTCCTTCGCTTCCTCTAAACTGTCCGCCTTGCCCGCCAACAGCAGCATGTGCCCCGCCACTTCCAGGCAGTGTGCCCAAAAATCGGCTGGTCCATTGCCTTGCAGCGTGGTAATCGCTTCCTTTACTTCCAATGCATTGCCGATGGCCTGACCCAGTGGCTGGTTCATGTCAGAAATCAGCGCCACCACTTTGCGCCCGGCGTCTGTGCCAATATCAACCATCACCTGAGCCAGTTCCCGGGCGGCTTCCACCGTGGGCATGAAGGCACCGGAGCCGGTTTTCACGTCCAGCACAATGGCGTCAGCTCCCGCCGCCAACTTTTTGGACATGATCGACCCGGCAATGAGCGGCGTGCTGGCCACCGTGCCGGTGACATCGCGCAGGGCGTACAGCTTTTTATCGGCGGGGGCGAGGACGGCCGTTTGCCCCGCCAACACCAAACCAATCTCCCCCAACTGCTTCTTGAACTGTTCGATGGGCAT
>JBNKLQ010000010.1:0-42857 GCA_050292445.1 Promineifilaceae bacterium (SeqCode) | reverse complement strand
TAGACACTGATTTTTGTTTTTTATCTGTGTAAACCAGTGTTCATCAGTGTCCAATTCCAAAAGTGATATGTAGCTAGTGCACAATTTGTAAGGGATTTTATGACTTTTCCGACTATTTTCGATTGGCTCGAACGACTGGATGGCTTGCGTGGCTTTACGGCGGCGTATGTGGTTTTGCTGACGGCCGTACTTGTCATCATCATCTGGGATTGGCGGCTGGCGCTGGCGGCACTGGCCGTGCAATACTTTTTTGCCGGGCTGCTTTTTGTCGATTTGCTCGATCCCCGCCTGGCAATTGTGAAATTGCTGGCGGGCTGGTTTGCCTGCCTTATTTTGTACTTCACCGCCCGGCAGGTCAATTGGGGCGGTCGCCCGCAGGATGTCTCTGCCGACGAATTGAGCAATGTGGCTCCAGAAAAAACGTTTCAGGTGGGCCCACTGCAAATTCCCGCTTCGCTGCCGCTGCGTCTTTTTTTGGTGTTGATTATGCTGGCGCTTATCACCAGCCTGTTCCAGCGGCCCGATTTTGCCTTGCCAGCCATCGCCAGCAGCATGACATATTTGTCGCTGGCCATCTTGGCGTTGGTTGGCTTGGGCATGCTGGGGCTGGCCCTCACCAGCGAGCCGCTCAAGGCGGGTCTGGGCGTGTTGATGTTTATGTCTGGCTTTGAGCTTTTTTACAGCGCGCTGGACCAATCAGCAACGATGCTCATCATTTTAGCAGCGGTAAATTTGGTGCTGGCGCTGGTGGTAGCTTATTTGGTGCAAATGCGGCACGCGATTCCTGCCCTGGTTGATTAAAAGGAGATTGGGGATTGGATGTTCGTTTCCAATCTCCAAATAAGAATGACAACACTGCAAACACTCCTCTTTACGCCACTTATTGCCGCCCTGGTGGTCCGGTTTCTGGCACAGCGGCCACAGCTAATGGCGGCTGCCGGTACCCTGACAACAGGCGTGTTGTGGCTGTGGCTGCGCACAATTGAACCATCGGGAACGGCCGTTGTCTTTTGGGGTCAACCGATGGCACTCACACCAGACAACCAGGTGCTGCTGCTGCACTTGCTGGCCGGGCTGTTTATTTTGTTTGGGTTGGCCATCCTTTTTCCGTCTGGCGATTGGTTTGTGGCCGGTGGGCTGGCCGGATTTGCTTTTTTGGCGGCGAGTTTGCTAGTACGGCCGTTTTCTATTGCCATTGCTCTTGTTTTACTAGCGACAGGGGCCTTTAGCCTCACCATACAATCTGGACAGGCCGGTTCGGTGCGCGGCAGCTTGCGTTACCTGTTAGCCATGCTGCTGGCCGTCCCGCTACTGCTCATTGTAAGCTGGCAGTTAGAAACACAGCCAACCGATTGGCTGCTGCCGACTGGCGAGCTGGCCGCGTTGGCCGCACTGCTGCTGCTGGCGGGTTTTCCTTTTCATATTTGGCTGCAAGCCATTGTCAATGAGGCAGAGCCGCTGCCATTGGCGCTAGTAGCCGGATTGGTGCCCTTGGTGCCGTTAGCCCTTCTCTTTGAGCAATTTGCGACCCATCCTAATTTGCTGGATGCAACTTTTCAGCAGCTCGTCTGGCTGAGCAGCGGTTTGACGCTGCTGGTAGCGGGTGGTTTGGCGCTAACGGCCGTTCACCTGCGGCGGGCCATCGGCAACATTTTATTGCTGGACATGGCCTTAACGATTTTGTGTCTCACGTTGCCGGAACAAGTTGGTTGGGAAACGGCCGTGACGTTGCAAATTGCCCGGTTTGGTGGTTTGTTGCTGGTGGCTGGTGGGTGGTCACTGCTCAAACGGCATGGTGCAGCCTGGCCTCTGGACGATTTCCCTGTCGGTTTGGGGCGGCGGTCGCCGTTGAGTTTGGCGCTGCTGGGCGTGGGGTTGTTTTCGCTGCTGGGACTGCCATTTACGTTGGGTTTTGGCGGTCATTGGCGATTGTTAACGGCCGTTGCTGAGCTAGCTAACAGCGGCGGCGTGCCGTGGTGGTTACCGGCCATCGCGCTGCTGGGGCTAGGTTTGGGGGCCGCAGGGACGCTGCGGGTGTTGGTACGGTTACTAAGCTAACTCTGGAGCCTACGTGCATCGGCAATTTGCGGATAGATTTTTTGGGCGTGGTAAAACAAGTCGGCCAGGGCCATTATTTTCCAGATGGGGCCTTTGGGTTTCACCTTTTTGCTACCGACAGCTTTGGTGAGGCTCAGCTGGCCCAGCAAAATTTGATGGAGTGCCTCCCCGGTTAAATCAACATCAAGATCAGGTTTATAGCTGTTGGTACGGCCGTATTCAATGTGGAGCGGCCGTTTTTTGGCGTCAATCAGAAGCATGGCCTCTGGGGCAGAAACATTAAAGCGAATGCACAACTTCGCCTTGATTAACGACTCTGTGGCCTGGGGCAAATCCGATTCCACCTGACCGAATAAATCTTGCATACAGCTGTACAGTTGTGCCTCGTCTTGATAAGCCATGTTAATTACCCGATTGCCCAATAACTCAATTACATGACAGGTAATTGAATCATTGGATAATTATTCCTCTTCTGCCTCGCCGGTAAACTTTTGCTTAAGCTGATCCGCCTGGAACTGGATGGAGTAATTGAGCATGTAAAAAAGACCTTTCCAAGTTTCCGGATCCATCAAATCTTCCCGCGACGCCCCTTGCAAGCTATCCATAATGCCTTTGGCCACGTCTGGCGTAAAGCGGTCGATGTTGCTCTTAACAAAGCTAAGCATAGTGTCTGGCTGGAGCGGTTTGGGCAGTTGTGCGTTCATCTTTTCCCGCAGCTGATTGGCCTGGAAGCGGGCCGAGTAGTTCAGCATGTAGCCCAACCCTTTCCATGTTTCAATGTCCATCAAATCTTCACGGGTCATCCCCTCAAAGCTTTCCAAAATGCCCAGCTGCACTTCAGGCGCAAACTGGCTCAAATTTTGGCGCATGTAGGTAAGCAATTGCAGCGGATTGTAGGGGGAAGCGGTGGATTGGGGAACGGCCGTTTTCAAATCCGCCACCAATTCATCCAGCTCGTCTAACAACTCCTTTTTACGCGCCAGCAGCTCGGCCTCAGCTTCACTCATGGCGGGGGAAGGCGCAGCTTGTGCCGCTTTTTGATGCACGTGGCAAAAATCGGAGCCCTCAACAGCATAATTTTTACAAGGTTTGCCAGCTTTGGTCGTCGCAGCACAACGAGTGGGGGATGGATCGCTCATGATTAAAATCTCCTCTTTCTTTTCACTTTTTACTTTTTTACTTGGCGCGGCAGGTGGCAAGATGTCCGTTTGTTTGGCAGATGTTCTACCTACCTGACTCGCCCCTACTTGTTCTTTCGCCAGAAGAATAACCCGGCAATGGCGGCAACGACAGCCGTTCCCGCGCTGACAAGGACGGTGGTGGTACGGCCACCGCCCTGCTTTACCTTACCGCGACCACCCTTCACGGGTAGCGCCGCCTGGGCCTGACGCTGCACATCGGCCAGCTTGACGGGATCATGGCGCAGTTCATCAGCCAGCGCTCGCTTCTTGGCCAAATCTTCATCGGTCAGGAACTGGTCGTGGCTGCGAATACCAGAAAGTTCCAGCCCGTGCTTTTTGTAAAGGCGGTAAATTTCCTTGACGCGCTCAATTTCAATGTTGCGACCGAGTGTGTAATCTTCGAAACGGCCGTCTAGCGCCAACAGCGCCGTTTCTGCCAGACAAGCATAGGCTACACCCGGTGGTAGGCCAATGTTCATGCCAAAATCCGGCTTGCCCGGCAGCAAGATTTCCCCGGATTCAATGACCAGCACATCGGGACGCAGAGCGGCTTCTTCTTCTGTGATATCCGGTGGGCGGGCAATATCACAAATGACCGCCCCTGGCTTGCATTTTGTTATGTCAATAATTCGTGTATTTAAGGCCGTCGTCGTGGTGACAATGAGGTCACAATCCCCCACGTAATCATCTGCCGTGGTGCTCAAGGTCACCACCGCATTCGGGGTTTCCTCTTCAATGGTCTGCTTGAGGGCAATGAGTTTTTCTGGCCGGGGCGCTACCAGCACAATATTGGGCACCGCTTGCGCCAACAAGCGGGAACAAACGGACCCAATCGAGCCGGTCGCACCGATGACCATCACCTTGGCTTCGTGGGCATCTTCCAGACTGTTGCCCATTTTCACCACGGCCTGCTTGGCTGTTTCTAGCGTGGCGGCAACGGTCAGGCTGTTACCTGAAGTGATGGCGATATCCGCTTTTTGGGCCACGGTAATGCCCGCATCTCCCACCACGGAGGTAAACGCCCCCAGACCCATCAGCCGTGCACCAAAGCGCTCCGCCATGCGCGAGGCGACGATAAGACGACGATAAACAAAGGCCGGATCGCGCCGCATCAGTTCGCGGGGCGTACCGCCAATAAACATCAGGTACCCTTCCACCTTTTGGCCTGTCGCCGGGCTTTGGATGCCGGTGATGCGGCTGCCGTACATTGGTGGCAGGTAAGCGGCAACGCGCTCCACCAGGCGCTCGGGCAAAAAGCGGGTCCAGCGGAATTTGGGATGGGTATAAATGAAGCGCGGCGACAGGGGGTGAATGACAAAGGCAAATTTGTTAATGCCGGCTTCTTCGGGCTGTAAATATTTAATGCCTGGTTTCCACGCCATTTGGGCCATCAGGTTCAAATAGGTGTTTTCGGTGAGTTCGGCCGTTTTATCTGGCCGTAAAGCCACCAGACACGCTTCAAAAACGGCAGCACCTAAATGGGCCAATTCATGCCCGAGCGGCGGCATAGTGGTCACAATGGCCGAGGCGCCTCGTTCACGCAAATCCGCAGCATCTTCCTCAGTGGCTAATTCTGTTACGATAATTTTTCGTTTGAGATCTGAGGGCGCATAGCGGCGAATACCGCCCATATCACCCGCCAAAATATCGGCCCATTCAAATTGCTTTGGATTGCGCGGTCGAGCTGCTTCTCCGGCCCGTGGAAAAAGTCGGCGGAACGGGTAGGCGCGAAGCTGGTTGAGGGTCGGCTCGGCCACGCGGGACAGGGTATCGACGCTGCCAACGCCAGGTACAGGCGGCAGAGCAAAGTAAACAATAGGATCTGCATAATGCACAGACTCGGTGAATTGGCCCAATGCCTGGGCCAAACCACTATGATTGAGGCCAGGTGCCATGAGTACGCGCTTCCGCGACCAAATGCCTGGTTGGGCCTCAGCAGCCAGCCGCACGGCCCAACGTTCCATCGCGGCACGCACGCCAGCCCCATCCACAACTGGAGTTTGTTGGGCAATCTCAAAAAGCGGCGCTGCAGCCGGATGGGTCACTTTAACTTTACCCAGGCGCAATGTTTTTGAGATATTTGTCAGGGCGATGGCCCCAACCTGACCATCTAATGCTGCAATGTGTGCCGCCATTTTTTCCAGATCGCCATCACAACCGAAATGTTGAATTTCAACTGTGTTGCCTAATAATTCAACGCGCTCGACTGTTTCGGCCGTTCCATAAAAATGCAAAGCGGCAATTTTTCCAATCCCCACCTGCTCTGCCATAGACGCACTCCTTTTTGCTTCCTTGTCCAGATTATTATTTTTTTGATTATGCCTAATTTTGCTGTTGATAGTTGATTATACTCGCTTTGTTACATTTTTCAGATACTCATTATTTTACCAACGATTCGTTCAGCTTTGGGAAATAGGTAACCAGCGGTCCGGCAAAACAAGTTGTTTTGTCTCTTTCCAACGTATCATCCAAACACGCGCCAAAAACCGATGACAAACATCACTATCAGGCAATGCTTTTAACCACTAACGGCCTTTCCCAAAGGGTTGCTATAGTGATTTTATGGGCCAATAGGCTCATTCTTCAGACCAAAGAAATGAAATATTTTAGAAGCCAGCAATTAGTTGGAGGAAACGAAAATGATTCAAGGTGAAAGGATTCTGTTACGGCCGTTTCGGGATGAAGATTGGCCAGTAGTAGAGGAATGGGGACAAAATCGGGACGCGCTTTGGGGACCATTCCAGCGATTTCAGTTGGATCATGTACCCGCCTTACGCGAGGCCTACCAACACTCTGGATTACTCACACGCCAGTCTGGCTTCCTGTTAATTGAAACGCTAAAAGAACAACGGGTCGTCGGCTTTGTGCGCTATACCATGTTGCCCTTCCCCGATGCCGACCTGCCCCATCCCGAAATTGGTTTCGGCATTGGCGATCTGGCTGCACGCCATCAGGGTTATGCCGGTGAAGCTATTCGCCTGCTCATTGGCTATCTTTTTGATGGCTATCCTACCGAACGAATTGCCGCCTTTACTGATACCGACAACGCTCCGGCGCAGCACATGTTAGAGAAATTGGGCTTCCAGCAAGAAGGAATCCTGCGACGAACAATGTTTCGTGACGGCCGTTGGCGCGACATTGCCTCTTATAGCTTGCTCCGAGACGAATGGAGGCCAGAGCGTTTATGAAACACACAGAGGCAATCCCAGCCTAAATCAATTGGCAATACCTGTCATGGCTACCGCTGCGTGCGAGAGCCAACAGAGGAAGAATTCGATGAACTGGAAAACAAACCTTAATGATGATCCATTGCCCTGGCTTCTGGCAGACGATTCAGCGAATCCAGGGGTGCGTTATTTTGCTTTGCGCGATTTGGTGGAGCTACCAGCCGACTCAGCCGAACTCATTTCCGCCCAGGAAGCTGTTATGAACACCGGGCCAGTTCCCGTTATCCTGGCCAACCAGCACCCTGATGGTTATTGGATTAAGCCCGGTTATCTACCCAAATACAACGGCACCATGTGGTCGATCATTTTCCTGGCGCAGTTGGGCGCGAACGGTCACGATTCCCGCATTCGCCGGGCCTGTGAGCATCTTTTTGAGTATTCTGCGGCCGAGCATGGTGGTTTGAGTGCAGACGGCCGTAACAGCGGTCTGATCCATTGTTTGCAGGGCAACCTGTGCGCAGCATTGATTGCGTTTGACTACCTGGGCGATGAGCGCTTGCAGCGAGCCTTGACCTGGCTGGCGCGCAGCATCACTGGCGAGGACATCGCCCCCAGCACCGAAAAGGCAGCACCAGTCCATTACCTGCGCAGCGGCAACAGCGCTCCGGTTTTTGAATGCAGCGCCAACGACCATTTACCATGCGCTTGGGGTGCGGTGAAGGCCATGCTGGCGCTGAGCATGGTCCCAGCAGCCCAGCGCACAACAATCATAGAGCGCGCCATCCAGACCGGCATTGAGTTTTTGCTGAGCGTGGATCCGGCCACGGCCGATTACCCTAGAGGCTATGCCCCCAAACCAAACGGTAGCTGGTTTAAATTTGGCTACCCCATTGGCTACATTACTGACGTTTTGCAAATTTTGGAAGTGCTGGCAGCCCTAGGTTACGGTACTGATCCGAGATTGTTCAATGGCCTGGAGCTTCTGCTCAGCAAACAAGATGAGCAAGGCCGTTGGCCGCTGGAATATAGTTACAACGGAAAAACATGGATAACTGTGGAGGAAAAAGGCCAGCCGAGCAAGTGGGTGACCTTGCGTGCCCTCCGGGTTCTTAAGCAAACTATGCCTGAGTGAATGAAGCAAATGTCAGATAATTTACTTGCTTGACATCCATGACGCACTGTGTTATATTTTGTTCATGATGCAATGCGTCATAAACAAAATTAAACAACTTTGATGTTAGGCAATCCCACTATAGTTGGATTGCAGGAGGCACAAGATGGCAGAAAAAATTGAGTTCACTGAAACAGTAGAAGAAAACGTAAACATGCTGGTTGAAAACGGCCGTAAAGTTATGTTGGCTGGCTTGGGCGTTGTAACCCTGGCGCAAGAAGAATTAACTGAGTTGTTCAGCAACCTGGTAGAACGTGGCACTACCACTGAAGAAAAAACCCGTAACATGGTTAACAAGCAGGTCGAAAACCGGCAAAAAGAAGCCAAGAAAGCAGCGAAACGCGTTGAAAAAGAAGTGGAAGATCGGTTTGAGAACGTTTTGCACTGGATGAATATCCCTTCCAAGAACGACATCGAAAAACTGAGCCGCAAGGTTTCAACACTTAATAAAAAAGTAAACGATTTAAACAAAGCTGCTTAATGATTGGGCAATAAAAGGTGACCCAAGCAGGGCACCCTTTTACAGCAACCACCTCTAGGGGATGTGAGAATTTGGTAGGTAGTACGTGGGTAGGTGAGCCATTCATCTACCCGCGTTTTGCCTAACGAGTATGGATCAGTCAAATTTAGAAGATCAGATGAGGTAATAAAATGGCCGAAAAAATTAAAGTTGAGGAAGAAGCACCAGAAGAATCAGTCAATCCATTTGTGGATGGCATTCGCCGGGCAATGTTAGCTGGTGTTGGGGCTTTTTCTCTAGCTCAGGATGAAGCAGAAAAGTTTGTTAATAAGCTAATCGAAAAGGGTGAAATTGCCGAAAAAGACGGCCGTTCCCTGTTAAACGATCTGGCAGAAAAGCGCAAAGATCGTGCCAAGGAAAGCAGCAAGCGCGTCAGCGATGAGCTGGAAAAACGCATGGAAAGTCTGCTCAATCGCATGAACATTCCTACAAAATCAGACATTGAACAGTTAAGCAAAAAAGTAGCTGAACTGACCAAAAAGATTGACGCATTGAAAGAGAAAAAGTAAGCATTTTCTGCTTTCCTAATTGAATAACTAACTAAATCTGGGAGAGGAACGGCCGTTTGGCCTGACCTCTCCCTTGTTGCATATCCCACAATCACGCCTATAATTTCTGATGACGCACTGAATCATTAAGAATCTATCCCAGAAAGCCGTAGGGGATGATAAGAAAAGCAAAAATTAAGAACATGTCTCAAAATCTCTCTGCATAATGTACTGTTTCGCAGGAAGTACACGCAGACTGTTTAAGCAAAATGCGAAGGATTGATCCACTATGCCCGTTATCAAACGTTATCCCAATCGGAAGCTGTACGATACAGAAGCCAAGCGATACATTACGCTAGACGGCATTGCGGAACTCATTCGGGACGGGGCCGAAGTACAAGTAATCGATCACACCACAGACGAAGATTTAACGGCTGTTACCCTCACCCAAATCATCTTTGAGCAAGAAAAACGCAATAGTGGCTTCCTACCCAAATCGGTCCTAACTGGGCTGGTGCGCGCTGGCGGGGATACCCTTAATACATTACGCCGTAGCCTGAACTCGCCACTAGAGTTGCTTAAGCATGTGGATGAAGAAATTGAGAAGCGCCTACAAACCCTGGTTGAACAAGGCGAGATGGCCCGAGAAGAAGCAGTTGCACTAAGCGAAAAACTTCTTGCAGCTGGCAATGAAAAAAGCAAAGAGCTATTTTCTGGCCAACAGCGCTTGGAACGGCTGCTGAACGTTCGGGGCGTACCGTCTCGTGAAGAAGTGGAGGGGCTGACAAGCCAAATTGAATCATTGTCAGCTAAAATCGATTCCTTAATCGACGAAAAAGATCCCAACAGCCACCAAGCAAATTAACTCGCGAACCTAGCTGCATGATCAATATCACAGGCTCCATCAAACGAGCATTTGTTTTTCCCGCAATTCCCAAAGTTGCACTGACCTATTACAGTGACCTCAGTCGGGTGGCCGAATTTCTGCCACATATTTCTTTGGTACACGCCTACAACCAAAACCAAATTCGGATGTTATATGAGACGGTAGAATTAGGCGCATACACCATCCAAATTTATTCAGACCTTGAATGTAATGTCGATTGGGAAAAAAGTCTGCTCCAAGTTTATCCCGTCAAAATTGAAACGGCCGCTCCTATTCAACAAGAAACTTCTATGCGCCATACAACCAGCAGCGGTTTATTCGCCATCGACACCCAGTTTTTCGATATGGGCAGCCAAACGCGTATTGAGTACAGCATTCGCCTAAAAGCAGAACTGGAACGGCCGTTAGGCATGCGCCTTATGCCCAAACGGGTTGTTAAACGAATCGCCCAAAGCATTACCGACGAACGCGTACGCGAAATTGCTGATGGTTTTATTAAAAAATCCGTAGAAGCTTTCCCCGCCTGGGAAGCCAACTATCAACCAGTAGGTAAATAATGGAGTATCAGGGCATCGTTGCGGTTGCAGCAGCGCAAACGGCCGTCTGGCACACACTGACAACCCCCACTATTGTCAGCCAATGCACTCCGCGCCTCCAAGGTTGGTCCACTTTGGAAGCCGAGACTCGATTTCATCTCCAGTTCATTTGGGGTAGAGACAATAGCACAGTAATTATTCCCCTATTGCTCACCTGGCAAACAGTAACCCCCCCTACCTACTTGCAATGGCAATGTCAGGCACACATGGGCAGTACAGCCATTCCCCTACAGGGAGATTTTCATCTTCGTGCAACAGATACTACCCAGACCAACCTCACCTTCTCAGCCCACCTCACCCCGCCAAATAAATTTATCGGCCAATTGATTCAAAATACTGCTCCTCGCCTTATTGAGCATTTCTTTAATTGCCTCAAAAAAACTGCAGAAGCCGTTTGACATAGCACACCACATTAGGTAAAACTTATACTAATAATTGCTCGCACTTTTTAGGTAAATTCCATAAACGTGCAGGCATTTGTCCCTTCCGAAAACTTCACCAAATTTGATACGTCACACTAACACAAATGCGTAAGCGAAAAACGCACCAATCCACTAGGAGAAAACACAATGAAAATTGAAGGCAGCTACCCTTTTTCGGCACCTCGCGATGTGCTCTGGCCCATGCTGCTTGACCCCAAAGTCTTGGCAAACATTATGCCGGGCTGTGAGAAGCTAGATGTCGTCGATGAAAACCAGTTTCAAGGTATCCTCAAAATAAAAGTTGGTCCTGTCCAGGGTAAATTTCAGGGAGATGTTGTTTTATCCGATATTAGCGGCCCAGAAGGCTACTCAGTCACCGTTAACGGCCGAGGAGCCCCTGGCTATGTCAAAGGGTCTGGTTCGCTCCGCTTGGAGGCAGATGGCGATATGACCATGCTCCATTACAATGGGGATGCCCAGGTAGGTGGCCGGTTGGCCAGCGTCGGTCAGCGGCTGCTAGACACTTCCGCCAACGCCATCATTCGGCAAAGTCTGGAAGGGTTGGGCCAGCAGGTTCAGGCGCGCATGATGGCTGATGTCAGCAGTGAGCTGGGCATGGATGAAGTACCCGCCCCCCCAGCACCACCTTCCCAGGCACAATTTGCTGCCGGGGTTGCCAAAAACCTTGTCGAAGAATACCTGGCTCCCGACCAGCGCGACAATCTCATTAAATTTGGTCTCATGCTTTTGGGTGCGCTTATGGTTGCTCAGCTAATTAGCAACTGGTGGGCGAACAAGATTGCGCAAAAGGTAGCGGACACAATAGAGCAAAGGAGGTAATCAATCGGAAACGAAGCAAGAGCAGAATAATTAAGCGTTTTACCCCTTGTTGTGTTTTTCTACAGCAAAACGAGTGTGAATGGTTGTACGGCCGTTCACCACCGCGCACCTTATCAGCGGCGTACCCTACGCCATTCATATCAGGAAGGAGACGGGCTCTATGAAAATCAGTGTAACCGTTAACGGAAAGCTAGTGGAACGAGAAGTTGAACCCCGCACCCTCCTCGTTCATTTCCTGCGCGATCACCTCAGCCTTACCGGTACCAATATTGGCTGTGATACCAGTCAATGCGGTGCCTGCACCATTCACATGAATGGCATGGCCGTTAAATCGTGCGCCACCCTGGCCGTTCAGGCCGATGGTGCCGAAATCACCACCATCGAAGGCCTCGCCACCAATGGCAACCTGCACCCCATGCAGCAAGCTTTCTGGGACAATCATGGTCTCCAATGTGGCTATTGCACCCCCGGCATGATTATGGCCGCCACCAAACTTATTGAAAACAATCCCAATATTACAGAAGAAGAAGTAAGACACGGCCTTGAAGGCAACATGTGTCGCTGCACCGGATACAAAAACATTGTGAAATCTGTTTTAGCTGCTGCGGCCGCAGGTGGAGGTGACTAATGTATCCACCAAAATTTGATTATTACCGTGCTGGTTCCACATCCGAAGCAATTTCACTCGCCAAGGCACACGGCGGCAAATTCTTGGCCGGTGGCCACAGCCTGATCCCGGTGATGAATTTGCGTCTGGCTGATCCTGGTGCGCTGGTCGATATCGGCCGTTTATCCAACATGAAAGGCATCTCCACCAATGGCGATACTGTCACGGTTGGGGCGCTGACAACCCATGCCATGGTTGCCGCCTCCAGTGATGTGCCCGCCGTGCTGTCGGAAGCGGCGGGCATGATTGGCGATCCCCAGGTGCGCAACCGGGGCACGGTTGGCGGTAACATTGCCCACGCCGACCCCGCCTCTGACCTGCCAACAGTATTGCTTGCCCTGAAAGCGTCTATCACAACCTCATCTCGTACCATCGCTGCCGATGATTTCTTTATCGACCTGTTTGCCACCGCGCTTGAGGAAGATGAATTGATCACCTCCGTCAGCGTTGCCAGTGAAGGCAAAAAGACCGGCTCCGGCTACGCTAAACTGTTCAACCCGGCCTCGCGCTATGCGGTGGTGGGCGCGGCAGCTCAGGTAACGATAGAAAATGGCGTCTGTTCAGCGGCCAGCGTGGCCGTGGGTGGGCTGACCCCTAAGGCCACCCGTGCCAGTTCAGTGGAAGCTGCGCTGGTGGGCCAGAAGCTGGATGATGACACCCTGGCAGCGGCAGCGGCGGCCGTAGCCAACGACCTCGGTGACGATGTGACGGGCGACATGCACGCCAGTGCCGAGTACCGGCGGCAGATGGCCCCCGTCTTTGTGCGCCGGGCTTTGGAAAAGGCTGCATCCCGCGCTAAATAATTTTTTTTGCCGCAGAGAGCACAGAGCATCTAAAGTTTTTTGAGAGAAAAACTGAGCGTTCTCCGCGCCCTCAGCGGTTAAATATCAAATAGACCGGTTGGTGTAGAACCAGCCGGTTTTTTATGCTTAAGTGGCAGCCGCTGGGGTGGGAACCGTGCCGGTGGCACAAAGCCGGGTGGTCATTTTGGCCATTTCTTGGGGCGTGTAGGGCATGTCATTCATCAGCCACCAGGTTATCAGAGCATAAAGAGACCCGGCGACATGGCGTGCCATTATTTCGATGGGAATCTGTGGTTCCACTGTACCCAGCCCAGCCCGCAACTGGTGCACGCTGAACTCAGCGATGTAATCAATCACTCGATTGATGACGTACCCCATGCCATTTTCACCTAGCAGGACGCGGTATAGTGCAGCATGGTCCGCCACGTGAGCAAAAACCATCTCGTCTGCTTCCGGGGTTTCCCAAATAGGTTTTTCCAGGGTGCTAGGTGTAATTTGCTCCACAAGGGTATCAAAATAGCTTTCCAGGCTGTCGGCTAGCAGTTCTTCTTTACTGCCGTAATGCAAGTAGAAGGTAGCCCGGTTCAGATCGGCCCGGTCTGTGATATCTTGAATGGTGATTTGTTCGAATTTTTTTTCTTGCACCAATTCCAGCAGGGCTTTTCCGAGTAATTTGCGGGTTCGTCTTACACGTCTATCCATGATTTCCCTTTGTGTCGTTTTCTCAACAGTTGTCGTTAATTCAACAATCGATTGCAATTCTTGCTTGACAATTGGTCAAACCGATCTATTATTTTGGCAACACTCTATCAACTAAACAACAACTTGTCAATTATCTTAGAAAAAAACAACTTGCAGCGAAGGAGTAAACACAATGGCAGTTAAACGGCCGTCTGGCCCCCAGGGCAACTTTCTATTAGGCAGCATCAATCAATTCAGTGAAGATGAACCCGCCTTTCTATTGAAAAGCGTTAAGCAGTACGGCGATCTGGTTTATTTTCGGCTGGCACATATGCACACCTACTTACTGGGACATCCCGATTTAATTCGGGAAGTGCTGGTCACGCAAAGTGACAAATTTGAAAAAGCGCCACTGGACAAACAAATTTTAGGCAAATTTTTAGGCAACGGTCTGCTCATCAGTGATGGTGAGTTTCACCGGCGACAGCGACGATTGGCGCAGCCGGCCTTCCACAGCAAACGCATTCAAAATTACGCCGAAGTTATGGTTGATTATGCGAATCAGCTCATGGCAGGCTGGAATGATGAAACTATCGTGGACGTGACCGAAGAGATGATGCAGTTGACAATGCTCATTGTGTCCAAAACTCTTTTTGATGCCGACGACATTACGGGCAGTGCCGATACAGCCAAAATCATCGACCACGCCATGAATGACTTCCAGGCCGTCTCTAACCGGGATTACCAGCGCGGGTTTTCCCTACCGAGCTGGATTCCCACGGCCGATAATCGACTGCGCAACCGGGCGGCGGCAGATTTTAACCAGGTAATGGACCAAATCATCGCTGAGCGGCGGCAAACGGCCGTAAACGGCCAGGTTGCCGACACGGGCGATTTGCTCTCCATGCTCATGCTCTCTGTGGATGAAGATGGCGAATTCATGGACGACAAGCAGCTGCGTGACGAGGTCGCCACCCTGTTTGCCGCCGGACACGAAACCACCTCCAACGCCCTAAGCTGGACCTGGTACTTGCTGGCGCAGCATCCCGAAATAGAAGCCAAACTGCATGAGGAATTAGACAGCGTGCTGGCTGGTCGCCAACCCACCCTGGCCGATCTGCCCAACCTGCCCTACAGTCTGCAAATCATCAAAGAGTCGATGCGACTTTACCCACCGGCCTGGATTTTGAACGGCCGTCTCACCCTGGAAGACGCTGAAATTGGCGGCTACACTATCCCCAAAGGCAGCACCGTCTTCATCTCACCCTACGTCATGCACCACCTACCGCAACAGTTCGATGAGCCAGAGACATTCAAGCCTGAGCGGTTCACCCCCGAGTTTGAAAAATCGCTGCCCAAGTTTGCCTACATGCCATTTGGCGGTGGTGCACGGGTCTGCATTGGCAATGCCTTTGCCATGATGGAAGCGCAGCTCATTTTGGCGGCCATTGCCCAGCGATTCCGCCTGGAATTGGCTACGGAGGAACCAGTGCAGTACAAAGCCCAAATTACGCTGACGCCAGCAAATGGCCTCAAAATGCGACTGGTTGAACGGAAAACGGCCGTTTCTACCCCGCCCCAATCCGAAATAGCTTACGCCTAAAATAACTACAACGAATTTTAGTAATAAACGAATTAGGCCACCCCTAAAAAAATTCGTTGTTTACTCCAATTCGTTGTAGTCTCCTTGCCTTCTTCCCAGCTCTTCCCGTCTGGTTATCAGTTAATGTTGATGTCGTCGAGGGAAACGGCCGTTTCCGACTGTTTCTCCAAAGCTGCCATCGGGTTCTCATCAAAAGCTTGCTTGCAGCCTGCACAGCAAAAATAATACATCTCACCATGATGCTCAGACATGAACTTGGCCGTGGCGATCTCAACTTCCATATGGCAAATGGGATCAACGGCCGTACCCGACGGCACCGTTTGCTGTAAAAACTGCTCTGGATTGTCGGCAAACTTGGTTTGGCAGCCCGCGCAGCAGAAATAGTAGGTCGTGCCTTCGTATTCATGCGTGTGTGCCGCGCCTTCAATTTCCACCGACATCCCACAGACCGGATCAATCGCTTCAGCCACTTCCGCATCCGACTGTACAAAAAAGGCGTCGATGTCAATGTCTGGCTCATTGCGCCGTTGCTGCACAATTTGGGCCATGATGCTTAAAGCAATCTCATCGCCGCGCACCGCCTGGATGTCCAACCCGGCCGGGCAAACCAGTCGATCAAGCTCATGGTCATTTAAGCCTTGCATTTGCAGATATTCTTCCACCGCCTGCCGCCGCTTTTTGCTAGCCACCAACCCCACATAAGCCACGGGTGCTTTCAGCGCGTGCTTCAGGGCCAATTCATCGTAATTGCCGTGCGTAGCCACCACCACGAAAGTTCGAGGAGTCAGCAATCCTGGCATTTCATCCAAATTGGTGATGAGGCGGTCAGCTTGTTCTACGCTGTCACCATTGGTGTCTGGATCTACCACCGTTACGCGATAGCTCATCGCTGTACCTAATTGCACCAGGGCACGGGCCACGGGGAGGCTGCCCACGACGAGTAAATGGGGTAACGGCCGTTGCGGCTCTATGTAAATTTCCAAGGTACCACCACTAAAACAAGTCATCGGCAAATCAACCAATCCAGGCCGCGTCGGTTCCTGTTCCGGATCGACCGTCAGGCGAATCAGGCGCGGTTGCCCGTCAGCAATCGCCTTGAGAGACTCCTTAATCACCGTTGGTTGGGCGCAGCTGCCGCCAATCCAGCCGTGCATCACCGAATCGGCCGTGATGATCGCCTTGTCGCCCGGTTTGGCTGAGGTTGGTTTTTCGGCGCGCACCACAACGGCCGTCGCAAACAACTCGCCCGCCTGGGTTAACTCATTCGCTTTTCTAAAAAATTCATCAAACATGACCACACCTTCCGGCCCAATTTTCCCGGAAACTTCATCCCTGAACAGCATCCATAGACACAGTTTCCGGGAAAATGCACGCTACGCATTTACCTCATCAATAAACGCGCTCAGCAGCGCATTAAACGGCTCTGGCGCTTCTACCTGCGGCGTGTGCCCAGACCCTTTGATGATTTGCACCGCGCCGCGCCACAGGGTTGGCATCTCCAGAGCGCTAATGTACGGTTCACTAACAAGCTGCTCTTTTTCACCATGCAGAATGGCTAACGGCCGTTTCAAATTCTTCACAATCTCCACTTCATCCGTATATCCATCCGGGGCAATGCTGGCCGCCATTGTGGCCCGGGCACGGCCATCTGTGCGGGCAATGTCCGCCACAAACGGTGCCAGGTCAAGCGTGCAGTCCGGAGCCAGACAGGCAGCGGCAAAACCCGCCATTTGCTCTTCTGTCAGCACTTCGGCAAATGCTGCCCCCATCGCCGGATTGGGCAGGAAAGCGTTGTCCATATCTGGCGGAAAGGCCAGCGGCGGCGTGCCAAAGATGACAAAACCCGCCGCGTCCGGCAGCAGATTGGGAGCTGCTTCCAGCACAATGTGACCGCCGAGACTCCAGCCGACGAATACGGCCGTTTCCAATCCCAACTGTTTCACCACCTCAGCCACAACGGCCGCATAGCCCGGCATATGGTACGTGCTGGCCGGGTCTGCTGCCTGATCAGATTCGCCATGCCCCGGCAAATCCATCGCCACCACACGATATTTCTGGCCAAATTCACCGGTCAACTGCGCCTGAAACGTTAGGCTGGAGGCAGAGTTGCCATGAATCAGCATGACAGTAGGCCCAGCGCCACTGCTTTCACGATAAGCAATTTGTTGGCCACCTGCATTTACCTTCTTGATTTCCATTTTTACTATTCCTTCAGGACTTGTACTGAAGCAAAATTCTTTTGTCGGATAATATTGAGGCGCATTGCTTCAGTTTGCGATTTGTAATTATTCCGTTATACCTGCATCGCGTAGTGCCTGCCACACTTTTGGCGGCGTGATGGGAATATCAATATGGCGTACGCCCAAGTGCCATAGCGCATCTACTACGGCGTTGGCAATGGCGGGCGGCGCACCCACGGTAGGCGACTCACCTACCCCTTTTGCCCCAATGGGATGGTGCGGTGACGGCGTGATGGTGTGGCCCGTTTCCCATTTTGGTGACTCAACGGCCGTTGGCACCAAATAATCGGCAAACGTACCGGTCAGGCAGGTACCGTTCTCGTCATACACGATCTCCTCGTACAGCGCCGGAGCCAGCCCCATCGTCAAACCACCATGAACCTGGCCTTCCACCACCATCGGATTGATAATGTTGCCGCAGTCGTCGATGGCCACAAAACGGCGCACATGCACCTCGCCCGTGCCTTTGTCGATGTCCACCACGGCGATGTAGCTGCCAAACGGGAACGTCAGGTTGGGCGGATCGTAATAATCTGTTGCCTCAAGACCCGCTTCCATGCCCTGTGGATGATTGGTGTAAGCAGCAAAGGCAATGTCCTGAATCGTCTTCGCCTGCTCTGGCGAACCTTTCACCTGCCACTGATTTACGTTCCATTCCAGGTCATCCTCGCCCACTTCCAGCAGATGGGCAGCGATCTTGCGCGCCTTGGCCTTGATTTTGCGCGCGGCCATCGCCGCAGCCGCACCGGCCGTTGGCGTCGAGCGGCTGGCATACGTGCCCAGCCCGTAAGGTGCCGTGTCCGTATCGCCCTCTTCCACTTCGATGTCGTTCGCTGGTAAGCCCAGCTCTTCAGCGATGATTTGGGCGTAGGTCGTTTCGTGCCCCTGCCCTTGGCTTTTGGTGCCAAAGCGGGCAATGGCCTTGCCCGTGGGATGAATGCGAATTTCGGCCGAATCAAACATCTTGATGCCTAAAATGTCGTAGTCGCGAGATGGGCCAGCCCCGACCACCTCCGTGAAGCTGGAAATGCCAATGCCCATCAGCTCGCCACGCGCCCGCTTTTCCGCCTGCTCTTTCCGCAGACCTTCGTAGTCGATGATCTCCATCGCTTTCTTGAGCGCCGCGTGGTAATTGCCGCTGTCATACTCCCAGCCGGTGGGCGATTTGTAGGGGAAAGCATCATGTTTAATAAAGTTGTTCATGCGGTACTCGGCCGGATCCACATTCAGGTCATGGGCCATCATATCCGTGAGGCGCTCAATCATTTGCACCGCTTCTGTAACGCGGAAGGAGCAGCGGTAGGCCACACCCCCCGGCGGCTTGTTGGTATACACAGCGTCCATGTTAACGTGCGCCGCCTGTAAATCATAAGAGCCAGTGCAAATGCTAAACAATCCAGCCGGGAATTTAGACGGATTGGCCGCCGCATCGGCACAGCCGTGATCCGCCAGGCCATTCACGCGCAGCCCAACAAGCTTGCCGTTTTCATCGGCCGCCAGTTCCGCTTCTAGATGATAATCGCGGGCAAAGCTGTCTGCCTGTAAATTCTCGCTGCGATCTTCAATCCATTTCACCGGTTTGCCTATCAGCAAACTGGCCACGGCACCGACCACATAGCCAGGGTACACCGGCACCTTGCCGCCAAATCCCCCGCCGATGTCTGGCGAAATGATTTGAATCTTCTGCTCTGGTAGACCAGTCACCAGGGCAAAGACAGTACGGATAGCGTGAGGGGCCTGCGTGGTCATATAAATCTGCATTTTACCCATGGCCGGTTGGTAGTTGGCCACCATGCCGCACGTTTCAATCGAGGAGACGTGAATGCGCGGGATGTGCATGTACTGCTTCACCACATGCGCGGCATTGTTAAAAATGGCATCAGCAGCTGCTTTGTCGCCCACTTCCCAATGCCAGATACGATTGGTCTTCTTTTCTTTGTCCTCGCGCACAAGAACTTCATCCTCCAGCGCCTTGAAGGGATCAACCACGGGCGTCAGTGGTTCATAATCAACAAAAACGTTTTCGATGGCGTCGGCGGCGATGTAGCGGCTGGTGGCGATGACGGCGCAGACTTCCTGAGCGTAGTAAACCACCTTGTCGGTAGGCAGCACCATCTGCGTGTCAGACATGAGCGTGGGCATCCAGTGCAGGCCATGCGCCTCCAAATCCTTGCCGGTGATAACGGCGACCACGCCTTCCATTTCCAGGGCGGCGCTGGCGTCAATGTCCAGAATGCGGGCGTGGGCGTAGGGGCTGCGCACAATGTCCATATAGAGCATCCCCGGCAGCTTGATGTCATCGACGTAGCGCCCCTTGCCCTGGATAAAGCGGGGATCTTCTTTACGCTTCATCCGGTGACCCATGCCGCAAATTTCTGGCGGCGTGGTTATGCGCACTTCTTCAGTCGTTTCGACAACCGCCGAAGCACCTTCGGGCACATCGTGTTTATTTTCAATACGATCATCTACTTGTTTTTCTTTGGCGGGATCGTGGTAGGTTGTCATGCGGCCACCTCCTCAGCGGAATTTATTTTTTCGGCAGCGTACTGAATGGCTTCAACAATTTTGTTGTAGCCGGTGCAGCGGCACAGGTTGCCTGAGATGCCCTGGCGAATTTCGTCTTCTGTGGGGCTGGGGTTTTTGGACAGTAAATGTTTGGCGCTGATGATCATGCCGGGAGTGCAGTAGCCACATTGCAGGCCGTGTTTTTCCCAGAAGCCTTCTTGCAGCGGGTGCAGTTCTGCCCCGTTGGCCACGCCTTCAATGGTTTCAATCTCGGCCCCGTTGGCCTGCACAGCAAAGATGGTACAGCTTTTAACGGTACGGCCGTTCATCATCACCGTACACGCGCCACAGCTCGTCGTATCGCAGCCAATGTGCGTGCCCGTCAGGTCCAAATCTTCCCGAATAAAATGCACCAGCAGCAGGCGGGCATCTACCTCTTTGGTAACGCTGCTGCCGTTAATGGTTAGTGTGATTGTGTGTTTGCTCATCTTTCACTCCGTTCTTTCAGTGGTCAGTGATCAGTTGGTCAGTATTCAGTAAAAACCAATTACTGATTACTGCTTAACTGAATACTAATTACTGGCTTACTCGCTCCACTGCCTTCTGCACTGCCCGCTTAACTAAAACGCGGGTGAGATCACGCTTGTACGCCACACCGCCACGCAAGTCAGGCGACGGATCACACTCGGCGGCGGCGGCTTGCCCGGCGGCTTCCAGCGTTTCTATGGTGATGGTTTTGCCCTGGAGCGCAGCTTCAGCATTTGTGGCGCGCATGGGCACAGGGCTGACGTTGGTGAGTGCAATGCGTACGGCCGTACACATATCCCCGTCCATCGTGAGCTGCACCGCTACGGCCGAAATGGCATAATCCCCCACCTTGCGCTCCACTTTGATGTATGCTCCGCCGCTGTTGGCCCCAGGCGTGGGAATACGAATCTCGGTCAAGATCTCGTTGTCGGTCAAGGCATTTTCAAACAGATCCACAAAAAAGTCGTCGATGGGGATGGCGCGGGTGCCGGACGGGCCGAGGGCGATAACCTCTGCCCCGTAAGCCAGCATCACCGCCGGATGGTCGTTGGCCGGATCGGCATGGGCGATGTTGCCGCCCACCGTTGCCCGATTGCGCACGACCGGATCGGCAATGACACGCGCTGCATCGGCCAGCAGGGGGAATTTCTCCTGCACCACGGCCGATTCTTCCAAGTCCACCTCGCGGGTCATGGCACCAATGGCCAGATGGCCGTTGTCCTCCCGTACGTACTCCAGCCCTTCGATGCTGTTGATGTCGATAAGCACTTCCGGCAGGGCCAGGCGGAAGCGCATGGCAGGGATGAGGCTTTGGCCACCGGCCAGCAACTTGGCATCATCGCCGTGCTGCTGGAGTAAGGCCACTGCTTCTTGCAAACTGTGCGGCGAATGGTAATCAAATTCACCGGGAATCATGGGAACCTCCTCTACACTTAGAATTGATGATTCTTTTCATTTAACGATCAAAGAATGGGACGCTGATTTTTTGATCTGCGTTTTTCAGCGTTCATCCGCGTCCTATTCTTTTAGAAAATGATGACCAGCAGAATAATTATTAGCAGGAGAACAAGGCCAATGACGTAGGGCCAATATTGGCGCGGGATGATGTCGCTGGCGACGTCTTTGGCCACGTTCATGGCCACTTCGGTTTGGCTGGGTGGTTGGTAGGCAGGGGCTGGTTGTGGAGTGGGTACGGCCGTTTCTCCCACAGCCTGACCCACGGGTGCTGTAACCTCTTGCGCGGCGACCTGGGTTTGCAAGTACGCGTTCAACCCCTCCAAACTTTGGCGAATAATTGACTTGGCCGAGCTGTCCATGAGACGTTGACCCACGCTGGCAATACGACCACCCACTTGGGCGCTGCCTTCATATGTCATGTATGTTTGATGCCCCTGGCCGGTCAGCTTTAAGCCACCTTCTGCCTTGACAAAACCGGGCGCGCCCCTGCCGTCCACCTCCATCCGGTAACTTTCTGGGGCAGCGATGTCCTTCAGCTTGATATTGCCAGTGAATTTACCCTGCACAGGGCCAATCTTGATCTTCAACTTGCCCTGGTACTCATTTTCACCCACTTCCTCAAACCCTTCGCCTCCAGGCATGACAGATGCCAACACATCCGGGTCCTGCAACGCCTCCCAGACCAGCTCCTGCGGGGCGTCAAACGTATATTCTCCTGAAACATCCATAGGCATCTCCTTTGCTCCAAAAAATAAGCATGTCATTCCCGCGAAGGCGGGAATCCACACTACCCGGACTCCCGCCAGCCTGCCCCCGCGAAGGCGTGGGGCGGGAGTGACAAGATAAGTTCAAGTTAGAACTATCAAATTAAATTCTTCACCTACAAAATCCTCGTTTGAGCGCGCTAAGAAAGCGCGGCTACAGATTCCCTTCATTGTGATTTAAATGTAATTTTGGGCTTGACGGAGCGATGTTGGCCCAGCGCGCCCAGGTGTTGGGACAGCTCGCGCAGGCTTTGTAGATTGTGAATCGGTAAAAAGTCGTCGATGTAGGGCAGGGCCGTAGCCATACCTTCTACCAGCGGCTGGTAGCTGCGGCGGCCCAGCAGCGGATTGAGCCAGAGGAGCCGGTGGCAGCGATGCTGCAAATAGCGCATTTCGCGGCGCAGCACGGACACGTCGCCGCGCTCCCAGCCATCGCTGATGATGAGAGCAATGGCCCCGCGCCGCAGCACGCGGCGGCTCCACTGCTGGTTAAAGGTGCGCAAACTGTCGCCGATGCGGGTGCCGCCAGACCAATCAACCACGTCGCGGGCCGCCGCGTCGATGGCCTGGTCGATGTTTTTGAGCTTGAGCTGGCCGGTAATGCGCGTCAGCCGGGTGCCAAAAACGAAACATTCCACGTTTTTGAAGCTGTGGCTGAAGCTGTAAAAAAATTGGAGCAGGAGACGGCCATATTTTTCCATCGATCCACTAATGTCAGCTATAAGGACAAACGGCCGTTGCTTGATTTTGCGACTTTGCCAGGACAGTTGCAGCGGCACGCCGCCAAACTTGGTCGCCGCCCGCATCGCCCGGCGCAGGTGCAGTTGGTCGCCACGCTTGTCCGGCACGCGGCGGCGTGTCTGACGCTGGGCCAATTCCCAGCGCATCTCCTGCATTAGCTGCTTGATTGTTTCCAACTCCTCCGGTGTCATTTCAGAAAACAGCTTGTTTTGCAGCAGCTCCGCCCGGCTAAACGTGCCGCTTTTGTCGGCCACGTCGATCTCTTTATCGGCTTGCCGCGCTTTGTAGGCCATGTAGGTGACAATGTTGAACTGTTCCGGAGGACGGTTGTGACGTGGAGCTACCGGTGCTTTTTGTCCTTGCGGCAGTTGGCTGCCGCCGTGGGTGCGCCAAAAGCGGTTAAAAATAGTCGTAAACAAATCCAGGTGCTCGCTGCGCGTCACCAACAAACTGCGGGCAGTGTGATATACCTGCTCCCGGTTGCCAATATCCACCAATGTCAGCGCCTGAGCGAAGTCGCGGCTTTGCTCCGGCGAGACAGGCAGCCCGGCCTGGTGCAGCAGACGGGTAAAGGTAAGCAAGTTGGTGAGGAAGGTTTCGTCAGTCACGTTTTTTGTGATGAATGGGACACTGATTACACTGATTTTTTTCTTTTTATCTGTGTTTTTCTGTGTTCATCAGTGTCCTATTATTTTTAGGCTAAACATCTGCTAAGAGGGCGGTGGCGGTGTTGCCTCTGATTTTGTCTACATCGTCCTGGTATTTGAGGATGATGCCGAGGGTAGCGTTGATAACGGCCGTATCCAACACCTGCGTCTGCAAATGGGTTAACGCTTCAGCCCAGTCGAGCGTTTCGGCCACGCCAGGGCGCTTGTACAGCTCTTCCTGACGCAGCCGCTGCACAAAATCGACCACTTGCTGGGTGAGTTGGCTGGGTAGCTGCGGCCGTTTCAGGCGCACAATTTCCAGCTCTTTGGCCCGGCTGGGATACTCAATCCAGGTGTACACGCAGCGCCGCTTGAGCGCGTCGTGAATTTCGCGGGTGCGGTTGGAGGTGATAATGATGATTGGCTTGTGGCCGGCACGCAGCGTGCCAATTTCTGGGATGGTGATTTGGAAGTCAGACAGCAGCTCAAGCAAAAAGCTTTCAAACTCTTCGTCAGCGCGATCTAGTTCGTCGATGAGCAGCACCGGGGATTGTTTATGGCTTTGGTCGATGGCTTGGAGAAGCGGCCGTTTCAACAAAAAGCGTTCGGTGAAAATATCGGCCGTATCCGATGCTTGCCCATTCGGGTGCTGTCGCGCCTGAATTTCCAAAAGCTGACGAGGATAGTTCCATTCATACACCGCCTGGTTAATGTCTAAACCTTCATAACATTGCAGACGAATCAGTGGGGTGTCAAAAGCGCGGCTGAGCACCTTGGCCACTTCAGTTTTACCCACGCCTGGTTCGCCTTCCAAAAAAAGCGCCTTGTTCATACGCA
Source organism: Promineifilaceae bacterium (SeqCode) (assembly GCA_050292445.1). Taxonomy (GTDB): domain Bacteria; phylum Chloroflexota; class Anaerolineae; order Promineifilales; family Promineifilaceae; genus Leptofilum. Next base: position 18,555 of record JBNKLQ010000010.1, on the reverse strand, counting down.
GCGCCAGGAAGATGCTGGTACTCAAACCAACATCGGCGATGTAGTCGTGTGCCGCCAGCAAACGGGTTGTGGCTTCCACAGAATCGAGCATGGGTTATGTGTCTCTTCCAGAGGGCCAGCATGGGTGAGGAATGGCCCGGTTCAAGGTGAAATAGTCGAATCGTTGATTTCGATATTAACAGGGCTTATAAGTTACGCAAGAACCGATAGGGTCAACTTATATGGTCCTAATGGGTCAAAAAAAGCCTGGGGCACGTCCCAGGCTCTATGCTTTGAAATTTATAAGGGTGAGGCAGTTGGGCATGAGTCTTGTTTTGCCAAGACAGCGAGCCTCCCAACTGCCTCGCTCCTACTCGGTGGCTAAATATGAATCGCTTCACCTTCAACCGCGTGGGCCGCTTCCATCAGCGCCTCGCTTAGGGTGGGATGTGCATGGACATTGCGGGCGATCTCTTCGGCCGTGAGTTCGGCATTGTGCGCCAGCGTCAGCTCCGGCAACAGTTCGGTTACGTCTGGGCCAACCATGTGCGCCCCCAAAATCTCGCCATACTTTTTGTCGGCAATGATCTTGATGAAGCCATCTTTCTCACCCAGGCCCAATGCCTTACCGTTGGCAATGAAGGGAAACTGGCCGACGTTCAGCTCATAGCCAGCTTCTTTGGCCTGGGCCTCGGTGTAGCCAAAGCTGGCTACTTGCGGCACGCAGTAAGTGGCACGGGGCATCATGCGGTAATCGATTGGCATCGTTTTATGCCCGGCAATCGCTTCGGCCGCCACCAGCCCCATTGCCGAGGCGATATGCGCCAGCCGGTACTCCGTGGCCACATCCCCGATGGCGTAAATATTGGGCACGTTGGTACGCATCTGATCATCAATGGCAATGGCACCCCGATCTGTCAGTTCAACACCGACGCTTTCCAGGCCAATGTTTTCTACATTGGGCATAAAGTTGATGGCCAGCATCACCTTGTCAGCTTCCAGCTTGGTGCCATCGGCCAGGGCAACTGAAACGTTATTTTTACCCTTCTCGATCTTCTCGACACGCGCACTCAGATGCAAGTTAACGCCCATCTTTTTGTACGCTTTCTCCAGAACCTGGCTCACTTCTGGCTCTTCATTGGGCAGCAAATGGTCCAACATCTCCACAATAGTGACCTCAACGCCGTAGTTAGCCCACATGTAGGCAAACTCGACGCCAATGACGCCGCCGCCCACGATAATCAGCTTCTCCGGCGGGGAATCGCTCATAATGGCTTCAATGTAGGAGATGATGCGTTCGCCATCGAACTCCACGCCGGGGATGGTGCGCGGGCGCGCGCCAGTGGCGATGATGATGTTTTTGCCGCTGACGGTTTGCTCACCGCCATCGTTCAAATTCACCTGGACGGTGTTGGCATCGGTGAGCTTGCCGGTGCCATCAATCACGTCGATTTTGTTCTTCTTCATGAGAAACTGCACGCCCTTCACCAGTCGGCCAGAAACCTGGCGGCTGCGCTTGAAGGCGACGCTGTAATCCAGCTGCAAATCGGTGAAGGAGAAGCCAAACTCTTTGGTGCGATGCTGCAAGGTGTGAGCCAGTTCGGCATTTTTGAGCAACGCTTTGGAAGGAATGCAGCCGATGTTGAGGCAAACGCCACCCCAATATTCCCGCTCGATGATGGCAACTTTAAGGTCTAGCTGGGCGGCGCGAATGGCGGCCACATAACCGCCTGGCCCCGCACCTAAAACGACAAGATCGTATTGATTGGTCATAAAAAACTCCGTTTTGGGTTAACGATTTAAAAAAACAAACCGCAGATTTCGCGGATTTCGCAGATTGGTTTCTCTGGAAATCCCAGCCTCTTTGTGCTCTCTGTGGCTTTTTCAGTAGAGTTATAAGTAGTTCCGATAAGATTATACCAGCGCCCAATCGTAATGGTAAATCGCTAATCGTCAATAAATGTTAAATACATACCTATCCGAAAATTGGCCATAGAGTTCACAGAACTTTTGAGGTTCATCTCAAGTTCTCTATCTTCTCTTTTTCTCTGTGGCTGTTTCGAATAGATTCTAAACACACATGAGAATTTGGCTTTTAGTTGAGCAAATCACAGCAAAACTAGCTGACATACTTTGCACGGCTTTCTGTGATTTGCAATAATACGCCGCATGGGATTTCCGACATGGACTTTGATTGGCATGGGTGTAACGGCCGTTCTTGCCTTACTCATGACCATATTAGCTTATCTGGCTCAATCGCCTCGAGCACTTTTGCGGCTGGGGTTGGCCGGACAGCGCCTCGATTTACGGGTGAAGTTGTTTACTGGCTACGCGCTGGCCAGCCTCATCTTGATGCTAGGCTTTTTTTTAGCTGGCGTGCCAATAGATGATGGCAGGGCAACGGCCGTTGCCACTGCCACCACCGAAATTACCGAGAGTGCAGCCACGTCAATCAACACAGGCGCGATGGGTGATCTCCCGCCAACGGCCGTCGTCAGCGAAGATACCCAGAGCAGTGACGCTGTTGCCGCTAACGAAAGCAGTACCCAAACGCCTTCCAGCGGTGCCTTTGGTGGCCCCCCTCCTGGCAGTTCCGATGACGTGGCTACCGAAGAAATACCACCATCGGCCACGCCAGAACTGGCAGGGCCTTCCCCCACGCCCGATATTGATAATGGGGAAACAGCCGTGCCCACCCCGGCAACCAACGGTGAGGCAAATACCACCACCCCAACCCCCAGCCCCACGGCCACCAACACCCCTTTACCAACGGCAACTCCCACACCAACCATCACCCCGACCCCCATCGAGGGCATTACCGGCACGATTAACACCAACGGCAGCACGCTGTGGGTGCGGCGCTCACCGGGTGGGCAGCAGCTGGTGATTGTGCAAGATAACGAGACTGTGCTAGTGGAAAACGGCCGTGCCAATCAGGGCGGTATCCTCTGGCGCGAGATTCGCACGGTCAACGGCATTTTGGGTTGGATTCAGGCCGAATTTCTGGAAGAATAATGTGACGCTTTGGTCAAAATCGTGTCAAAAAAGCAATTGCGTAATTGGGCAAATGGTTCATAATCAAGAATTATCCAGTTACAGTGTGATTAACCCCAAAATTTCAAGGAGAATAACGTGATGAATCACCCCAAATATCAAATATACCAGGGCAACAATGACAAATTTTATTTCCGGCTAACCGCCAGCAATGGACAAAACATCCTGTCTAGCCAGGGTTATGCTGCCAAAGCAGGCTGCAAAAACGGGATTGAATCTGTGAAAAACAATGGCACCAGCATGGATCGGTTTGAGGTAAAGGAAGCAGCCAACGGCAAGTTTTACTTCAATTTATTGGCCGCCAACAAGCAGGTCATCGGCACAAGCCAGATGTACGCCAACAAACAAACCTGCCAGAACGGCATTGAGGCGGTACAGCGCGTTGCCGCAGAAGCAGGTGTGGAAGATACAACGGCTTAAAAGCATGCAAATCAAAAGTAAAAAGTGAAGAGTACAAACCACTTTTCACTTTTTACTTATCACTCTCCCCCTTCTCTTTCCCCTTGCGATTCAAATACAACAGCGTCCCTGACAGCATCCCTGCTGCCCCTAAGATACTCCAGCCCAACTGACCAATTTTCTTTTCAATGCGTTCGTATTGGCGCAGGGTGTCTCGATCTGTTTGCACGCGAAGACGGCCGTTTTCCGCCAAGGTCAACAAGCGCTGCACCTGAGCTGGGGTGCTAAGATACGGCCGTATCAACTGCCAGGCCGTCTCCAAACCCAACCGCTGTCCTTCCCGGCTAGATATTAACGACTCGCCATATTTTTCAATGAAATACCAGGGGTTGATCTGCTCATCCAGCTGCGAGACCAGGCCAGACACAATCCCCAGCGCCCGTCCCAAATAGATAAAATCCTGAGGAATTTGGAAAGGGAAGTCAAATAGCAAATCACGGAACTCTTGCCCCAGCTCTTCAATTTCTGCCGGGTCGGGGCGGGCCAAATCCAGCAAATTGCGCCCCCAGATGCGGTCCAGCACCGCATCTTGCGCTTCGGCAATGCGCACCAAATCAGCCCCCGGCAGGAAGAAACCCAGGTTTTGATACGCTTCGGTTAGTTTACGACCGTCACGCTGCGTCACACTGATCAGTACCTGGCGTAAATTGTCGCCCATCAGCGTGGGCACCCGCCCAACCATGCCAAAATCAACAAAGATAATCCAGAACGGCCGTCCCGTGAAGGGCATTGGCGCATCTTCTGGAGGCCAGGGAATGTCTGGGCGGGGACGCACAAACAAATTGCCCGGATGCGGATCGGCATGAAAAAAGCCCTCGCGGAATACTTGGTCAAAATAAACGTCCAGCAGCGCCTCGGCCACTTCACCTGGGTCAATGCCCTCGGCTTCCATCGCCGCTATGTCGGTGATTTTGGGCGCTTCAACATTTTCCATGACAATGACACGGTCGGCGCAATGCTGGCGGTAGATGGCGGGAATGTAAACGCGCTGATCGTTGGCATACATTTCGGCAAATCGCTCGGCGTTTTCCACTTCGGCGCGATAATCCAGCTCTTCCCACAACGTTTTGGCAAACTCTTCCATCAGCGCAGGCACATCGGCGCGGCGGGCAATTGGGCGATAGCGCATGGTCCAGCGAGCCACGATGCGCAGCGCCGCCAGATCGGTCTCCACGATGGTGGCGATGTTGGGTCGCTGTACTTTGATGACAACAGCTTGCCCTGAGCGGCGCGACTGTGTTGCGCTTGTCGAAGGGGCCGTTCCTCGCTCCCCATCGCCATTTTCCGGCAACAACCAGGCCCGATGCGTTTGCCCCAGCGAGGCAGCCGCCATCGGCTGCTCTTCAATTTCGGCAAAACGCGACTGGACATCACCCAGTTCCGCCTGAATGACAGACATGATGCGCCAGGTTTCCTCTGGCGTCACTTCATCTTGTAAGCCTTGCAGCTCTTCGGTAATTTCGGGCGGCAGTACGTCTACCCTGGCGCTAAGGAACTGCCCCAGCTTGATCATCACGCCACCCATGTTCAGGGCCAGTTCACGAAAGCGATGAGACCAACGGCGAAAACGGCGCGGGCGGCTTTGGCGCACGGCCATCTTTAGCAGCGGCACCCGCCCCCCAACAATGTCCCAAATGATCAAATGCAAAATAACGCGGGCAAAAAAGTAGAGGATACGCCGAAAACGGCCGTCGCTGCGAAAGTTCTGGTTGTGTTCAGGTTGATGGCTCGCTGGCTCTGGCTCTGAAGGAGAATTAGGCAGGGCGGCACGGCCGTTTGGCTGGGAAGCACCGTTCAAATGCGACTTTGGCTCAATCTCTTCATATTCAATTGGAGCGTTGTCCTGCGCTGCGGCCATAAATTACATTTCGGATAGCTTTAAAAAAGCCATAGTTAACCGCAGAGACGCCGAGAACGCAGAGCTTCTTCTCTGTAACTTGTAAAAACTCTGCGTACTTTGCGGTTATTATTTTTTCAAAATCAATAGATTAAGTGTAGCAAAGATAAAGCAAAAAGGCTTCACCCACCTGTGGATGAAGCCTGATGATGCCCCGTACGGGACTCGAACCCGTGTTTTAGCCTTGAGAGGGCTACGTCCTAGGCCGCTAGACGAACGGGGCCTCTCATAATACAGATGGCGAATTCTAGCAAACGGCCGTATCCCTGTCAAAATGTTGGTTCATTCGGCACCACAAAATATGACATAGTTCATCTGATTTATCCTCTTCTTCGGTCTACAATGACACACAGATCACAAACCGTATCATTTTATTAAAGAAGCGTAACAAACATGACGCAACAGCTAAAAATTGACTATTTGGATGAAACGGCCGTTGCCCAAATGAAAAAATGACGATCCAATCCTTGCGACGCATTCCTATCTGGCTCTACAACCTGATCATCTCAGTGCCGGTACGCTTCAAAATTACCGGCATTATTTTGATGACCGTGCTTACCCTTGGGCTAACGCTTAACTATTGGGTCACTACGGGACTTTCTGATTGGCTGTCCTACCTGTTAACCGACGTTCGAGTTGAAGCCGCTATGCGCGCAGGCAACCGCAGCGTACTGTTGATCACGGTGTTGGCCGCCGCAGGATCGTTGGTTATCGCCTCTTTTCTCACTTTTTTGTTAACACGGCCGTTAGTTGATCTGCGCGACATGGCCCTAAAAGTAGCCGAGGGCAATCTGGATGCCCGCGCGACGGTTTGGGCCAAAGACGAAATTGGTGAGGTGGCCCTGGCCATCAACACCATGACCGACCATCTGCTGCTTACGCAGGATGATCTGGCCCAAACCAACCGCCGCCTGGCGGCCACGAACCGCATCATGATGGCCGCCGAACGAGAACATGAGGTACATGATGTCCTTTACGCCATTCTGCAAAACATTGTAGAAGTGATGCATCTGGAAACAGGCTGGGTGTATCTGCGTGACCCGGAGCGAGATGTTTACCATCTAGCCAGCTGGTATGGTGTACCATCGACCTTGGAAAACAACTTGCTGTACGAAGGGCGTGCCGCTGGCTGCCACTGCCAAGAGGCATTGGTCGATAAGAGTTTGCCCATCCATGCGCACATTCGCCATTGTAACAGACTTGCTGCAGACAACGGCCGTTCCACCCCCCAACACATTACCATCCCCATCGAGGCGCGTGGCCAAAAATATGGCGTGGTGAATCTGCTCTGCCACCACAACCATCCCGTCGCTGCGGCCGATATGGCAATGCTTTCCACCATTGGCACGCAAATTTCTGAAATCGTAGCCAATGCCTGGCTGCGCTTAAAGCTGGCTGAAAAAGAGCAGGCCCGGCAAATATTGCTGGAATCATTGGTAGAGGCACAGGAAGAAGAACGGGGACGGCTGGCGCGGGAACTTCACGACGGGGCTGGGCAGATGCTTACAGCCCTGTTGGTGCGCATCAAAACGTTGGAAAAAGAGTGTCCCCCAACCCCCATGCAAGATGGCCTGCAATCGCTGCTTACTATGGTTTCTGAAACGATTGAACAGGTACGGGAACTGTCCTACCGTCTGCGGCCTGCTGCATTGGAGGAGTTTGGTTTGCCGGTGGCTCTGGGCATTTTAATCGAAGAAATGATGAATGATGCGGCTATTACCGCTCGCTACCTCACCGACATGAAGGACGATGCGCTGCCTTCCGGCATTGAGGTAACACTATACCGCATTGCCCAGGAGGCGTTGACAAACGTTGTTCGCCACGCACAGGCGCAAACGGTTCAGGTAGCCTTGACGCAAGAAAATCAGGCAATTTTGATGAGCATTAAAGATGATGGCTGTGGCTTTGATCCGCATGTAGCAACGGCCGTTCCTGAACAGCGCCATCTTGGATTGATCAGCATGCGGGAGCGCGCCGCCATCGCTGGTGGCAGCCTCACGCTAGACACAGAACCCGGTACAGGCACCAGCTTACTCGTCCGCCTGCCGCTGCCAGAAGGAATCCCCACATGACCGACACCCCCATCACCATTCTCCTGGTCGATGACCATAAAGTATTGCGTGACGGTCTACGCGCCCTGCTGGAAAGCGAACCAGACCTCAAAGTAGTCGCCGATGTGGGCAGCGGCGCAGCAGGCATCGAAGCCGCCCGTACCTGGTTACCAGATGTCATTGTCATGGATTTGGGTTTACCAGACATGAGTGGCCTGGACGCCATTCGCGCCATTCGGCAAGAAAACGACACTAGTCGCATCATCGTCCTTTCTATGCACAGCCGCCGCGAATTTGTCATCCCCGCTATTGAAGCGGGCTGCGATGGCTACATTCCTAAATCCTCCACCCACACCAGCCTGCTGCAAGCCATTCGCGTGGTGCTCACCGGGGAACGCTACCTGCACCCCACAGCCGCCACCGCTCTGATGGAATCGCTCACCAACAAGCAAACCGAGCTGGAGCAGTTTGAATCCCTCTCGGAGCGAGAACAAGAAGTGTTGCAGCTGACAGCGATGGGGTTCAGCAGCCGTGAAATTGGCGACAAGCTCATAATAAGCCCCAAAACAGCCGATACTTACCGCCAGCGCGCCATGGAAAAACTAATGTTGGATCGGCGCGCCGATCTTATTAAATTTGCCGTCCGTGCCGGTATTTTAGACGCTTACAAAAAATAGAACGTCAAAACAAAATCTACAGATTTCGCAGAGGACCCGGATTAAAAGCTCAAAATTCTGTGAAAATCTGTGTAATCTACGGATGATTTCTTGTTTGTCAGGAAAACCACCACACAGAACCATCCTTTTCCCGATACCGCCCCACCGCCTCTCCATATAGACTTAAAGTAAAGATTGGAAGAGTCTTTTTTAATTCTCTAAAAACAGCACAAGTTGTGCATACCCAATGGCAATTCTGCCCATTAGGTTTAGAAGATATTCTGGATAGAACCAGAGTTCAGGAGGTAGGTAATGGCGAAAGAAGAAAAATTAACCCTCAACCGGCGTGACTTTCTGCGGATAGCGGGTTTAGGCGCTGGCGCAACGGCCGTTGCTACTGTCACCAAATCAGCAGCAGCAGCTCCTGCCGCTAGCTTCCGAGCCGGCTCATTCACAGATTCGGCCGGTCGTCCCCAACGCCCCTGGTGGGTCAAAATCGTTGACGAACCCACCACCGAGGTCGATTGGGATATGATGCAGCGCTACAATGAGCGCACCGGCACCGTACGTGGGCCGGGCATGACTGGCTATGTCGGCGATGATGAAGTGGATCGTCTTTCTGAAACGGCCGCACAAAACGAACTACAGCGAATGCTGGATGACGTGGATGGCTACACCTTAAAAGATCAGGCAATGAAGAGCGCACACGTTGGTGTTGGCCGCAGCTATCTTGGACCGCAAAAAGCCAAAACACCAGAGGAACGCGGCGTACCCAAATGGGAAGGCTCGCCCGACGAAGCCGCCAAGATCATTCGGGCGGCAATGCGCCATTTTGGCGCCTCTACCGTGGGCTTCATTGAGCTAAACGACAACACACGTAAGCTAATCTACGGCGTTGACCCCGATGGCAAAGAACTTGTTTTCACGGATGATCCCGTTGCCACAGAAGATGATGATGCTCGTTATATTCCTAACAGCTGTAAATACGCCATTGTTTACACGGTTCAGATGTCTACCGAAACAATGCGCCGCTGCCCCACCCCGCTAGGATCACAAACGACAACCTTAGCTTACAAACGTGGCGAATCAATTCAAGCTTCTACACAAGAGTTTTTGCGCGGCTTAGGCTATCAATGCCTGGGAGAATCCAGCACCAACGCACTGGGTATTGCCCCCGCTTTGGGCGTGATGGCTGGGCTAGGCGAGTTGTCTCGCCTCAACCGCCTGATTACCCCAGAGTTTGGGCCAATGGTGCGCGTCTTCAAGCTGCTCACCGACCTGCCCATTGCTGTAGACAAACCCATCGATGCAGGCATCATGGAGTTTTGCAAGCGGTGCAAGAAATGTGCCGAGGCTTGCCCCTCCGAATCGCTCAGCTTCCTGGACGAACCAACCTGGGAAACGCAGGGTGACTGGAATAATCCAGGTCACAAGGCTTACTTCGAGAATTCGGTGACCTGCCTAACTTACTGGCGTGAGCAGGCAGGTACCAACTGCGGTATCTGCTTTGCCGTTTGCCCCTTTGCCAAGAAGGATAAGGCATGGGTGCATGAATGGGTGAAAGCGGGTGCATCTACGGCACCGTTCCTGGACAGCTTCTTCCGCAGCATGGACGATGCCTTTGGCTACGGTACACAGGCCAGTGCTGAAGATTGGTGGAGCCTGGATCTGCCTGAGTATGGAATTGACAGCAACCAGCCGGTAATGGAGAGTTAAACAATGTCTGACAATATTTCGATTAAGATCAAGAAACGGCCGTTACTCGAATGGCTGCTCTGGCTCGTTTGGGCCTTCATCCTTGTGTTCATTTTCCAGAGTGCCCGGGCCAGCGGGGCGGAATTAGAACCCCGTGCCGCAACGATACTCTGGGTTAGCTTTGTTGTCTGGCTGTTGGCGGGTGGCGTAGTTTGGTTTACTCGGCGCAGCAATTAGTTTATGATTTTAACCTCCCGCAGACGGACATGTCTGCGGGAGGTGTTTTGGACCAGAAATGAGCAACGGCCGTACCATTCCCCTTGAGCCAATCACAACCCAATCCCCCCGGCAGCAAAAAACTCGGCGCGAACGGCTCCTGATCATCCTGACAGTGGCGTTGATCGTTGCCGCCTGGATTTTTGGCTACTTTACCAACGGCACCGAGGTGGCCCCACTGGTGCCCGAACTGCTGCCAGGCACGGCCCAGGTCCGCACCGAGGGGCAGCTGTTTATTGCCCTGGATGCCAATGGCGAACTGATTGGTTATGCAGCGCTGGGCAGCGCTCCTGGCTATGGTGGCCCCATCGATATGCTGGTAGCCGTTGACCCTGAGGGCAATATTCTCAACACGCAGGTTGTCACCGAGCGAGAATCGCCTGGCTTTTTTCGGTTAGTGAAGTCCAGCAATTTAATTGAGGGGTATAACGGCCGTCTTGTCACCGACGCGCTGCAACTGGGGCAGGATTTAGACGCCGTCACCGGGGCCACCGTCAGTGCCGAGGGTGTGGCCGCCGCCGTGCGTGCCGCCACGCGCCAAATTGCTGATAATGCCCTCAACATCACCATTCCCCCCGAAGAAAAACCGATTCAATTTGGCTGGCCAGAAGCGATTTTGCTGCTGCTGTTTGCCTCTGGCTACCTCACCCACAAATGGCGCAATCGCGTCTGGAAAAAGCGAGCGCGCTGGGGCACACTCATTGCCGGGATGGTTTTTCTGGGCTTCGTCTACACCGTGCCGCTCACCATCACCATGATTATTTCGCTCCTCAGCGGCTACTGGCCCGACTGGCACAACAATTTGTACTGGTATCTGCTCATCGGCGGCATTTTGTTTGTCACCACGGTCGATGCCAAAAACCCATATTGCAGCTGGTTTTGCCCCTTTGGCGCCTTTCAGGAATGTGTGGCGGCTGTCAGCAAAGCCAAGTTGTACCGCCCACGCGATTTAAATGAAGGCTTAAAGTGGGTGCAGCGCGGTCTGGCCCTGGCGGCGATTGTGTTGGGCTTGGCCCTGCGCCGTCCCGGTGTGGCCAGCTATGAACCATTTGCGACCCTGTTTGATTTGCGGGGAACGGCCGTTCAATGGATTTTCCTGGCGCTGATTGTGTTAGCCAGTCTGCTGACCTATCGGCCGTTTTGTAATTTTCTCTGCCCGCTGGACCCGGTAATTGATTTGATTGCTGCCACCCGGCGCTGGCTGAAAGAAGGAGTTGCCCAATGGCGCAAGAAAACCGCGAACGTCTAAAGCGAACAGCGCTGCTGGGCTTTGTGGCTGTATGCATCGGCCTGATTGGCCTCATTTGGGCCGATGGCCTGACGGCCGACGAGCCAGCCACGCCCAGCTATTATCGCGACACCTTCCGCATGGATGACAGCGTTTATCTCACAGTCACCGCCGAGGCGATTGAATACCAGCGCAGCCTGGAAAGCGGTACCCCGCCCGCCACGCCAGACCCGCCCCAACATCATGATTCCAGCACCGGCCAGGGTCATGGCCACAATCAGGACGACGAGCATGATGCACCAGGGGCTACAAAAACACCCCGGCGAGGAGAACCTTAGATGCCGCTCAGAAATGCCTCTGCAAAGATTTCTCGTCGTCACTTTATGCAAATTACGGCCGTTGCTGGCACTGTCTTTTTGGGTGGGCGCTGGGCACAGCGATTGGCGCAAAAAACCACAACGCTGCGGCAAACCCGCCTGCTGATGGGCACCCTCATCAACCTCACGTTGGTGACGGATGATGCCCAACAGGGCGAGCAAGCCATCGAAGCTACGTTTGCCGAGATGGACCGCCTGATTGCCCTCTTCAATTGGCGCGTGCCAGACAGCCCGCTGGCCATTTTGAACCGAACCGGCATGCTGGCACAGTCGCCAGCAGAGTTGGTTGACCTGTTGCAGGAAGCCAATCGATACAGTGCCCTCAGCAATGGCGCATTTGACGTGACGATTTTGCCGCTGTTGACGGCGGTGCAAGCCGGGGCAGACAGCGCACAGCCGCGTCAACTGGTCAATTATCGTCGCCTGCATATTGCAGCAGATGAAATTCGGCTGGCACCTGGAATGCAGATAACATTGGACAGTATTGCTAAAGGGCGTGTAGTGGATGGGGCAACGGCCGTTTTGCAAGCTCACGGTTACCACAATGTTTTAGTTGAGGCAGGCGGCGATCTTCTGGCACAAGGAACACGCGCCGACGGCCAGCCGTGGCGTTTGGGCATCACCCACCCCCGCCAAACAGACAGTCCGCTAAACATTTTGCAGCTAACGGGCCAGGCCGCTGCCACCTCGGGCGATTATCAGCACAGCTTCAGCCAGGATTTTTCCAGCCACCATATCATCGACCCGCGCACAGGGGCTTCACCCGGCGAGTTGGCCAGCGTGACCGTATTGGCACCTACGGTTGCTGCGGCCGACGCGTTAAGTACGGCCGTTATGGTCTTGGGTTCCAAAGCTGGCCTGGATTTAATCGATCAGCTGCCCGGTGTGGCTGCGTTCCTCGTCAACAAAGAGATGGAACTAATTTACTCCGCCAACTTCCCGGCGGTTTAAGATTGTGAGAATATTATGTCAAATAATTTTGATGAGAAACAGCTAGAACAATTGGAAACGGCCGTAACTGCCGCTCGTGAAAAAGAAAACGTCGCCGAACTTATCGACGCGCTCACCCAATTAGGCCAAGCGCAGTTAGCTGCGGGCAACGTCCCCAAAGCGCTTACCCAATTTGAAGAAGGGTTAGAGCTGGCCCAAAAAGCTGGCGATAAGCTGCAAGAAGCACGCCTGTGGGGCTATCGTGGCATCTGCCTGATGAAGCTGGGCAACTCCCATTTTGCCCAAATTGCCCTCTACAAATCCCACAATCTGGCCAAAGAGCTGGACAACAAATCACTGCTCATCGACGCACTCACCCAATTAGGCATGTTGCAAACGGAAGCAGGCCAATCTACCAAAGCAATCTCCAAACTGGAGCAGGCGATGGGGTTGGCCTTGGCCAGCAACGACCAGCCGCGCACCATGCACCTGGCGGGCAAGCTGGGGAATTTATTCCTGGGGCTAGGTTCATTGGAAAAAGCAGTAGAGTATTTTTCGCTGGCTTTGCAGTCAGCCAAAACGCTGGACCAACAGTATGCCGCTTGCTCGTTTAAGCTCAGCATCGGCCATGCGTATCTGGCCAATGAGCAGTACGACACCGCACGTGACCTGTTTGAAGAGGCGCTGGCCCTGGCCAGCGAGCTAGAAAGCCCTCCAGCCGAAATGAGCGCCCTCAGCAGCCTGATGCGCACCCATATCGGGACTGGCAACCACAGCATGGTAATCTTGTATGGGGACAGTGCGCTGCGGATGGCCCGCAACCTGGAGGATGAAACCGCCGAAATCGCCAATCTCAATCTGCTCACTGCCTACCTGATCAAGCAAGGTCAATTCAAAAAGCTGCCTCCTTATTTGCAGCGTGGGCTGGCTATTGCCACAGCAAATGAAGATTGGGAGTGGCAGCTCACCATGCAAGAACGATTAGGGTTTACCCATTATCAACTGGGACAATTGGCCGAAGCCCAGGCAGCCTACGAAGCAGCCCTGGAAACGGTACTCCAATTGCAAGACCCGGCAGCAGCGGCTCAACTGTACGGCCGTCTTGGGGCCGTCCTCGCTGAACGAGACCAAATGGCAGATGCTACCAAAGCGGCCATGCAGGCCCTGAAGCTGGGGCAAGAGCAAGAAAATTGGGCATTGGTAGGCGAACAGCAGGTTTTGTTGGCCTTTGCCCACGTGGAACAAGGCGACGTCAAGCAAGCCATCCATTATTGCCAGCAAGCCATCGCCACCTTCCAAAAAACCGAGGATGGTGACCAATTGGCCAAGGCAGAAGCGCTGCTGGCCGAGCTTGAGCAGTTGGCTACGCCTGTATAAGGCCACAAACAACCGTGTCACGCTCACTCTGACAAAGTTAATGAATTTTAGTTGCGGTTCGTTCCGGCACATGCCATAATGCGCCGCTTATGGCAACGCAGCAAACAAGACATTCAACAGAAACGGCCGTATCCTCCCCCTGGCATTGGCTCACCCTAGCCCTGCTTTCCCAAATGGGCTGGGGTGCCTATCCTGTTCTCCTTCGCTATCTACAAACCGTTAGCCAGATTCCCAGCCTGTCATTGCTGGCTGTGGGTAATTTACTAGTACTCATCTTGGTATTAGCCGTGCGCTGGCAGCACATTGAGTGGCGCATTTTCCGGCTACCCCTGCTGTGGCTGTTTGGTGGATTAGTCATTTTGCGCGGCGTAAGCAATTTGCTAGCGACCCGCTTTACCCTGGCCATCTACGCCCAGCTTATCTACCTGATGACGCCATTTATTGTAGCCCTGCTCAGCCGCCTGGTCTTGCGTGAGCAGTTGCCGCGCCACACCTTCAAGGCGCTCTCGCTCTGTCTGCTGGGGGCGGTTTTATTAATGGGAAATGATTTGGGGAAGGCGGTGGGGGAAACGGCCGTTTTCCGCAGTGATTGGTTAGGCATGAGTCTTGTCCTGGCCAGCAGCCTCTTCTTGGCCCTCTACATGCTCGTCACCCGGCGCACCGCGCAGCACAATGCTCGTGGTGATTCGCTGCTGATTGTCCACCTTACTTCTCTCTTTCTTTTCTCAGGTATCACCAGCCTGGTCATTGGTGAAGATTGGCAGCAATGGACCCTGCTGCAAAGCGAGGATTGGCTTGTTTTTAGCTTGTTTGCTCTGGGGGTGTTGCTTGGGGCCAATTTATTACAAGTGCGATCTATTCAAGAGTTGGGCGCGCCTTTGGTTAGCAGCATGATGGCCACACGACTCATTAGCGCCCTGCTGTTTGCCGGATTTTTGTTAAACGAACGGATTTCCTCAGTCTGGCAGCTGCTTGGCGCTGGGGTCGTTTTTATCACCCTCACCTGGTATTTGCGGCAGCGCGAAACAGCGTCAAGGGATGTCCACGGGCAAACATACCGTGAAGCTGGTTCCAACACCTGATTCCGTTTGCAAGGTCACATAGCCGTGATGCGCTTGAACAATTTGCTGGGCAATGCAAAGTCCCAAACCCGTGCCCGCAATGTCGCCCTGTTCAACCAAGCTGCCCCGGAAAAACCGTTCAAATACTCGGGATTGCTCTTCGGGTGGGATGCCAGGGCCGTCATCTTGCACCATGATGGTTATCCACTGGCGATTTTTTTCGATAGGCGCTGCAATTTCCAAGGAAATAGTGCCTCCAGCAGGCGTGTAAGCCAGGGCGTTGTCCAACAGTTCAACAAGAGCCTGACGCAGGCGCAGGACATCGCCCATAAAGGTAGGGATGGTATTGTGAACGGTACAACATAATTTTTGTTGGTTCTGAGCGGCCTGTGCCTGGTAAGCATCCGATAGTTGCAGAATCAGTTGGCCCATTTGAATGGGCCGCAAATCGAGCACAGTTTCGGAACTATCCAAACTGGCCAGCTCTAAAATATCCTGCACCAAATGCTCCAGCCGTCTGGCTTCTCCAATGAGCACCTCCAGGTAATGCACCGCCTTGCCGTTATTAAAGTTGCCTTCCAGCAGTTGGGTGTACAACTTGATATTGGTCAGCGGCGTACGCAGTTGGTGGGAAACGTTGGTGATAAAGCCAACCTGCGCTTTATCCAACGCTTTAAAACGGCTAATATCTTGATGGCTGCTCACGTATCCGATTAAACGGCCGTCTCCATCCAGCATCGGCACAATGGTCAGAATCGTGGGATACACAAAGCCGTCCTGCCGTACACCTTTGACCTCACCAGACCAGACATCGCCCCGGGCAAAAGCCGCCGCCTGGGCTTTTTCATCTCTGGCAGAACATTCAAAAAGGATATCGAGCGTAACGGCCTGTGCTTCATTTAACGTGTAATTGGTCAGCAAGACAAAAGCCGGGTTCACGTAGACAATCTTTTTCTCGGCATCCATCATGGCCACACCTTCCACAATGGCACCCAGAACAGCTTCCAGCTTTTCCTTTTCGGCGGCCAATTCGGCCGTGCGCTGCTGCACCTGCTGCTCCAGCGAACTGTTCACCTGGCGCAAAGCCACTTCAGCTTCTTTACGCCAGCGAATATCCCGCACAAAATTGAGCAATACATCCCGACCTTCCCAAAAGACCAACCGGCTGCTTACCTCAACGGCAATCAGTAAGCCAGTTTTGTGCCGGTATTGGCCCTCATAGAAAAACGTGCCAGAAGTTGATGATTGCCAGGAGGTTTCGGCATCGTCAGCATCTAACGGCCGTGGCATTTCAATATCCTCCAGCTGCATCTGGCACAGCTCAGCCCGATTGTAGCCTAGACGACGCGCGGCGTTGGGATTGGCATCCAGGATTTTCAGAGTGTAAGGATCAATAAGGAGAATGGTTTCACCGGAGTTTTCAAAGAGAAAATCTCCATAAGCAGCAGGTAACGCTGGCTGTTTATTTGCCTCCAGTTCCGCAACGCGCTGCCGTAGAATATCAATCTCTTGATGTAGATGCTCGGTTGATCCTGAATTCTTTGAAAAATTCATCTCGCTCGCCTTTATTCAGTTTTTACCGGCCCGATCCATTTATGGTCACGATGACCAGTCGGGCCGCAGAAGCTTTTGATCTCATTTTTGGCCAAGAGGGGAGGCTAATTCACAATTTTAAAAACTGCCGTTTGCCATTTTGTGCAAGAAACGGCCGTTTGTCGATAGCATATCCGTCCTAAACCAGGCGTTAGACAATCACCTAATTCAGGCTATAATCCAGCCAATTCCCACAATATTAAGTCCAGCAAAAGGAGCAATCTGTGACCGAGAAAATTCGCTTTGATACCTATTACCGCTATGATCAGCTAACCAGCTTCCTTAAACAATGGGCCGAAGCATACCCTAAACTGTGCCAATTAAAAAGTATAGGCCAGAGTTATGAAGGACGCGACATCTGGTTGATGATTGTCACCAACTTTGAAACAGGGCCGGATAACGAAAAACCGGCTTATTGGGCTGATGGCAATATTCATGCCACCGAAGTTTCCGCCTCAACCGCCTCACTTTATTTGCTCAATAAGCTGCTTACCCAGTACGGTCAGGATGACAAAGTAACCTACGCGCTGGACAGTCGCGCTTTTTACATTGTGCCTCGCCTGAATCCAGACGGAGCCGAGTTAGCGCTGGCCGATGTGCCCAAATATATTCGCAGCAGCACCCGCCCCTACCCGCGCATGGATAAATTGGACGGGCTGCACCAGGAAGATGTGGATGGCGACGGCCGTATCCTGCAAATGCGCCTCAAAGACCCCAACGGCAGTTGGAAAGTCCATCCCGACGACCCGCGNCTCATGATTCCCCGCGAGCCAGACGAAGCCCCTGGCGGCGATTTCTACCGGCTCATCCCTGAAGGCAGCCTCCAAAATTACGATGGCGTCACCATTAATTTTGCTCCACCGCTGGAAGGATTGGACCTGAACCGGCAGTTCCCTGTCTTTTGGGAACCCAACCAGCGCGGCGCGGGCCATTACCCCGGCAGCGAACCAGAAACGGCCGCACCCATGCGCTTCATCACTGACCATCCCAATATCACCGGCACCGTCAGCTTCCACACCTTTAGCGGCGTTTACCTGCGCCCGCCCACAAAAGGGGCCGACGATACCCTGCCCACCCAAGATTTGTACACTTACAAAAGGCTGGGCAACAAAGCGGAAGAACTCACCGGCTACAAAGCCGTCTCCGTTTTTCATGACTTTAAATACGATCCCAAAGAGTACATCAAAGGCACATTCGACGACTGGATGTACGAATATTTGGGCGTGTACGGCTGGACCTGTGAAATTTGGAGCGTGCAGCAGCAAGCGGGCATTAAAGATTACAAATATATGGACTGGTTCCGCGAGCATCCCGTGGAAGATGATATCGCCATCATGAAGTGGAACGATGAGATGCTGGACGGCAAAGGCATGGTGGATTGGTATGAGTTTGACCACCCGCAGCTGGGCAAAGTGGAGCTAGGCGGCTGGGATTTCTTTGTCACCTGGCGCAATCCACCCTATAAGCTGCTGGAAAAAGAGGTTGCGCCGTTGGCCGATTTTGCTCTGTACTCCTGCCTGGTTTCGCCCCGGTTAGAGTGGCACAGCGTGGAAAAATCATCAAAGGGGAATGTGCATCATGTAACGGCCGTTGTCCACAACACCGGCTGGCTACCCACCAACGTCACCAAACAGGCCGTTAAAATGAAGGTTGTACGCGAATTGGAAGTCGACATTGCCCTGCCCGACGGTGCCAAGCTGCTCACCGGCAAGCTCAAAACCATGCTGGGCCAGCTTGTCGGGCGCGACCACAAAGCCACTGCCCCTGTTTGGGGCGGCGATCCCACCGATGATCGAGCCAAAGTGGAGTGGGTCATTGAAGCTGAACCGGGAACAGAAGTGGCAATTACGGCCGTTCACCCCCGTGCTGGCACCATCCGCCAGACAGTTACTCTGTAGTAGCCGCGGATTCTTTCCGCGCCT
>JBNKLQ010000009.1:0-43040 GCA_050292445.1 Promineifilaceae bacterium (SeqCode) | reverse complement strand
TTTTTGGCAAGGGTACGTCAGCGAGTTTTTTGTTAATTTGTGGAACAGTGGGCAGTGGTGGGGCCGATTGGCGGTGGGATTGATTACGGCCGTTCTCATCCTGCCTGCCATTTACTATCTAGTTCTGTACAGCTGGAGCCGCATCCAGGCCGGGTTGGAATGGCTGTCGCGCCGCCAGCTGCTGGCCCGCACCGATGTGTTGGCGCTGCTCCTTGGCCTGCCCATCATTGTCGGGCTGCCCCTGCTCTACTTTGCCCTCGACCGCATCAATCCCGCCCAAACCACGCTGTGGCAGGGAATTTTTGTTTGGATTTTACACATAGGCACGGGCGCGGCGCTGGTGGGCGTGGCCCGGCAGTTGCCAGGGTCCAGGTTTCAATGGGCGCTGTGGGCCTTAACGGCCGTTCCCTTCACCCTCGCTTTAGCCTGGATTAGCCCCGCCACTTTTGGTCGCGATTTGGCCCTCGTCGCCACGGCCGGGACCATCCTGGCCGCAGGCATCGTTGCCTGGTACACCATCAATCCGGGCTACCTGGAAGCCCGCGACCGCCTGCTGATGGTCCTGTTCATCATCCTAGCTGGGGCCACCTACACCGGGATGACCTATTTAATTGGCGTCGATGAGTTGGCGGCAAACGGCCGTTGGTTAGCAACGGCCGTTATTTGTCTGGGCGTCGGTTTGGGATTAACGTTGATGGCTCCACTGCTGATTAATTTCGGCCGTTCCCGCTTTGCCCTGCCCTGGGGACTATTCACCCTGGCTATTCTCGTCACCCCTTGGTTGCAGCTTTATCCCCGACTGGACTTCACCGTCATCACCCTCTGGCTGTACGCTGCCCTGCTGTACCTGCTGCTGGGCACCCTGGCCCAATTTACCCGCTCAGAAGTCAGCGAAGCCAGCGAACCCGGCATTTTTAGCGAACGACAGCGGCTCATCAACAGCTTCAACCAGTTCATGTTTGCCCTGTTCAACAGCTACGAAACTATCTTCGGCCAACGCCGTTTGGCCCTCATCCAAAGCCAGATGGCCGCCCTGGGCGCACTCGACCCCGACGCCACCATCATGAAGTTGGCCCAGCACGCCCAAAAAGCGCTGCTCCTGGCCGTGGATCGGCTGGACGATCTGGCCGGAACCCCCTTTACGCGCAAAGCAGGCCAGGCCGCCTACGACAGCCTCGACTGGCTCGATGCCGAAACACTGGCCCGGCACGTCCTGGCCAAAACCGAATGGGGAGCCCAGCTGGCTCAAGGCTTCATCCAGTCCCGCGACAAGCGCATCGATCTTATTCGCCAGGCAGACCTGTTTGCCGGATTCGACCAGGAAGGCGTGGATGAGCTGCTCAAAGTCATGCGCCGCTGGCACGCCCGTTCCAACCAGGTCATTGCCCATGCCGGGCGAGATGCACTCTATTTTTACCTCATCGAAGCAGGAGAAATTGGCGTTTTTCACAATGGCGTGCTGCACGCCACTTTGGCAACAGGGGGCTATTTTGGCACGGCCGCACTGGCCGGAATGGGCAGCTATCAATTTACCTACCGCGCCCTTACGCCTGTCACCACGCTCGTTGTGCACCGCGACCAGTTTGACCCGCTGCTGCGAGCCGACACGACGTTAGCCCGGCAGGTCAGTTCTGGGGCACAGGCGCGCAGCCTGCTGCGACAGATGCCTCTGTTCAGCAGCCTCAGCCCGCAGGAGCTGGCTTCGGTCGATGCCCGCCTTCAGCCGCGCCGCGTGACCGTCGGAGAGCAATTTGTGCAGCAGGGCGAACCGCGCAGTTATCTCTTCATCATTGCTGAGGGTGAAGTGGAGGTATTTGTCACCGAGGATGGCATCGAACGGGTGATTGGCAAGCTGGGGCCGGGCGAGCATTTTGGCGAATACGCCCTCTTTGCCGACACGCCGTACCACGCCAGCGTCCGCGCCGTGGTGGACGGCCGTCTCCTCCTGCTGGACGAACCCACCTTCGACGACCTCGTCGCCACCTGCGAGCGGATGACCCATTACGTGGAGCAAATCGGCAGCGGCCGTCTCATCGCCACCCACCGCCGCGCCACCCCTGCTGCCCTCATTTCGTAAGGTTAACCCATGATCGACGATTTTATTGTTCGTGCACCGGTCAAAGTAAAACCAAAACTTCCCAAAGGCAGGTTGCATAAACTACTCATTACAACGGAAAAGCTCGAAATCTACAATTGGGAAAATGTCTATGGTAATAAAATAAGTGAAAAACTATTCAGTGTGGGTCATAAACAAATTCTTGAGATTGAATTCAAGAAGCCACTTCTTCACACAAAAGAAAGTTATTGTAAAATTATCTATGAGAATGAAGTTGGTATTCGAAATTGTATTGAATTTAGCGTTTTGAACACATCTGATCTATATCGCCTACAGTCAGGACCCTACAATCAAAATAAAACAACAGAAAAAGTTGCTAGTCTATTGAAAACACTAACAGATCCAAATGTATCGATTTCGCGTTATTCCAAAACTCTTGATATCCCATTTAAGCCTCCAAAAAGCATTATAAAATTTTTGGCAGGTTTGGTTTTACCAATTACTACCGCAGTTGGATGGGCGGGTGGAATTCAAAGTTTATTTTGGGTTAGTCTCTTTCTTTTTTTTCCAAGTTTAATGGCTATCGGAATTGATTATGTCCGCTTAAATGTTGGTTGGTCAGCTTGGGCTAAGTTTGCAGCATATGTTTTCATTTTCATATTTTTATTTGTAGCCATGATCACAATTATTTTCCTTGTTGAATACTATCATCCCTTTCAGTAAATAAAGTAGTTAAACTGCCGTTACCCACCCTCACAATTTGTTGCAAACCAGGCGGCAATTGCATCCAAAGACGGCCGTCCCTCTACCACCATCATCGTAAAGCGCTCCAATCCTTCATTTCAAGTTTCCGCTTTTTCTTGCCTTCTCAACCACTCGTTGGTTAAATTGCAAAATTACACTTGAAACTTTAGGAGATAGTACTAATGTATTCGATCACTGACGAAGAATTCAAACACAAATATCAAACCGTCTTTCATAGCATTTTCAGCCTCAATGCAGAGTTTAACGATTTTTGGTTTCAAAATTCACTATCCCATCGCCTGCTTATTTATCCCCAAATATTCTCACTAAACAACAGTCAATTTTCTGCTTTGGCAAAAGCCGCTTCTCTGCATGGAGAAACCGAATTTATACTTTCAATTACCGAGCTTTATGGAAGCGAAAAAACAAAACATTGGTTAATTTCCTCAGATAACTTATCAACCTACCATTCAGTTCACCTCAACACAATGCTCGAAAATGTCATTTTTTCAATCACTGGAAATTGGGGAATAAGATTCACACAGGACATGTATGCTATCGTCGCCGGATCGACGCTGTTTGTAAATACGCTTGTACAACAATGGCCCACAGACATCAAAAATGACATCTCTCATTTTCTGGCTGATCTGAAAAGAGATTCGCACATAAACAACACTTGGTTGAAAGCATTTCTTGAGCACCTCTACGGCAAAAACAAGGCTCAGCAATTTTTATCAGAGTTTGAGTTTGTCTAATCGACATACTCTGCTCCACTATTTCACCTTGCCATCCCCACCGCTTGCCCGTAAAATCAGCGCACGATAAATTACCATTCCATAGGTCAATTTTATAAAATTGACCAACCGCTTAAGGATACTTTCATGGATGCAGACGTAACCAAACGCGCTGAGCAAAAAAAGGCGCTGGAAAATATTAAAAATGGCCTGGCCACCAAAGTGCGCATCATGGCCAACCGGGATTGCTGCCCCGCCTGCCGCGCCGCCGCTGGCGCTTACGAATTCGACGAAGTGCCAGAACTGCCACTGGAAGGCTGCTCCCACGCCAATGGCTGCCGCTGTTCGTATCAACCCGTGCTGGATATGTTCGGCCCGTAAAAAGCAGCTGCGTAACTGAGTAATTGGTAATTTGGCAACCCGCCAAACCAATTACTCGATTACCAAATTACCGACTTACACTTCCTCTAAATGTCCTTCCATGCCAAACTTTGCCTCATTTTGGGCCTGCTTTTCTTGGCAGCCTGTGGCAGTAATCCCGATCCCACACCGCCACCCCCTACGCTAAGCCCTCTAGCCCAACAGGGCAAGCAAGTTTTTTCTCGCGTCTGTGGTGCCTGCCACAGCACCACCCCCGATACCATCATCGTGGGTCCCTCGCTGGCAGGCGTGGCCAGCCGGGCAGGCAGCCGCATAGAAGGGCAAGATGCCTACACTTACCTGCTCACCTCTGTTATGCAACCAGATGCTTACATGGTAGAAGGCTTTGAAAACCTGATGCCCAACAATCTGAGCAAACAGCTCACCGGCGAAGAGCTGGACGCTGTCATCGCCTACCTGCAAACGCTCAAGTAATTGCTGGTTGCGAGTGGCACCTTGCTGGTACAATTTAGTAGCAACTAGCAACCAACCACTATCAACTAACTGAAGAGGAGAATCCCATGTCCACTGTTCTGAAATGGATCGTCCGTATTTTTGGCGTTCTTGTTGCTCTGCTGCTCATTGTGTTTGTGGTCGCGGCAGCCATTCCGGCCCAGGCCGACCCCGACATTGGCGAAAATCACGGTGCGGGGGCCAGCAGCGTACAGCCATCCTACACTGGCCTACAGCGCGAGTTCCCACCGTTGAACGAAACGGCCGTAAACCCCACCACCGACGCCAAAGCCGATCTGGGCACCCTGCTCTTCTTCGACCCCATTTTGTCGGAAAACAACGACATCGCCTGCGCTACCTGCCACCAACCTGATTTAGGCTTTAGCGACGGCCGTTCCACCGCAGTGGGACCACAAGGCACCGTGCTTAGTCGCAATACGCCCACCCTGTGGAATGTTGGCTATGCGCAAAACTTATTTTGGGACGGCCGTCTCGATTCCCTCGAAGCCCAATCTGAAGTGCCCCTTACCCACCCAGATGAAATGGGCGTCAGCGACACCGCCGCCCTGGTAGCTGAAGTCGCCGCCATTGGCGAATACCAAACAATGTTCAACGCTGCCTTCGACGACGGCGTGACGCTAGACAATATCGAAAATGCGCTGGCGGCATTCCAGCGCACCCTTATCAGCAACAACAGCCCGTTCGACCAGTACGCCGCAGGCAACGTGGACGCCCTAACCCCCAGCCAGCGGCGCGGCCTGGCCCTGTTTCGCTCCGGGGCGACACGCTGCTTTGAGTGCCACACCGCGCCCACCTTTGCCAGCGATACTTTCCGCGTCGTCGGCGTGCCCAGCGACGATCCGGGCCGGGCAGCCATCTCAGAAGATGGCTCAGAAGGGGCCTTTAAAGTGCCCACGCTGCGCAACATTGCCTTAACTGCGCCTTACATGCACAACGGCTCACTGGAAACGCTAGAAGCGGTGGTTGATTTTTATGCCGACGGCGGGGGACGCCTTCATGGCCAGGAAAATGTAGATGTGTTTGTCCAGGGATTTGAGCTGACCGACCAGGAACGGCTCGATTTGGTGTCTTTCCTGTACGCCCTGACGGATGAGAGCGGCATGCCTGCGGTGCCAACGGCCGTTCCCAGCGGCCTCCCCATCATCCAACCCACCGAAAATCCAGCCCGGGCTGAAGTGGCAGCACACAACGTTGGCGGCGAAACGGGCATTGACCTGAGCGACCGGGCAGGGATGACGATTGTGGTGCAGGAGGGGGAAAGTGTGCAAACGGCCGTTGATCGCGCCCGCCCCGGTGACATCATTGAAGTACCCTACGGCGTGTATCACGAACGCGTCGTCATCGACATCAACGACATCACCCTGCGCGGCATCCCCAATGAGGCTGGCGAGTGGCCCATTTTTGACGGCGAAGGCGTCCTCACCGAGGGTGTCATCGCCTCCGGCAACAACTTCACCGTGGGCAACCTACACGTTCGCAACTACACCGATAACGGTGTCTTGGTTGAGGGCGTGACTGGCGTTCATTTCCACGACATTTTTGCTGAAAATGTAGGCACCTACGGCGTCTACCCCGTGCGCAGCACGAACGTGCTGATTGAGCGCGTGGAAGTCACCGGCGTAGATGATGCTGGCATTTATGCCGGGCAGTGCGAAAATGTCATCGTGCGCGACAGCGTAGCCTACGGCAATGTACTGGGTATCGAGCTAGAAAATACCTTTGGTGGTGAAATTTACAATAACCACACCTACGACAACACTGTGGGCATCTTTGTTGTGCTGCTGCCTCAGCTCACCTCCAAAGTTTCAACCAACACGCTGATTTACGACAACATCACGGAGGACAACAACCATGAAAACTTCGCGCCACCCGGAGCCATTGCCGGAATTGCTCCGTCTGGTGTGGGCATCTTGTTGCTGGCCACCGACAACGCCGAAGTGTACAACAACACCATCCGCAGCAATAAAACCACTGGGGTAGCTGTCTTCAGCCTTACCAGCACCGGCGCGTTTGATGTGAATGAGGTGGATGTAGGACCACTGCCAGAGAACAACTGGATTCACGACAATAATTACGAAAACAATGGCTACGAAGCAGACCCCTTTGTGAAGGATTTAGGCATCCCTACGGCCGATATTATGTGGGACGGCACGGGACTGAATAACCGCTTTAACGAAGACAGTGCGTCAGCTTTTCCGCCGCTGGTGCCAGGCGATGGCTGGCCCAACTTCATGCGGCGCGGCTATAGCAACATTCTCGGCTTTTTGGTCAGCCAGCTGCTTTAAGTTAAAGGTGCGACGCACTTTTGAAGTGCGTCGCACCTGACTTTGCCTGTTATTCTGATGGCGAAAGTGCGGCTACGCCCCAGAATGGACCAGGGCAGCTCACTTTGTTTTCGAAGAAACGATAATCTACGGCCGTTTTCTCACTGCCTGGCAACGCGATTTCTTCCCCCACGGTAAACATCAATGCCTCGACGCCGTCTTTGCGGTACACAATTTGCAGCGGCTCGACATCCTCATCCGGCCAAATATCAGGTGGCCAGAAGATGGTATAGCCATCTACCCGGAAACAGCTATCCACAATGGACAATGTACCGCTGATGCTGCCTTCATCCGCCGCTGGCTTGGATTGAAAATAGTATATTGCCCTGCCAACAGGTTGGGTATAAATATCGGGGATGGCTTGCTCAGCCATTGTTTCGATACCACCCAAAATCCAGTACGGACCAGGACACGCTTCGGGCATTTCCGGTGCAGCAAGCATACGCCCACCTTCGCCTCCGCCCATCCGCGTCCATTCGCCCACGCGGCCAACCGGTTCGCCATCACCATTTAGCACCGTAATTTCCTCGCCAGCAGTTTCCAGCGAAAAATCATAATGCCAGATGACAACGGGGGATTCAGCAAGGGACATACTTTCATGCTGTACGCGCAAGCAGCCATTGTCATCCAGAATGAGCGTACCTTCTAGCAGTGCCTCCATACCCCCCACAGCCGGAGCCTGCCGAGGAAAATAAATAATCTGTTCATCTGGTCCGGTGTATTCCGTGACACCACCGGAATTGCTAGCGGGGATATTGTCTGGGTCGATAGGCTCCACTACAACCATCAACGGCAGTTCATAGCCTGCATCGGCGACTGCCTGCAAAAACAGTTCAGGATTGCCTACCGTGAGAAAAACCTGGTTCTGCATGACGTCAACGCCACCAGCCACAGACATTGGCTCTAGCTGGGCTACGATGTTGAAGGCTTCTTGCTGGGCGGCTTCCAATTCAGCCAGGGTATATTGGGCACTGCGAATTTCGATGACGTCGGCCAGGGCAGGATAGGTTTGTAGATACGGCCGTATCACCTCCTCCCCCACATCGCCCACAAACGCCACTACGACTTTGTACACTGGCTCATGCTCCAGCCATAAACCAGCAAAGCTATCGGCTTCATTAGCCAACAGATCGGCTTGCAGTTCACCAATGCTGTCCTGCAAACCCAGTCGTTCATTGGCTTCTTCCAGGCTGACACCCAAATCTTCAGCATAGGCAGCGGCGTCTGGATTGGGTTCTTCGGCGGGAACGGCCGTTTCTGCCATCTCCGGTTCCGCTCCACCGGGCGCGCAGGCCGCCAATAAAACAACGAGTAGCCAAACGATTCTTCCAAATTTCATCTAATTCCTCCATGCAGCAAAAAAAGAAATGAGCAAGCCCCTTGCTCTAGCCATGAAACGTTGCCAACACCTGGAAAGTTCCCTGTCCATTTTGATCATTTGCGGGAAAACGGCCGTTTCCCTTCGTTCATACTCATCAAAATGGACCACCACGCAAGCTGTGAAACAAGGAGGTGCAACCATGTAAGCCTGGCAAAATCTCGTTCAGGAATCTACTCAGCGCACAAAACAGGAAGTTACCTCACCTCAAACAAAAAGGAAAAAGTCATGTATACCCTCATTAGTTCACTCCCGATTCAAAAATTGCTGTTGGAACAGGCCCCTGTTTTCCTGATTTCATTTCTCATGGCAGAAATGTTCTACAAATTTCACAGCTTTACTCTGGAATGCCTCGCTTTTTTGGCCACCTGGTACGTTCTCGACGCCATCGCCAACTTTGTGAGCAATGCCTGGAGAAATACCAATAGGAGCGCCTAATCATGAGACACGAAAATCGCGAATCAGACGCTACGGAGCTGCTTCAGAAACTCCTGGAGCAATCTAAATACCAAAACCACCTTCTGGGCAACACGCTTAATTATCTGGAAGTCATGACCTGCCAGCTGGAACATATCGCCAAAAATACCTGCCATTCGGTTAATGAACTTCACTGGCAAACGAAAATTCAGAAAACCTTGCAAACGGACGTGTCTTTTATTCTTGAAGTTTACAAACAAAACAACCCGGAAGCCGTTTTAAGAATCAAAGAACTGGAAGACCTCAAGAAAAAGATTGAAGAATGCTGCCCTCCCAAAGAAAGAGAAGACCGTGTTTGCCATTACGAACCTTGCGTCAGAAAGCCAGAACGTCCCGGTCGTGACGACACCAAAGAAGGTGTTGCTTTGCCAAAGCGAGTCAAAGATGCGCCGTATGAGCCCGTTGTTCGACCAGACATTCCCACCCGCCAACCAAATGTGAGACCAACAAGGCAAGTGCCACGCGGGCCCTTTAAGGGCTTGATTTCCGAGACATCTGGTTCAGACATCAAACAAATGGGAGCGGGCGACGATGCACCTGACCCCGTTATCTTTGAACGGTACACGCGCAACACCTCAGTCGCACCGGCCAGCATCAATGCCGCAGACATCAGCGGGGGGGACAGCGGTGAAGTTGTCATGCTCACTGGCAACTGGTATGCGCAATATTCCACCGATGGCGGAAACACTTTTAACACAGTCGATCCCACGACCATCTTCCCCAATACCTTGTCCGGTGGATTTTGTTGTGACCAGATCGTTCAATATGTACCCAGAATTGAAAGATTCGTCTGGCTGTTGCAGTATCGTCAAGCTGGAACCGGCGATAATGCATACCGGCTGGCCTCGGCCAGTCCGCAAGACATCATCGACAGTAACTGCACAGCCTGGACCTACTGGGATCTGACTTCGGCTTCCTTCAGCCTGGGCACTGATTGGATGGACTATCCCAGCCTGGGCGTCGGCGACAATTTCCTGTACATGAGCTGCGACGTGTTGGACAGCGTTACAGATTCAGTTGCTGACAATGGGCTGCTTGTTGTAAGAATTCCCTTGAATGAAATTCAGCAAAGCACAACAATCAATTTCCGGTACACCAATCCGGCCAATTCGAGCATGGCTTGGGGCAGCAACGTCTCTCAAAATACGGGTGATGAGGTCTTTTGGGCCGGTCATGTTGATAACAGCACGATGCGCATTTTTAGCTGGCATGAAAGTTCTACCAGCTACTTCTGGCGCGATGTCGATGTCAATAATTGGCCAAATGCGACGCAAGTTTCGAATGGACCCAATGGGAACAACTGGTTTGGCTGGAACCTGGCCGGCGGGTTTCAATTTCCCATGTTTGCCATCATCGGCATCACCAGGAGACAAAACGAACTTTGGCTGGCCTGGACGGCCAGTAATGGCGATGGTGGGTTTGGCGGATTTAACTTCCCCCATCCCCATGTTCAGGTGGTAAAAGTGGACGTTAATTCTTACACCTTGCTGGAGCAGATGCAGATATGGAATCCTGATCATGCCTTTGGTTATCCGTCGTTTGCGACCAACTCAAACAATGAGGTGGGTGTTGTTCTAGGCTGGGGCGGCGGTGGCAGTTTTCATGCCAATACGGCCGTTGGCATCATGGGTGATTACGTGGTCTGGTATCGAGATGGCAGCACCTGGACACACACCCGCTTTGGCGACTATGTGTCTGCCCGGCAAGCATTTCCTGACCGGCGCTTGTTTGCTGGTTTCGGTTACGTCATCCTCCAGGATGCCACAACCACGGCCGGGTACCGCTTCGATCCATACTATGTACTTTTTGGCAGGCAGTCAGCTATTGAGCCACCGATTAAGTAAGTGCAGTTCAAACATGAGCTACCCGGCAGCTGCCAATTAAATGTAACTGCCGGGTAGGTTCCTTTTGCCAGCCCTAGATCGATTTTGAGCTTGTGCCGGAAAACGGCCGTATGCCTTCGTTCATGAAATAGTTGGCTTAATCGGCGGCAAGATTTCCTAATCTTTAAGGTCTGGACTGAAAAATTAACGCTTGACCGATAAAAAAAGGCATGGTAGACTGTTCGCCGTAACAAATACAAAAATTCTTAAAGGAGGTACCCACAAGATGGCTCAAGTAAATAACAACATCTTCCGAAACGTAATCGAACGTTGTGTGGGTACACCTGTTAACTGCTAAGAATCCAAGCTTAATCATTTTTGGATGAATTTGCGGCCACGGGTGTACACAACCTGTGGCTTTTTTGTTGTCTGTTTCAGGCACCCCTAGCCACCATCACACAATATTGATCGGTGGCTTTTTGTTTCTCTCGCCCAATCCTAACCTCAAACAAAAGCCACATCCCCTGTCTAAGTAAATAACTTTGGGATGTTCGTCGGATCATACTAAAACCGGCCAAAATTCAATCTAATGGACAAGTTTGAGGCTTTTGAAAAGTTTGAAGAATACCAATATTACGACAACAGTCGGGAGGCTCGGCGCAATCGGCCCGGCCCTAAGAAGAAAAAAGATCGCCGGGCGCGGCAGGTGCTGCGTGAAATCCGGGACATGGACGACGGCATTGAAAATTGGGTTCCCACGTACGCCAAAGCAATCGACCCTCGCCACCACGAAAGGCAGTGGGTTACTGAATCCATCGGCCCCTTTTATCGTGACCAGATTGTCACAGATGTGACGCGACTGGTGAAAGGTGGCAAAGAGGCCAATGTTTATGCCTGCACGGCACACCCAGCCACCGGCATGGACCTCATCGCGGCCAAGCTGTACCGCCCACGCATGTTGCGCCATCTGAAAAACGATGCCGTCTACAAAGCGGGCCGAATGCTGCGCGATGAGCAAGGCAAGCAAATGAAAGGACGGCGCGTAAAAACGGCGCTGCGCAAAAAAACCAATTTTGGCAAGCAAGTAGACATCCAATGGTGGATTGGCAACGAATACCGCACCCAAACCCAGCTTTTTGAAGCTGGAACCAATGTGCCCAAGCCAATTGCTCACCAGGGCAACACCATCTTGATGGCCTACATCGGCGATGAATACGGCCCAGCTCCCACGCTAAGTGAGGTGCGCCTGCCGCAAGATGAGGCAGTGCCACTGTTCCAGTGCGTCATGGATAACGTGGCCCTGATGCTAGACAACCATCTGATTCACGGTGATTTATCCGCATACAACATTTTGTACTGGGAAGGCACGATTTATCTGATTGACTTTCCACAAATGGTGGAAGCACGTCATAACCCACATGCTTATGAGCTGCTGGAAAGGGACATTACGCGTGTCTGCGAATACTTTGACAGCTTTGGCCTAGAAAATGATCCGGTGGCCCTGGCGCGTGGTTTATGGGAACCATACATGGGACCAGGTGGATAAGGCATATGGCACAAGAAATGAGTAATTGGCAGTTGCTGAAGCGGTATTTACGGCCGTTCAAACCCCGTCTCTTTGGCTTAAGCACCCTGCTGGCTATTAGCATTGGTTTACAGCTGTACGGCCCACAGGTGATTCGTGACTTTCTGGATGCGGCGCAGAGTGGTACGGCCGTCCGGCTGCTCGTTAGCCTGGGTATGCTGTTTTTTGTCGTGACGGTTGCGCAAAAGGGCATCGCACTGTGGACCACTTATCTGAGCGAAGATTTGGGTTGGGCGGCCACCAACAGCCTGCGCGCCGATCTGGCTGAACACACCATGCGGCTGGACATGGGCTTTCACAAACTAAAAACGCCCGGTGAGCTGATTGAACGCATCGACGGCGATGTGAGCAATCTGGCCGAGTTCTTTTCCCGGCTGCTGGTGCAGGTGTTAGGCAATGCTGTTTTGGTCGTTGGCATTCTGGTGCTGCTGTTTCGTGAGGATTGGCGTGTGGGGCTGGTTGGTCTGGCATATGGCTTGCTGACATTGGGCTTGCTGCAACTCATCCGCAAGCCAACGGTGAACGTGTGGCGCGATGTAAGCAAAGGGTACGCCAAACTTCATGGTTATGTGGAAGAGCGCATCGGCGGCACGGAAGATATTCGGGCCAACGGTGGCGAACCCTACGTCTTCCAAAAGCTGTACCCACTGCTGGCGGATGTTGCCAGGAGCCGGGTGCGGGCCACAGTCATTGGCGGTTATACCTTTAGCAGCAGCTACATGCTCTATGTGGTGGCTATTGTGGCGACGTTGGCGCTGGCAGGCCTGTTTTATTTGCGAGGGCAAATCACGATTGGCACGCTGTTTTTGCTGGTGGCCTACGTGCGGTTGATGGAATCACCGATCAAGTACATTCGACGGCAAATTAGCGAAATGCAGCGGGCGGTGGCCAGCATTGGCCGTATCAACGAGTTTTTGCAGCTGGAACCGGAGGTGAATGAAACTGTGACTGCCAAATTGCCCGATGGGGCAACGGCCGTTTCCTTCCAAAATGTCTCGTTTGCCTACAAAGATCAGTTATCGGTGGTCAGTAATGTCGCTGCGCGACCACTCCGTGAACAGTATTCGGTAAACGGTAAACAATCTCCAATCTCCAATCCTTCGGCAAGCTCAGGACAGGTTCTCCAGTCTCAAAATGTCTTGCACAATGTGACGCTCAAACTGGAGGCGAACAAAGTCCTGGGCCTGTTGGGGCGCACCGGCAGCGGCAAAACCACACTGACGCGGCTGCTCTTTCGTTTGTACGACGTGGACGCGGGCAGCATCACGCTGGATGGCATCGACTTGCGCCAGGTGAGCCTGGCAGACGTGCGGCGGCACATCGGCATGGTGACGCAAGAGGTGCAGCTGTTTGAAGCCACCGTGCGTGACAATTTGACCTTATTCCGCCGCTACGACCCCAGCAAAACGCCGATTCCCGACACGGAAATTGAGGCAGCGCTGCGCACGCTGGGGCTGGGCGAGTGGCTGGACAGCTTGCCAGATGGCCTGGACACGATATTAAAATCCGGCGGGCAAGGATTGTCTGCCGGGCAAGCACAGCTGTTGGCCTTCACCCGAGTCTTCCTGCGCAATCCGCAGCTGGTGATTCTGGATGAGGCATCGTCCCGGCTGGACCCGGCTACAGAGCAGTTGTTGGAACGAGCCATCGACACGCTGCTATATGGCCGTACCGCCATCATCATTGCCCACCGGTTGCGTACCGTGCAGCGGGCAGACGACATTTTGATTTTGGAAAACGGCCGTGTTCAGGAACACGGCCCACGCTTGCAACTGCTCAACAATCCTGAGTCACGCTTCTCGCAGTTGCTGCGCACAGGCATTGAGGAGGCATTAGCATGACAAGCAACAAAGTAATTTTGATTGGCGGCGCACCAGGCGCGGGCAAAACCACCTTGGGGTCGGCGCTGGCCGTCAAGTTGGGCATTAATTCCCTGACAATTGATGATCTGGTAACGGCCGTTGTTGCCGTAACCACGCCAGAAACCCATCCAGGCATTCATGCGCTGCGCAAAGGGCCGCACACGGAATATTTCACCAACAGCTCCGTAGAGCAGCTCATCGCCGACGCCACCCTACGGCATGAGGCCACCTGGCCGATGGTGCAGAAGCTCATCCAAAAATATACCTATCTAAAACGCGGCATCGTCATTGATGGCTGGCACATGCGGCCAGAATGGGTGGCGCAGCTGCAAATGAAAAACGTGTGGGCAGGTTGGCTGGTGATTGATACGGCCGTTTTAGAAGCACGCGAACGAAAAAACGATGATTTTCTGGAAGGCTCCGCCGATCCTGAGCGCATGTTTGCGAACTTCATGGGACGCAGCCTTTGGTACAACGACTTGATCAAGACGCAAGCTGAGGCATTGCAAATGAACGTTCTTTATCAGGACGGCACGAAATCTGTGGAGGAGTTGTGCCAGCTTGTTCTGGCAAATTTGGAGAAAGATGATCGACAGTAAAGCGGTATTTGATTTCAAAACGTTTCCTGAACTAACCACAAAGCGGCTGCTGCTGCGCCGCACGCTGCTGACCGACGCGCCTGACGTGCTGCTGTTTCGCAGCGATCCGTACGTGCAGCGCTTCAACGGTCCGGTTTTCCAAGATGTGGCCGAGGCCGAAGCGTTGATTCACGAGTTGGATCGCGAGTATTTTGACCAGGCGGGCATCAGCTGGAGCATAACCTTGAAAAACGAAGGCAAGGTGATTGGCTTATTCGGCATTCATCATTGGAACAAATATCATCGGCGGGCGGAAGTAGGCTATGACCTGAACCGCGCCTACTGGGGACAGGGCATTGCCTCAGAATCGCTGCGGGTCATCATCCAATTTGGTTTTTGCCAGATGAACCTGAATCGCATTTACGCCGGAACGATTGCCGACAACTATGAATCGGTGCGACTTTTAGAGCGGCTTGGCTTTGAGCGCGAGGGCACCAGGCGCGGCTTCTCCTGGGAAGATGACGGTACATTCCATGATAGTGCCATATATGGCTTGCTCAGGAATGAATATATCCGGCCGGTTTCAACGTTAAGGCAGTTTATCGCTTACTGAAAATGAATCGTTATAGGAAAAATCATGACAAACAAACTGGCTATTAAAACAGGAACCTGGTCACTGATCCGCTACCGACCCTGGCACTTTGTGTTAAGTGTGGCAATGGCAATTTATGCCTTTGGGATGCGGCTGGTGCCTGGGTGGCTGGAAAAAAGTTACTTTGATCAGTTGAATGGTCAGGCAGAAACGGCTACTTCGGCAGGCTCAGTACAGGCTGTTACCCTTCCAAACGCTCTTTGGACACTGCTGCTGCTCATCATCGGCGTGGAACTGAGCCGGATGGTGTTTGACATCCTGGGCAACTGGGGTGCGGCCAAACTGCGCATGGCAGGTCAATCGCTCATGCGTATCAACATCATGAAAAACATTTTGCGCAAGCCAGGTGCGCAGCCGCTGCCGGTGCCCACTGGCGACGTGATCAACCGGACAGATGATGATCTGGCCGACTTTGCCGATTTTCCCACCTGGGTACCAGAAGTGGCTGGCAGCGCCACTTTTGCCATCTTTGCCCTGATTATCATGTTTCGCATTGCACCGGGAATTACGGCCGTTGCCATTTTGCCCCTCATCGGCGTCTTTTTCCTCACCCGCTGGGCTTGGGGCCGCTTTCTAACCTATGTGCGCATCAGCCGGGTCAGCGACAGCCGGGTGACGGCCTTCCTGGGCGAGACGTTTGGGGCCATTCAGGCTATCAAAGTTGCGGATGCGGAAACGGGTGCCATTGGCTACCTGCGTGAGTTGAGCGAGGCTCGGCGCGTGGCTAATGTCCGCTTTGGGCTTTTCTGGGCCATCTTCCAATCCGTCACGGACAACATGGGGGATGTGGCGGTGGCCTTGATGGTGATTATGGCTGGCTTTTCCATGCAGCAAGGAACGTTTAGCGTGGGCGATTTTGTGCTGTTCACCAGCTATCTCTTCTTCGTCTCCCGCTTTCCGGCACAAATTGGCAGCTACCTGTCGGAGATTGCCCAACAGCGCGTGGTGCTGGATCGCCTGCAAGAGATCACGCCCGACGCCCCGCCGGAGAGCCTGGTAGCTCATGTGCCCATTTATGAAGATCAACCGGCACCGGCTATTACCAAACCGATTAAGAGGGCAAAAGATCGGCTGGAGGTTTTGCAAGTTGAGGGGCTGGGTTTTGAGTATTCAGTATTCAGTAAGCAGTATTCAGTAGAAAGCGACTCACTGAATACTGACCCACTGACCACTGACCTACTGACCACCGATAACTGGTCTCTCAGTGACATTAGCTTCACCATCCCGCGCGGTAGCTTTACGGTGATTACGGGCAAGATTGGCTCGGGCAAAACGACGCTGCTGCGGGTGCTGCTGGGCTTGCTGCCTGCCAGTGGCGGAACAGTGCGGTGGAACGGCCGTCTCGTCAACAACCCTGCCACGTTTTTCACCCCACCGCACACGGCGTACACACCGCAGGTGCCGCGCCTGTTTAGCGAACCTTTGCAGGACAACATTCTACTGGGTTTGCCGGATGATGGGTTGAAGGTGGCGGTGGAAACGGCCGTTCTTACCCCAGATATTGCCCAGCTAGAAGCCGGACTAGACACTGTCGTTGGGCCGCGTGGCGTGCGGCTGTCTGGCGGGCAGGTGCAGCGCACCGCCACCGCCCGGATGTTGGTACGCAATGCGGAATTATTGGTTTTTGATGATCTCTCTAGTGCCTTGGATGTGGAGACAGAGGCCAGTTTGTGGGAGGGGATTTTTGATGGAGATTGGAGATTAGCGGTTAGAGATGAAGTAACCCAATCTCCAATCTCCAATCCCCAATCCCCCACCTGCCTGGTGGTGAGTCATCGCCGGGCTGTATTGCAGCGGGCGGACCAGATTTTGGTGCTAGCAAACGGCCGTATCGCCGCCCAAGGAACACTAGATGAATTGTTAGCAACGTCAGCAGAGATGCAGGAGTTGTGGCAAGGAGAAATGGTTTAAGTGAGCAGTTATAACATCATAGCGGAACGGCGGATTTGGAGACGAAACGGCCGTAAGCGATTTGGTTTTGTGAACGGCCGTACCCGGAAATTCCTCTCCTATTACAAACCGTATCTAGGCTTGTTTTGGGCAGACATGGCCTGCGCCTTTGTCGTGTCGGCCACCACCCTGCTCATTCCATTATGTGTGAACTACATCACAAAAAACATATTGGCAGGCGGTGGGCCAAACATGCTTAATCAAATCTTTGGCATGGGCGCGGTCATGTTGGGGCTGATCCTCATCCACACAATTGGCAACATGTTTGTCGCTTATCAGGGGCATCTGATGGGTGCCATGATGGAAGGCGATATGCGTAGCGAGCTGTTCGATCATTACCAAAAACTGTCGTTTGGTTTTTATGATGAACAAAAGGTTGGCCAACTGCTAACGCGGATCACCAATGACTCCTTCAATCTGGCCGAGTTGTTTCATCACGGGCCTGAAGATGTTGTGATTTCTTTGTTGAACTTTATCGGCGCGTTTGCCATTTTGCTCACCCTTAATGCCAATCTGGCCTTCATCATCTTTCTCTTTTTGCCCATCATGGCCGTTTATGCCGTCCATTTTAACAAGAAGATGAAGAGTGCACTGCGCCAAAGCCGCGACAGAATTGGCGACATCAATGCCCAGGTAGAAGATACGCTTGCCGGTATTCGGGTCGTGAAGTCATTTACCAACGAAGCAATTGAAGCTAAAAAGTTTACTCATGAAAACAATCTTTTATTGGACAGCAGACGAGACAGCATTCTTGGCGAGACCTATTTTTATGAAGGGCTAATCGCATTTACCCAGCTGATGATTGTTGCCGTTATTGTTTTTGGCGGCATTAGCATCGTGAATGCCTCGCTGGATCTGCCTGAATTAATTACGTTTTTGTTGTGCGTTGGCATCCTCATCGAACCCATCCGCCGCTACGGTAATTTCACCAGACTCTACCAAGAAGGCATTGCTGGCTTTGAGCGGTTTATGGAGGTTTTGGAAATAGAGCCGGATATTCGAGATGCGGCCAATGCCATTGAACTAGCACAGGTTCAGGGCATTGTCTCTTTTAAAGACGTGAGCTTCAGGTACAAAGATGATTCTGGCTATGTCTTCAAGAATCTTTCACTCAATATACGAGCCGGAGAATTTGTAGCCTTGGTGGGATCGTCAGGCATTGGCAAAACCACGCTTTGCTCGCTGATTCCTCGTTTTTATGAGGTAAACGAGGGAGAGGTGCTGCTAGATGGCACCAACATCAAGGAAATTTGCTTAGGCTCGTTGCGCAGCAACATCGGCCTGGTGCAGCAAGATGTGTATCTATTTGCCGGAACAGTGGCCGACAACATTCGCTACGGCAAAGTAGATGCCAGTGAAGCAGATATTGTGGCTGCCGCCAAAAAGGCAAACGCGCATGATTTTATTATGACTTTACCAGATGGGTATCACACGAACATCGGGCAGCGTGGCGTTAAGCTGTCTGGAGGGCAGAAGCAGCGATTGTGCATTGCCCGCGTCTTTTTAAAAAATCCACCGATTATCATTTTTGATGAAGCAACAAGCGCCCTAGATAACGAGAGTGAGCAAGCCATTCGGGAATCAATGGAAAAGCTGGCCAACAACCGCACCACCATTGTTATCGCTCACCGGCTGTCAACGGTTAGAAATGCGGAGCGCATTGTTGTTTTAACGGAGAAAGGGATTGATGAACAAGGAACACATGAAGAATTAATGGCATTAGATGGCACGTACGCAAATTTATACAACATGCAGTCGAGTATGTAACTGTGGAGGGATAATATTATGTCTACTATTGAAATATTAGAAAATGAAATTGAAGTGGCGGAAATGCCCACCGTACCTGGGCTACGCTTTCGTGGTTTTCAAGGCGAATCGGATTATCCGCACATGGTGGCCATCATCAACGGCAGCCGCGAAGCAGATCAGGCCGATTTTGTGGCCACGCTGGAAGACCTCGCCGCCGATTACAGCTATCTCACCAATTGCGATCCGGCCACGGATATGATTTTTGTGGAGATAGATGAGGATGTGGTGGGATACGGCCGTTGCTGGTGGCACGATCTCAAAGATGAAGGATATAGCTACTACTTCTTTGCCAACTTGCTGCCCCAGTGGCGCGGCCAGGGCATCCGCCGGGCGATGGTACGCCATCTGCAAAAACGTCTACGCCAAATCAGCGTTGATCATCCAGCGGAGCGGAACAAGTTTTTTACCGCCTGGGCCGACCAGGGTCAGGTCAGTTGGCATGAACTGCTGCAAGCGGAAGGGTTTAGCATTGTACGCTATGGCTTCGACATGGTACGGCCGTCTCTCGACAACATCCCCCACTGCCCCCTGCCTGACGGTATCGAGATTCGCCGAGGAACCAAAGCCGAATGGCGGCAAATTTGGGAAGGGGCACGCGAGGCGTTCCGCGACCATTGGGCCATGCCTGAATGGGATGAAAAATCCTTTTTTGCCTGGGAAAAATACCCAACCTTCAACCCCGATCTGTGGCAAATTGCCTGGGATGGCGATGAGGTTGCCGGTGGCGTGCTCAACTTCATTGATGAAGCAGAAAACAAAGAGCATGATCGCAAGCGTGGCTATACCGAGACCATTTTTGTGCGCCGTCCCTGGCGGCGGCAGGGTGTGGCCAAAGCACTCATCACCCACAGCTTTCAGGTGCTAAAAGAGGCAGGCATGGAAGATGCAGCTTTGGGTGTGGATGGTGAAAATCCTAACGGCGCGTTGCAACTTTACCGCAGCCTGGGATTTAAAGAAGTGAAGCGAGGCGTTACTTTTCGTAAGCCTCTCTAAATTTGTTTAGAGGAAAAAATGAGTATTCAACTTGATTTAATCGATATCGAGATGGAAACGGCCGTTCCCGGCCTGGTTTTTCGTCATTATCGGGGTGAAGCAGATATCCCTGGCATGGTTGAGATTATCAATCGTAGTAACAAGATTGATGGCAATGAGTGGATCACCACGATTGACCAAACCACAAACAATTACCACCACCTGACCAACTGTGATCCGTATGAGGATATGATCTTTGCCGAAATTGATGAAGAAATGGTGGGATACGGCCGTTGCTGGTGGGAAGCACAGCTAGATGGCACCTATCGCTACCTGCATATTGCCAAACTGCTGCCGGAGTGGCGCAATGAAGGCATTCGTCAGGCCATCCTAAAGTTCAGTGAAACCCGTCTGCGCCAAATCGCCGCAATGCATCCGGCAGAAAGCCAGAAACATTTTGCTGCGTTTGCCAATGAAGGGGAAACTCGCTGGGCAGCTCTGCTCGAAGCCGCCAACTATCGGCCCGTTCGCTACTTCATGGAGATGGTACGGCCGTCTCTGGACAACATCCCCAATGCCCCCATGCCCGATGGCCTTGAAGCCCGTCCGGGCACGCAAGCCGAATGGCGACAAATTTGGGAAGCGTGCCGGAAAGCTTTTCAGGATCATTGGGGTGAATCGGAGTGGAGCGAGGAAAGTTTCCAGGCATGGACGCAGCACCCAAACTTTGATCCCACTCTGTTTCAAATTGGTTGGGATGGTGCTGAAGTGGCTGGCGGTGTCTGTAATTTCATCAACAAGGCAAGCAATGAGTCATTGAATCTTCTCCGAGGGTACACCGAGGATATTTTTGTACGGCGACCGTGGCGCAAGCGAGGTCTAGCTAAAGCCCTCATCGCCCGCAGTCTGCAAATGCTAAAAGAAATGGGCATGACTGAAGCAGCCCTAACCGTTGATGCCGAAAACCCAACTGGCGCGGTTAAACTTTACACCGATATGGGCTTCCAAAAAGACAAG
This sequence comes from Promineifilaceae bacterium (SeqCode), assembly GCA_050292445.1. Taxonomy (GTDB): domain Bacteria; phylum Chloroflexota; class Anaerolineae; order Promineifilales; family Promineifilaceae; genus Leptofilum. The sequence goes on along the minus strand of JBNKLQ010000009.1, from coordinate 22,185 downwards.
ATGTCGGTTACCTATCAAAAACCGTTGTAGGTCAAGGTTGCAATCTTGACCTACCAGAAGGAGATTGGTTTGGCAGTCAATACAAAAGGAAAACGCAAGGTGAAGGTGAAGGGACGGCCGTACATCTGGTACGTCGAAAGCAAGGACGAACATGTTCCCGAAGAAGGTGGTTTTGTTGATCACACGCCGGAACGCATTGTGCATATCATAGCCACCAACAAAAAGTTCATCGTCCATTACCGCATTCCCAAAGACGGGGATGAATCCACCACCCTACGCGTGGAGGGGGAACAATTTCCCCGCCAGCCAGGGGCCAAAGAGGTGCAGGTGCCACGCTGGAAACACGACAGCAAGCCGTACCCTACCAACGATTTCGTGCGCCGCCTCATCGGCTGGTGCATGTCCGAAAAATAAATATTGGAACGCTGATTTCCCTGATAAGCCTGATCAATAAAATCAGGAAAATCAGGCCGATCAGCGTCCTATTCTAAAAGAGAAAAAAATGAGTAAGAAGAAAAAAGAGATTCGCCAACAGCAGCGCAAAGCGTGGGATGCCGAAAAAGGGCGGCGCAAGAAACTGCGCCACAACACGGCCGCTAATCAGGAAAAACACCGCATTGATTGGCAACCGTTGGTGCCCGACGAAGAAGGTCAGGTTGCCGACCAGCGCATCATGCCGCTGGATGAGTTGGACCGGCGCAAAGCGGTCGAGGAGCAGTCAGCGGCTGCCCTGGAACAAACGCTAGACGATGCCCAATGGCAAAACATGGCCGACGAGACGCCATTTTTGCTGGGCAAAGTGGTAGAAGTCAGTCGCGGTTTGTGCCGGGCAGAAGTGAACGGCGAAACGATTGTCTGTGATGTGCGCGGCATTCTCACCGCCGAAGGCACAGGCTACACCAACATCATGGCGGTGGGCGACCGGGTGCTGGTACAGCCGCTAGCCGATGATCGGGGTCTTGTGGAAGGGGTACTGCCCCGCCGCACTGGACTGGCCCGCGCCGACAGCTTTGATATGCATCTCAAGCAAATCATCGCGGCCAATGTAGACCAACTGCTGGTGGTGGCATCCTGGCTGGAGCCAAAAATCTGGCTGCAAATGATTGATGAATATTTGATTGGGGCGGAACGGAATGGACTGAAAACGGCCGTTTGCCTCAACAAAATCGATCTGGCCAAAAATGATGCAGAAATTGAAGCAGTTGCCGCTCCCTATCGCAGCCTAGACATCCCCGTCTTCCTCACCAGCGCCACCGATGGCCTGGGCATCGAGCCAGTGACCAACTTTTTGCGCGGACAGACAACGGTGCTGGCTGGCTTGTCCGGCGTGGGTAAATCGACCATTTTGAATGCCGTTCAACCCGGCTTACAGCTGCGTACCAGTGAGGTGAGCCAGCTCAAAAGCCGCGAGGGACGGCACACCACCACGCAGGCAATCATGCTGCCACTGGCCATGGGTGGCAACGTCGTCGATACACCTGGCATTAAAGATATGGGCCTGTTGGGCTTGCACCCTGATGATTTGATCGAGTTCTATCCTGAACTGGCCGATGTGGTGGGCTTTTGCCGGTTTAATGATTGCACCCATTCGCATGAGCCGGGCTGTGTGGTGAAGGAGGCGGTGGGAGACGGCCGTATCGCCCAATGGCGCTACGATAATTATGTCAACTTATACGAAATCTTATCCGAACTGGCATGAAAATAGATAATCCCACAGCCTTCCCAGACCTGAACCGGGTGCTGCGCGAACTGGCAGCCTCGGTGCAGGCTATTTTGAGCGGCAACCTGATTGGCCTTTATCTGCAAGGTTCGTTTGCTACTGGTGATGGCGACGAACACAGCGATGTCGATTTTCTGGGCGTCATCAAGCAAGATTTAACCGAAGCGGAACTGGCGGCGCTGCAAACAATGCACCAGCGCATTTTTGCCCTGCCCATTCCCTGGGCGCAGCATTTAGAAGGATCGTATTTTCCGCTGGAGATGTTGCGACGATACGAACCGGAACGGGATCGGCCATTTTATATCGACAACGGCAGCCAGGAACTGGTGCGTCATGACCACGACAACACCTGGGTGGTGCGCTGGACGGTGCGTGAGCAGGGCATCCCGCTGCTTGGCCCGCCGCCCAGTGAGGTCATCGACCCCATCCCACCAGAGGCGCTGCACCAAGAAGTTGTGAAAACGATGCGGGATTGGGGTGACGAGATTGTTTCGGGAAAATATTCAATTAACAATCGTTGGGCGCAGCCGTTTGCTGCTTTGAGCTACGGCCGAATGCTGCACACCCTGGCTACCGGACAGATTCATTCCAAACTGGCAGCGGTGCATTGGGCAAAAGATCATCTGGACGGCCGTTGGTCGGAATTATTGAAGCGCGCCTGGGCGGAACGGCCGTTTCCCAGCCAAAAAGTACATCAGCCGGCTGATTCAAATGAGTTACAAGAAACGCTCGATTTTATTCATTTCGCCATTCACAATTTTGATGAGTTGAAACATTAGCCTGTCATTCCCGCGCAGGCGGGAATCCATTTTCTTAACAATCAAGGAACCTGATGCAGACAAACACAGGATTTGCCCCAGTCAACGGGGCGCAACTTTATTATGAAGTAGCAGGAAAAGGCCAACCAGTGATCTTATTGCACGCCGGGGTGGCAGACGGCCGACTATGGGACGACCAGTTTGCCATTTTTGCCGAGCAGTACCGCACGATTCGCTTCGATTTACGCGGCTTTGGCCGTTCTGCCATGCCCGCAGGCCGCTTCAGCAATTACGACGACGTCGCTGGCTTACTCGATTTTTTGCAGGTGGCGCGTGCGATGGTGGTCGGCATCTCTTTTGGTGGCAAGATTGCTATTGATTTTGCCCTGGCGTATCCGCAGCGGGTGGCAGCGTTGGTGCTGGGTGCGCCCAGCGTTGGCGGCACGCAGCCGTCTGAGCGCATCATTCAGTTTTGGGAAGCTGAGGAAGCGGCGATGGAACAAGGGGATTTGGATACGGCCGTAGAACTCAACTTGCGCTTGTGGGTCGATGGGCCGCAGCGCCAGCCCGACGAAGTGAATCCCACAGTGCGGCAAAAAGTGGGCCAAATGCAGCGGGAAATTTTCCAGATGGACATCCCGGAAGATGTGGAAGAAGAGAGATTGGAACCAGCGGCGAACGGCCGTTTGGCCGAAATCACTGCGCCCACCCTGGTGCTGGTAGGCAATCTCGATTTGCCGGAGACGATTGAACAAGCCGCGTGGCTGGCCAGTGAAATTCCAAATGGGCAGCACAGCATCATGTCTGGTGTGGCTCACATGATGAATATGGAAACACCAGCACGCTTTAACCAGTTGGTTTTAGATTTTTTGGATGGGAAAAGCGGAACGCAGAGAGGCACAGAGTAGGCGCAAAGCTGCACAGAGAAAAACTCTGTGCAGCTCTGTGGTTCTCTGCGAAACTCTGTGTTCCTAATTCAAGAACACAAACTATGATTCGCTTAAGACCTGAACAATTTAGCAAAGTCGTGCCGCTGTTTGCGAGGATGGCTGAGTGGAATGTGTACGTAACGGCCGTTCTGCAACAAAAAAGCCCCGGTCGTGTTTACTTTGATAACTTGGACACGCCTCGCAGCGGTTTTGCCGTTTCGCTAGACTGTGCTTACCTGGTAGGTGAGTCAAACAACGCTGCCTTCAACGACGCGCTTAAGGCGGAACTGGCGGCCACCCTGCTGGCTGGCGACCGCGTCAATCCAGACAATCCTGTGCTGGATATTTGCCTGGGTTCGCTGGATTGGGAACCAGCACTGGCCGATGTTTTAGGCGACTGGCGCTGGCCGCCCATTTGGGGCAGCAATCATCATTATCTTTTTGCAAAAGCGCGGGTGGATTGGCGCACGATTTTGCCCGCCAGCTACAAAATCGCCCGTTTGGATGCCGCTTTGCTGGCAGCANAGGGCAAGCAATTGCCCAAACAGATCGCCGATTCGATCCGCATTGGCTGGCAAAACGAAGCCAACTTTTTGCAGAACGGGTTTGGCTTTGTGGCTTTGCACCAAGACGAAATTGTGTGCTGGTGCCTGGCGGATGTGACGGTAGGAAACGCTTGCGAAATTGGCATCCAAACGGCCGCTTCTCACCAAAGACGTGGCTTAGCAACGGCCGTTACCGCCGCCACCGTTGAATTTTGCCAAAACGCGGGCTTCACCCACATTGGCTGGCACTGTGGCGCAGATAATCCGGGGTCAATTGGTACGGCCGTAAACGTGGGCTTTGAGTTGGAACGGCCGTACAACTTCTACGAATTTCACTATGACGAACCCCAACATTACGCCGAACTGGGCCGATTCTACTTTTTTGAGGCACAAATGTATGAAGAAGCCGCCGACATGCTGGAAATCGCCATCGAGGTGGACGACACGCCACCCAACTACATTTACTTTTTAGCCGCACGCGCACTGGCGCATCTGGAAGAGCCGGTAGCATTGGATTATTTACAAGAAGCGATAGCCACAGGATTCAAAGACAAAGAATTACTGGAAACGCTGCCGGAGTTTGCACCTTATCGGCAATACCCGAATTTCCCCAGAAACTTTAGGCCAGACCGTTAAGATAACGGGCAGTTTCCGGGGAAATGTAAAGCAGCGTAGGTCAATATTGCAAAATTGCGAATTGACCAACAGAAGATGGAGGTTAAGCATGATTGATCCAAACTTAAAAGAGAAGGTGGTGTTAATCACTGGCGCTAATCACGGCATTGGCGCCGCGACGGCTAAGGCGTTTGCCGCCCAAGGAGCAAAGGTATTTATCACCTACTTCCGGAGCAAAACAGAGTTGTCAACAAAAGAAATGGCCCAGGCGCAAAAGCGCGGCGCGGGTGGACCAGCCTTGTACACGGCCAATCAGCAGCAAAAAGGTGAAGCGGTTGTGGCAGAAATTGAGGCGGCTGGAGGAACGGCCGTTGCCTACGAGGCTGATCTGGCAGAGGCAAACAACATTCCCTGGCTGTTTGATCAGTGTGTGGCTAAATTAGGACCGGTCGACGTGCTGGTATGTAACCACACCTACTGCGTTCTAGAAACGTTTGATCCAGCTTCTGTGAAAACCGAAGGCTTCCAAGTAGGCTTCATAAGCGCCGTAGAAGCTGATCGCCACTTTGCCATCAACGCACGCGCCTACGCCTTGCTGATGGCTGAATATGTGAAGCGCTATCTGGCGCGGCAGGCCAGCTGGGGCCGGATCGTTCTCATCAGCACCGACGCCGCCCATGCCCATACGGAAAATGTGCATTACGCCGCCAGCAAACACGCCATAGAATCCTACGGCCGTTCCGCCGCCATCGAATTAGGCAAATATGGCATCACCGTCAACATCGTTTCGCCCGGGCCGATCCAAACTGGCTACATTGAACCGGAAGCCGAATCCCACATCGCGGCCAATACCCCGCTGCGCGGCATTGGCCAGCCAGACCATTTAGCCGATGTTGTCGTGTTTATGGCCTCGGAGCAGGCGCGCTGGGTAACGGGCCAGCTCATTTACGTCGGGGGTGGCTGGCGCATGGGGCAATGATCGTAAAGTAACTTTTGGAAACGTACCCCTTTTTAGCCAGCGCCAAAAGAAAGGCTGGTATGTTGGGTGGGAAAGGAAATTAGCTGAATGACAAATACTCCCGAAGAAAAATTAGAAGTTGAGCAACTGCACATTGACCCACTGTCTGCCGTTGATCCGGAAATTGGCCGGGCGCTCAGGCGGCTGGAAGGTGCCCGTGGGCGGCTGAAGGAAGCGTTAGCAAAACTCAATCCTGATTGGCTAGATTGGGAACCGTATCCCGGTGGCAACAGCGTGGGTACGCTGCTCTATCACATCGCGGCCATTGAAATTGATTGGCTGTTCTGTGAAGTGTTGGTGCAGGAATTTTCGGCAGAGGCGAATGCATTGCTGCCTTATCCGGTGAGGGATGAAACAGGGCGACTATTTCCGGTAACGGCCGTTTCCCTCTCCACTCATCTGCAAAAATTAGACACTGCCCGCCAACTGTTGCTGGATGTCTACGCCAACCTTACGCTGGCCGATTTTCGCCGGGCGCGCCAGCTGCCTCAATATCATGTCACGCCGGAATGGGTATTGTATCATCTCACCCAGCACGAAACGGAACATCGTGGCCAAATTCAAGAAATTTGTGCCTTTTTAGGTGCGACGCACTTACCCCAAACTGGTTTGTCATAAACTGTCACAAGTGCGTCGCACCTGGGAGAAAACATATGGAAGAAAAAATACGCAGTCGCCTGAATAATGACATTTTGGCCGAAGCCCGGCAGCGGTACGACATTGCAGCCGATGGCCTGGAAGAACTGGGCGGCTTTGAGAGCTTCATCTACAGCTTTGAAAAAGATGGCACACCGTATGTCCTGCGGCTGGGGCACAGCCTGCGCCGCACACCTGGGCTTATTCAAGGAGAGGTGGATTGGATCAATCATTTGGCAGCAGGCGGTGCCGGGGTCGCCAAAGCTGTCAATTCGGCTGCGGGCAAACTTGTCGAGCTAATTGATGATGGGCAAGGAGAACAGTTTTTGGCAACGACGTTTGCCTGGGCCGAAGGTGGCCCTGTGTGGAAAATGGAAGGCTGGACGGAACGATTTATGCTGAATTACGGCCGTCTCATTGGCAAAATGCACGCGCTCACAAAACAATACAACCTGCCCAATGACGATTGGCAACGGCCGCAGTGGGACGATCCCATCATGACCGACACCACCAGCGCCCTACCCCAGCTCGATCCAGCAGCAATGGAGCTGAACCAGGCCAATCTTGCTTATTTGCGCCAGTTACCTAAGGAACCAGACAGCTTTGGTCTCGTTCACCAGGACGCCCACACCGGCAATTTGTTTGTCGATGAAGATAGCCAAATCACTTTGTTTGACTTCGACGATTGTGTCTACGGCCACTTCATTTACGACATTGCCATGGTGGTTTTTTACGCCATCACAAACCATCCCAACCCGATTAAATTTTGCGGCGAGTTTTGGCCACTGTTCTGGCAAGGCTACTGTGAAGAAAACGAGCTCGACCCCATCTGGCTCAAAGAAATGTTACCCTTCATGAAGCTGCGCGAAATTGATCTGTACGGCATTATTCTGCGCGACATTCCAGACCTGAGCGGTGATGGTTGGGCAGCCGGTTTTATGCGTGGGCGAAAGGAGATTATTCATGCGGAACGGCCGTATATCGACTTCAACTTTGAGGATATAGCACAAAATGGAGATTCACGGTAAACGCTTGCTGCTGCGTGATTGGCAGTTGGGTGATTTAGAAACATATGCGTATTGGCTACAGCCAGGCCATCGTTGGCAAGCGCTGGATGGCCCCTACTACCCGTCGCCAACAGCTGAAAAATCCCAAGCTATGTGGCCAAAATAGGCCAGCGCATCGAGAAAAACGAATGGCCAACGCCGCGACAAAATTTGATCATCAGCGATAAGGAAACCGGGAAAATGCGGGGGCGCGTTAGCTGGTATTGGCAAAGTGAAGAAACCAGCTGGCTTTCCGTGGGCATTGTTATTTATGATCCAGCCGATTGGCAGCAAGGTTGGGGATATGAATCGTTGGGTTTATGGTGTGACTACTTATTAGACAACATGCCGCAGCTGGCTCGTCTGGATTTACGCACCTGGTCGGGTAATCGGGGTATGATGCGCCTAGCAGAAAAGGTGGGGTTTTCTGAGGAGGCTCGTTTTCGGGATGCACGCATTGTTGATGGTGCTTATTACGACGGCATGGGGTATGGCATGTTGCGGGCTGAATGGGAGGCGCGTTATCCGCAAGGCTTTATAAGCCATCTGACTGAAATTGCCAGTCAGCCCAAATCCAAAATGTTGCCAAAAAATTTAACGCCTGAGGAGGAAACGGCCGTTTACCAACAAGAAATCGCCCGCGTTGAGCCAAATTTATCGTTGGAAACTGTAGAGATCAACAATGAAGGCTTAGTGAATGATGTGCTGATTATGAACGGCCGTCGCGTCTTCCGTTTTCCTAAACATGATTGGGCCATTGATCATCTGCACCAGGAGGCCAACTGCCTGGCATTAGCCCAGCAGCATCTGGAGATGCCGCTGCCCAATTGGACCATCTACGAGAGTGAGCAGCTCGGTTATCCGTTTGTGGCCTATGACTGGATTCCTGGGGAGGCGCTGACCCGGCACACGCTGCTGCGCCTGCCCCTGGCCGACCAGCAAGCCATCGCCACACAGTTGGGTACATTTTTGCATCAATTGCATACTATTCCGATGGCCGAAGTTGAGAAAGTGGGGATACGGCCGTCTGTCACCAACCGCACCCCGGAAAAGTGGCAAAAACTATATGACGACGTCCAAGAAATGCTCTTCCCCCACCTGATGACCTTTGCCCGCGAGTGGGTGGAGCAGCATTTTGCCCCCGTCCTGACAAATCCCAACTTTATGGCCCACGATCCTGTCTTCATGAATGGCGATTTAGGCCCTTACCATCTGCTCTATAATCCGCAAACCCGGCAGCTCAATGGCGTCATTGACTTTGGCACGGCCGGTGTGGGCGATCCCGCCGCCGACTTTGCCTGCCTCATCGACCAGTTTGGCGAGACCTTTGTGCGCCTGATGGCCCCAGCTTATCCTGACATTGCCCAACACATCGAACGAGCACGCTTTTGGGCAGGCACATTGGAGCTGCAATGGCTGCTCGGCGGCTTGCGCTACCCTAATGAGCCAGATTGGTTCATGGTCCACATTGGCCGGGCACGCGATGTGCTGCCCATCGGCAGCGGCTGGCAACCAAAGTAGGTCAATTTTATAAAATTGACCAACCCCTATAGAGGAATTTCTTGCATGCTTGATCTAACCGAATGTTTCAAAACCTTCCCCATTTTAAAAACCGAGCGGCTGCGGCTTCGTGAGTTGGTGCCCGATGATGCGGAAGCTCTGTTCACCGTCTTCAGCGATCCTAAAGTGATGGCCGGGCATGGCCAACCTATTTACAAAGATGTGGCCCAGGCGCACAAGCTCATCAACTGGTATGCCAAGGCTTTTAGCGAAAAGCGCGCTCTGCGCTGGGCCGTCACCCTCCAAAACGAGGACACGATTTTGGGCACCTGCGGCTACCACGACATCACCGCTTACCATCACCGGGCAGAAATCGGCTATGAACTCAACTCCGCCTACTGGCGGCAGGGTATCATGTCTGAAGCTGTGCGGGCAGCCGTGCGCTTTGGTCTGGCCGAAATGGGCTTTCATCGCGTTGAGGCCATCGTAGACCCAGAAAATCCGGCGTCGGCCAATTTGCTGCGCAAGGTCGGCTTTACGGAAGAAGGGTATTTGCGGGCGCGGTTTTATGATAACGGCCGTTTCGTCGATGATTGGTTCTTTTCTATCTTATCTACAGAATTAGACAAATTGGAGTAATTATGTTTATCGTTCGTCCTTTTCAACCAACAGATGCCGAATACGAAGGGATGTACCTCGTTGAAAAAGCAGTTTTCCCCGAAAACGCCGATACAGTTGCCGAAGTTAAACACGGGGATACCAACCGCAAGCCGGAGCAATTCTTCCAAAGATGGGTCGTGGAGCAAGACGGCCGTCTCATTGCTTTTGGTCACGTTAGCCATCCACCCCATTTCAAAGAGCCAGGTCGTTACCGTTTCAACATTACCGTGCATCCAGATTTTGAAGGGCACGGTGTGGGAACGGCCGTTTACAACCAAATCTGGCAAACGTTACAAAGCCGCGATGCAAAACCAACTATCGTGGAGAGCGGCTGCTACCAGCATCATCAGCAGGCCGTGCGCTTCTTGCAAAAGCGCGACTATCAGCAGGTGATGCGCTGGGTCGTCACCCGCCTCGAATTGCCCACCTTTGACGTCCCACCTTACGCCTCCCTCTTTACCAAATTAGAATCGCAGGGCATCGATTTAATCACCCTGCCCCAGCTGCAAACGCAAGACCCCAACTGGCTGGAAAAATTGCATGAATTGGAGTGGCAGCTCACGCTGGATGAACCGCTGCCCTACACGCCACAAAAAATGCCGATTGAACAATACAAAAAGCTGGTCGTCGATAACCCCCAGATCATTTTGCCCAGCTGGTTTGTTGCTGTTAAAAATGGCGAAACGATTGGCCTTTCCTTGCTGGAACAGGGCAGCGCACCAGGTGGTCTGAGCACCAGCTTTACCGGTGTGCTGCGCGATTATCGGCGGCGCGGCCTGGCTACGGCAATGAAGGTTCGGGCCATTGAATATGCGAAGAGCGCTGGCTACACGTTCATCCGCACCGGCAATGAAGAAAACAATCCCATGCTGGCGCTGAACAAGAAGCTGGGCTTTAAGGAAATCACCGCCCAACTGGCCTTTGAAAAACGATTAGCGAATGGGAATCCGTTATGAGGGAGATACCTGTTTTAGAAAGTGAACGCTTGCGGATACGGCCGTTTCTCAAAATAGACCTCGAACCCGTGCATCAGTTAAAAGTTAATGTCGGCTGGGTTAATCCACACATCTCTAAAACACAGCAATTTATTCTGCAGGAGCAATGGTTAAACTGGACAATTCTTAACACAGAACAGTTAGCCAGGCTTGACCAACCACCTTATGGCGACAGAGCCATCGTCCTCAAAGAAAACGGGGGATTTATTGGATGTGTAGGACTTGTTCCCTGCCTGGATGTCTACGGCCAACTTCCCTACTTTGGGGGCCAGCAAAACTGCCCGGCCACCCCGGAAGTTGGTTTGCTCTGGATCATTGATCCGGCTCACCAAAATAAAGGATACGCCGCTGAAGCTGCGCAAAGATTGATCGATTTTACCTTTGAGTCAGTCCGTCTTCACCGGCTTATTGCCACCACCGAATATGATAACCTTGCCTCCCAGGCCGTCATGCGCAAGCTGGGCATGGCCGTGGAGCACAATCCCTTCCCCGATCCGCCCTGGCTGCAAGTTGTGGGCATCCTGGAAAACAACCGACTGTAAAGCGGAGTAATGTAGTACAATGGCATAAATGTCTGCAACCTCCCGCAGGTTCCCATTAAGGTGATAGCCATTCACGAAACCTGCGGGAGTTTTTTTATGGAAGGAGCAAGGCCATGAACGAAACACAAACACCGTCCCAAGACGATAAAGTTGTGGGCGCATTGGCCCACGCAGCGGCCCTCTTGCCGTTGTGGGGATTGGTTGTTCCGGCGCTCATCTGGTCTACTCAGCGAGAAAAATCAGAATACATTCGGCAGCAATCGCTGCAAGCTCTGGCCTGGCAAATGCTGCAAGTGTGTTTGTTTTTTGGCGGCATGATGCTTTATGTGGGCAGCTTCTTTTTGGTCTTTGGCAGCATCTTTTTCCTGCAAGAAATGACCACCGATGCCCCACCAGCCGGCTTCTTTCTCCCCTTTTGCGTGTTTGGCTTAATTTTCCTCACCTTTTTTGTGACGATTGGGGTGGCTTTGTATGCGGCCGTTCGTAATTTACAAGGTCACTCCTACACCTATCCGCTAATTGGGCAGCGTGTAAGAGCGTATCTGGCGAAGTAAACCACCTCTCATCTTTGCTACAATTGCCAATCATGGATAATCATCTTCTCTCCAGCTGTGATTTACATGTGCATCTGGCTGGCTCCTTCTATGCGGAAGATTTGCTGGCCATCGGCGCACCTATTTTTCGCGAGGTAGATTGGACTAAGCGGGATTTTCTAAACGGCTACAACACCAGCCTGGAAACCCAGCTCGATCCGGTGCAGCTTTTTGCCGAAGCGTTGGAAAATCCAGAAACAGGTTTCCCCAAACTCAAAGCCGCTTACGTTTTTGGCCAAGAGGACAGCGGCGATTTTGAGCGATTCATGTGGAAATATCGGCTATTTTCCCATTTGTGGGGATATGGTTGGGAGCAAGGGCAGGAAACGGCCGTTTCCATGATTCGCCAGCCGGTTGAACATCACAAGCGGCAGGGGCTTACATACGTAGCGTACCGCGCTGGCTTTTGGGGTGAAGGTGCTGACCTGCGTCAAAAGATGCAGATTTGCGCTGAGACGCTGGCTGCCGAATGTGATGAACAGTTCACCGCCCGCTACATTGTGGCTCTGCCCCGCGATGACCCCTGGCCCATGTACCAGGCCGTGCGCCAACTCTTAACAGAGCAGCCTCACCTCAGCAACACCCTGCGCGGCCTCGATTTTGCCAGCTATGAGGAAGGGTTTCCGCCAAAATTATTCCACAGCATCTTTCAGCAAATTCAGCAAGATAATGCCGCCTGGCCAGATCAGCAGCTAACGGCCGTTTACCACGTCGGCGAAACATTTTTCGATAAATCATTGGAAAGCGCTGTGCGCTGGTGCCATGAAGCCTCATTATTGGGGGCCAAACGGCTGGGGCACTGCATCGCTTTGGGGCTAGACCCTGCCGTAGCCGTCAGCCGCAGGCCGCAGGCACATGAGGCAGAGTTGGTCAGTGAGCGGATGGATCAAATTGCCTATGACTTGGGCTTTGCTTCTCAGCTGCAAAAAGCTGGTGTGACAATCGATGTGAAGGCGCTGCAAGCGGAGCAGCAATCTTTGGCTAATTTAGCAGCAGATGATTGGGTGGAACGGCCGTATACCCCTCAACGCTTTCAGGACATCCGGCAGCGGCAAACCTTTGTCCTCAATCAGCTCACCCAGGTGGGCACCGTCATTGAATGCTGCCCCACCTCCAATCTGCGCATTGGCGGCGTGCCTGATGCAGAACACCACCCCATCCACCGCCTGCTGGCCAGCCGCGTCAACCTGTGCATCTGCACCGATGATCCGGGCACATTCGACATCACCCTGGCCTCAGAAATTGAGTGGGTTTTGCGCCACACTCACTACACACTAGACAGTCTGGCCCAACGGCTAGGCGATCCCCGCCGCTTCCAACTCTAATTTTTCGCCACAGAGAACACAGAGAACACAGAGTTTGGCTCTGCATCCTCCGCGCTCTCTGCGGTTTGAATTTTTAGCGAGAATTGGCTGAATTGAGCGCTGGCTCCATAAAGGTTTGTGTTTGATTGATCGCCGTCAGGGCCAGGCTGTAGTTAAAATCATCCACCGTTCCGGCATTAACACAGGAAAGGTACGCGGGACGCGTGCGATCCAGCGAATAGATGAAGGAAAGGAAGTAGACAAAATCGATATCTTCCCAGCCACCCGGCACGTCTTTGTAGAAAACGCCTGAATACAAAATGTTATTGTAGGCACCCACATAAGTATCACACGAGGCCTGATCGCCCGCATGTGCCCCATCAATACTGCCACGCATCGTTTGTAGGGAATAGTTGATATTGTTCATGTTGGCTTTCAGCCCTTCGGCATCAAAAGGCAGTTCGGGGAAGACGCCTAAAATGTCATTGGGATTAGAAATGTAATACACGGTAATCATTTCCGTTTCGCCATCGCCACCATCGTCCGCAGATCCCCCATCATCTTCGGGGGTAGCGGTAGCAGCAGGGGCTGGTGCCGGGGTGTTGGTTGCTGGAACAGGGGTGTTGGTCGGTGCGGCCGTTGGCGTTTCTGTCGGTTCTGGCGTATCGGTGGGAACTGGGATTGGGGTGTCTGTTGGGGTAGCTGTATTGGTTGGCGACGGTGTTTCTGTTGGTTCGGGCGTATCGGTTGGTGCCGGGGTATCCGTGGGTACTGGCGTATCGGTGGGGGGTATGGGTGTTTCCGTGGGTTCTTCGGCAACTTCAGCAACGGCCGTTGGCGTGGCCTCCTCACCTCCACAGGCGACTCCACTAAAGAATAAAAATAATCCTATTAAAACAAGTCGGCCAATTTTTTCTACATGCAGCTTTTTCATTATGCTCTCCTCCATGCATGGAATAATGGTAGAAATTGCGCGGCCAACACGTTAAATTGTTGAACAAAGTTAAAAACTGACCCCAATTAGAAAGATGCCTGGCCTTTATTGTAAAAACGGGAAGCTTCACGAAATTGATGAACCGCTTCTTCCGCTTTTACTTAAGCAAATCACGAGAAAGCATCCTTTGGGAACTTTTTGCGAGTTGCTCAAAACGCGTAACTGTCCAAATTATACGCCAAAAACAAGCGTCAGGCTGATACTTTTTGCCCACTAGAATAAGTTTTGCCTATGATGCATCAAGCGTAAACCATTACGCGCTGTTCATGTTTTGCCCATATAACTGTTCATAATATGGACAATACGAGCGTTCCAGACTAGAATAGACAATATTGAACATACAAATCAATGAAAACAATGTTTTTCAGCAAAAGGAGTCTGGCATGCGTGTAATTATTACTGGAGGAAGCGGATTGATTGGCACGGCCTTGGCCAAGAATTTAGCCGCAGATGGGCATGAAGTCATTGCCTTGAGCCGAAATCCGGCCAGGCATACCTTTCCCAAAGGGGTTCGCGGGGAAAAGTGGGATAGCAAAACGGCCGTTGGCTGGGGACACCTGGCAGATGGAGCCGAGGCCATTGTTAATCTTGCTGGCGCACCTATTGCCGGTACAGGGTTACTCCCCAGTCGCTGGACCGAAGAACGAAAACACCGCATTCGCCAAAGCCGCATTGATGCAGGTACGGCCGTTACCGAAGCCATCGCCGCCGCCAGCCACAAACCCAAGGTGCTCATCCAATCCTCCGGTGCAGATTATTACGGCGATGTGCAAAGCGACCAGATAATCACAGAAGCAGCGCCCAACGGCAGTGGCTTTCTGGCCGATGTCACCGTTGCCTGGGAAGCATCAACCGCCGCTGTGGAAGCAATGGGCGTTCGCCGGGTGATTATTCGCTCTGGCATCGTTCTCAGCCTGGAAAGCGGTGCGCTGCCTATCACCGTACTGCCCTTTAAGTTTTTTGCGGGTGGGCCGTTAGGCAGCGGCCAGCAATGGTGGCCCTGGATTCATCTGGAGGACGAAGTACGCGCGATTCGCTTCCTGATTGAAAATGAAACGGCCGTAGGCCCTTATAATCTTTGCGCGCCAACTCCCCTGAAAAACAAAGATTTTGCCAAAGTGATTGGCCGCGTCATGAATCGTCCCGCTATTATGCCCGTCCCCGCCTTCGCCCTGAAATTGGCTTTGGGTGAAATTGCGGCCATCGTGTTAGACGGCCGTCGCGCCATCCCAGAAAAGCTGCAAGCAGATGGTTTCACCTTCAACTATCCTGAAGCAGAAGCGGCCTTGAAAGATTTGCTGAATTAATGAGTGATTTTTACAGCACGCCCGACCATCAACCATTTGCCTTGGGCAGCGGCCCCGTTGGCGCCCTGCTGATTCATGGTTTCCCCGGCACCCCGGCAGAGATGCGGCCGTTAGGTGAAAATTTAGCTGCCGCTGGCTGGGCCGCGTATGGTCCACTGTTGCCAGGTTTTGGTCCGCAAATTTCCACATTGGCCCAAAAGACACGCCACGATTGGCTGACTGCGGCCCGTAACCAATGGCAGCAGATTCAGGCCCAGCACGACACGGCCGTTCTCATCGGTTTTTCTATGGGAGGCGCGCTTGCCCTGAATTTAGCGGCGGAGCAGCCGCCTGATTTTCTGGTGTTGCTGGCTCCGTTTTGGCGCTTTGCTGGCTGGCAGGGCAAGCTACTGCCGCTCGTGAAACACGTCAAAAAAACATTCTATCCATTTGCCGAGGCTGATTTTGCGGATACGGCCGTACGTCAGCAGCTGGCTGAGGTGATGCCTGGAGCCGATTTAGACGATCCAGCAGTTCAGGCACGTATTCGCCAGGAAGTACAACTTCCCACCAAAGTGATCGACGAAGTGCGGCAGCTAGGGCAAAGCGGTGGCCAGGCAGCAAAATCAATTCAAGCACCCACCTTGCTATTGCAAGGCCAACACGACACATTGGTCCTCCCTCGCCTCTCACGCCAGCTCATCACCCGGCTGGCTGGCCCCCTGACTTACCGCGAAATCCCCGGCGATCACAACTTCCCCAAAATGAAACCGCCCAACCCATACGACATCACTCTGGATATTCTCAAGTTTGCTACCCAATAAAGAAGATAAGCTCCCAAAAATCGGTTGTTAAATAAATACTCTGAGATGTTCTTGCGCAGTTTTTGCTTGGTTACGGCCGTTTGCCTCTTCCAACTCCGCCAAAGACAGCAACGCATGCTGCACCTGAGCCACCATCTCGGGCCATTCACGGCGTTTGGCCAAGGCCAGCAGCTGATTAAAGTAAGACCGTGCGGTAGCAAAACGGCCGTTCTGCCGAGCCAAGCGCGCCAAATTTTGCAGCACCAGGCTCATCGCCTGAAAATCGTTCAACCGCTCAGCTTCAGCCAGGGAAGCCTGCAAATAATCTGCCGCCTGCACCATATTCCCCGCGTAAAAATCAACAACACCCAAATTGTTGCTCAGCAGCATCATGCCTTTACGAAAACCTATCTTTTGTGCCAAAGCATATCCCTGGGCAAACTGCTGCCGCGCTTTTTCCCGGTCCTGCGCCAAATGGCTCAACGCGCCCAAACTTTTGCGGAACAGCACCGCTTGGGCCTCATGGTGGTGAACCTGCGCCAGATCAAACCCTTCCTGTTGATGCTGTTGAGCAACGGCCGTTTCCCCGGCCATCAAAGCCAAAACACCCAATTCCTCCAACAACAGCAGCAAACAATCTACATCATCCACCTGCCGAGCCAGGGTCAACGCCTCAGCCAAATATACTTTGGCCGAAGCATACTGCTCGTGACAATTGTGAACAATGCCAATCTCAGCCAAAAAACGGCCGATTTGCTTCTTGTCTCCCTGTTTTTGGGCCAGCAGTAAACCCGCCTGCAAATATTCTTCGGCTGCTGCCAGTTCCTGCCGTTGGCGCAGCAACTGGCCCCACCATAATTGCACCCGGCTGAGACCAACGTCGTCACCAGAAGATTGCAGCACCGTTTGCGCTTCAGCCAGACATTGTTCTGCTTGAAGGTAAGCCCCACGCACCAGCCAGAAGGGCATCAGGTTTTCCAGAAGGTTAAGCCACGGTTGTATCCACTGCTCACGTACGGCCGTTTCCAATGCCGCTTCAATATGCCCAATCTCTCCAGCCACAGACTCATATTCCAACCGGTTTTCAACCACAAACGCCGCCCAATAGGCCACAAAATGTTCCGTCGCACCGTCTGGTGTGGTCAAGCTTTGGGCAAAATCGTGCAGCAGGGGATGTAGTTGGTAACGGCCGTTCGTCCCACCCTCCAACAAAGAAAGCGTGTAAAGCTGCCGCAAGCCATCCGCCACAGCGTCGGCGTCACCAGCCACCAGGGCAGCCGCCGCTGCCACCGAAAAATCTTGCCGCCCCAGGAGCCCGACGGCAGCAAAAAGCTGCTGCGCCGGAGCGTCCAACAGTTCATAGCTCAGCTGAAAAGAGCGCCGCACATTTTGCACCTCGTAGCGCAGCGCAGGCAGCCGCTGCTCAACCTGCGCCAGCCGCTGCTGAAACTGGGCAATCTGCCAGCCCGGCTCGTACGCCAATCGGCTGGCAGCGATGACCAGCGCCAGGGGCAAATGGCCCAATGCATCGGCAATTTGGCGCAGGGCATCTGGCTCGGCCTGTACGCGGGCACGGCCTAATATTTGTTCAAACAGGCTGAGCGAGGTGGTGGCGTCGGGAGAAAACGGCCGTAGTTCAACCCTACTCGCTCCGGCCAACGCAGATAAATCTTGCCGCCGCGTGGTCACCAGCACGGCACAGTTACCCGTGGACGGCAGCAGCGGTTCAATCTGGTTACTTGTTTGGGCATTGTCCAAAATGATGAGCGTCCGTTTCTCGCGCAGCAGATCGCGCACCACCCGGCTGCGGCTGGCCACGTCATAAAACTGACTCACGTCTTGTTGGTAAGCAGCGGCAAACGTGGCCAAAATGGAGAGCGTGTCAGAGCTGTCCAGTCGGGCCCACAGCACACCATCGGCAAAATGCTCGTGCAAATCATAGGCCAGCTGCGCCGCCAGGCTGGTTTTGCCCACGCCCGCCATGCCGTGCAGGCAGGTAACGGCCGTTTGCTGTTCGGCCATCAACAAAGTTCGCAAAAGCGCCCGCTCTTCCTCCCGGCCTACCAAATACGGCGGCAGGGCGATGGCCTGGAAAGGTGGGGAGAATTCGGAGAAAATGGCCGTTTGCCAAAACCCCAACAACGCTTGATCCTTTGCTTCTGCTGCCAGGGTTCGCAATTCTTGAACAGTCGGCTGCTGGGCCGCAGCCAGCAGCTGATTGGCTTCTGCTTCCGTTAGACGCATGGCCGCCGCCAGCGCCACCACGCCTTGCCATCCCCTAGGCCGCACCACACGGCCGTTGAGCCAGTTCACAATCGTCATTTTGGGCACGGTAGAAAGGCTGGCCAGCTGCCCCGGCGTGTATGCTGAGCGGTGAACAAACTGGTTTAAGACAGTGGTAAATTGGTCTGGATCAGGCATCTTTTTTTGCAGTATTCAGTAAACAGTAGGCCAGTAATCAGTAAACGCACGACTGATTACTAACCTACTGATCACTGGTTACTTTTTGGGAAAGTGGTACGAATCAACACCATTTTTTTCGCACAGCCAACGTTATCATCAGCATTTATTCGATCATAACAACAAGTTGGAGAGTGTACGAATGAAATGGAAACCTGTTTTTTACCTGCTGACAGCACTGCTGCTTTTGCCTGGTTTGCTGGCTTGCAGCACGGGGGGAACGGAAACGGCCGTTTCCCTCCGCACCACCCTCGATGACCAAAATACGGCCGTTGCCCAACCCGGCTTCCATCTGGCCCAGCCCAACGACCCCACCCAAATTTACGAAGGCAGCTGGGAATTCTCCCCCGAATTTGGGGCCGACATCGGCCAGCATCCAGAAGATGTGCTGCTGGGCGACAAGGTCACCTTCACCTTTTACGGCACTGACCTGGGTCTGCGGGTGCGCCGGGCCAATTTCCGCGCCCGCTTCTACATCACCATCGACGGCCAACCGGCCAACGCTCTGCCCCGCGACGAAAACGGCACGATGCTCATTCTCACTTCGGCCGTCAAGAGCGACGACACCATTGCCACCGAACCGGTCGCTCGCAATTTGACTCCCGGCGTCCACACCGCCCAAATTATCGCCTCGCGCGGCTGGGACCAGTGGGCGCTGAATGGGTTCAGTGTCGGCTATCGGCCGCCCGATGCCTGGACTCGTTGGGGGATGTGGGTTTTGGCGGGAACGGCCGTTCTTTCTCTCATACTGGCTATACGAACCGGACGGCAGGCACAGTGGCCCGATTGGTTTCGCCAACAACGGCAGCACTTTTCGGCTCTGAACACAAGCTGGCAATTAGCGGTAACGGCCGTTACTGCCACGCTCGTCTTTTTGGCAGGCTGGTTCACCTGGGCCGAGCAAATGGGCGGCATTTATCGCCGCCTGGGAGATGGCAGCCAGCTGGCTCTCACCGCCGCCGTCGCCTCGATCTATTACGTCACGCCCACCTTTTTCATCTACGTCGCTGCGCTGGTGGTTCTATTCATCTTGCTCTACTGGCGGCCAGTGTGGGGTTTGGTCCTAATTGCTTTCTGCTTCCCCTTCTACGTCCCGCCCCTGCCCAAACCGATCCTCAACTACCGCTTCTCCCCTATCGAAGTATTCACCCTCGTCACCTTCGCCGCCTACGCCACCAACCGCGCCACCGCCTGGCTGCAACGCAACAAAAACCACACACTGAATACTGAATACCGAATACTGAATACTGACCACCGCTTACGGATAACCGATTACGGCGTCCTGGCCCTCACCATCATCGCCACCGCTTCCCTCTTCTTCACCAACCGGTTGGACGTCGCCAGCAACGAATGGCGTGTGGTCATTTTGGAACCGGCGCTGTTTTACTGGGTGCTGCGCGGTACCAAACCTAAAGCTTCAGAAATGTGGCTCATCCTGGATGGCTTCATTGCAGGCGGGCTAGTTGTGGCGCTCTACGGCCTGTGGCAAGTTGGCTTCGACCGCGCCAGCCTTATCACTGCCGAAGGTGGGCTGCTGCGCTTGAAATCGATCTATGGTTCACCCAACAACGTGGCGCTCTACCTGGGGCGCATTGTACCGCTTTTGGGCGCGATGGCTCTGCTGGGCAGCAGGCAGGTTCACGGCAAGCGATGGTGGATTTATACGGCCGTTCTCCTGCCCACACTCCTCGCCTTTTTGCTCACCTTCAGCAAAGGGGGCTTGTTTTTAGGACTGCCCGCCGCGTTTGTGATTATTTTTTGGCAGTGGCAAGTGGTAAACGGCCGTAAAACGTGGCCCTGGTTGCTGGCATTTGGGACGATGGGTGTCGTTGGACTATTTGCCATTGAGCGCATTCCCGCGCTGGCAGGTCGCCTCAGCCTCACCGGGGAAACAGGTGTCTTCCGCCTGAGCCTGTGGCAAGCCAGCCTCAACATGATCCGCGACCATCCCTGGTTTGGCGTGGGCCTGGACAATTTCCTCTACGAGTATCGTGGCAGCTACATTTTGGAAGCGGCATGGCGCGATCCCAATTTGAGCCATCCGCACAACCTGTTTTTGGATTTTGCCACCCGCATCGGCCTACCCGGCTTGCTGGCCGGACTGTGGCTCATCGTCACGTTGGCCCGTATGCTGTGGCGGCTGCGGCCAACGGTATCGGCGGAATGGCTGCCTGTTGTGGTGGGTCTGGGTGCCGCTCTGGCCGACATGGTTTTTCATGGCCTGGTAGACCACAGTTTCTTCCTGGTAGACCTGGCTTTTGCTTTTTATTTGCTGCTGGGAACGGCCGTTTGGCTACAAAGTCTCGGGTCAGGTAAAATCAATGATGGTTCGGCGTAACTTACCCATTTTTCGAGTGTTTTCTTCTGTGGTGCAGGTAGGCAAATCACAGGAAGATTACGGCTCAAAGCAGTCAACCAGGTTGTGATTTGCTTAAGCAAAAGCAGAATTCGTGTTTAGCCTAACTTTGAGAACTTTTCTGCTTTTGCATAAGCCACCATCGTGGAGATTGCTTGACAATCTAAGGGTTATTTCTACAATTGCCCGCCATACACTAAAAAATATAATCAAAGATACCCTTGAAGGAGAGTAGGATGAGCGATACGAAAGCGCAGGTAACAGAAATTATTGTGGAATTGTTAGGCGTTGATGAAGATCAAATTGTGACCGAGGCGCGTTTCCGCGAAGATTTGGAAGCGGATTCGTTGGACCTGGTTGAGCTGATCATGGCCTTTGAAGAAAAATTCGATGGCGAAATTTCTGACGAAGAAGCGCAGACGATTACAACCGTTGGTGAAGCCGTCACTTACATTGATACACACATGCGTGCTTAAAAAGAATGTAATTAGGTAATTAAGTAATTGGGTAATTTTATTGCTCAATTACCTAATTAGCCGTTCGGAATTAACTTAGCAATTTCGTACCGAACGGCTACTTTAAGCCCATTCGCCAATTCCATATTTTATTTGCGAGTGGGCACTAATTACCCATTTACTGGAAGCCATAGCACCCAAACCGAAATTTATCTACCGGTGGGTGCTATTTTTTTGCCAGCTGAACAAGTGCCAGGCCCAATACGGCAGCGTGTCCCAGCAAGCTTAGCCAAAAACCAGGACCATATCCTATGGTAACGCCTATGAGTTCGCTGGCATACGGCCGTACTTCCCCATAAATCAACGTCGGCCACACCAGCCCCACCAAGCCCGCTACAGCCATCACCCCCCACCCCAACTGCGGCAGCCACGGCCGTTTTTGCCCGCCAAACAACATCAGCAAACCAGCTACCGCAACCACCAGCCCAATCCCCGCCACTCTGGACAGATATTCGCTTTGGCTTGGCCCAGCTAAATCCTCCAATGCGGGGAAGGCCAGCAGGCTAACAGCGACCGCCACCCCACGAAATAGCCAGGTTTGGAAACGGCCGTTCTCCCAGCCCACCGTAAAACAGAGCAACATCAAGGCCAGCGTCAACGGCGGCAGATAAAACCAGTTGCGCTTCACACCCAGGCCAAAAAACTTGGTCCATTCACCCATCTCAATACCTAACAATTGCAGCCCGGCCGATGGACCCGGCAGCCACACCATCAGGTAGCCTATAAAAATTGCGGTGAAGCTGAGGAGGAACAATGTCTGTTTATGTTGTTTAATCATGTGAGGTGGTTTTGGTAAGTTTGTAGAAAATATAAATTCTTTGGCAAATAAAACCGCTCCCCCTGTCATTCTGAGCGAAGCGAAAAATCCCTCTAAACATCGCTTGCTGAGCCTTTATGGCAAAGCAAGATA
>JBNKLQ010000008.1:0-43417 GCA_050292445.1 Promineifilaceae bacterium (SeqCode) | reverse complement strand
AAGGTATTCTGCACATTTTTTACGAAGTGGTCATTGTCTTTGAGAACGGCCGTTACGTCTTCAAATCGCGTCAGATACCAAATCGTGCCACCACCAGGGGAACGATGGGCATAAATCGGATCATCCTGCCGCATTTGGGCAAACGTAGGGAATGGATTTGCTTTGAAGTTCGGGGAAAACAGATCGTACTTTGTGGTAATGGTTCCCACTCCTCTGAAAAATAAGGACCACACTAGCTACATATCATTTTGGGAATTGGACACTGATGAACACTGGTTTACACAGATAAGAGACAAAAATCAGTGTCTATCTGTGTCCCATTTTTCTTTTCTCGCTCAAACTGATATGTGGCTAGTTGATTTTTACTTAGGCTGTATTGACCATCCAGCTAGAAAAGCCTACCAAAAATTCGCGGAACTGAGGCAGATGTTCAGCGGGGAAATTATATTTTTCGGGTGCGTCGGCCAGAACCGAGTCAAAACAAGTCAACCACACTTGCCGCGCCGCCTCGTCGATGGGGAACGGCATGTGGCGCGCCCGCATCATCGGATTGCCGTATTTCTGATGATAAAGCGGTGGCCCACCCAACAGCCCCACAAAAAAGGCTGCCGATTTGCGGGATGCCCGTTCCATGTCACGCGGAAACATCTCCCGAATCTTGGAAGTTGCCAATGCTTTGTAAAAATCAGACAGCATGGCAAAAATATTCTCTTCCCCCATCGCTGTATAAATCTCTGAGCTGGGCGCATTCACACGAGGTGGCCCGCCTGGCGGCACATAAAATTGTCGTTCGTCACTCATGGACTTCCCCACTGTTATTTTATTCGCTGAGGGCAAACTCAATGGCCTCAGCCAGGGAGCGCTGCTGGCCCTGCGCAATATAAGTATCGGCATCTTCGTTGTCAATTACGGCCGTTAAACGGCCGTCTAGCTGCGATTGCTCCACAGCGGAGAGTGGGGTGCCAATTTCCTTGCGCAAGGTCTGGGCCGCCCCCACCAGCTGCAAAGCACGGCTGGCCTGATTTTGCGCCGCTGCCAGGGCCGCCATATCTTCCAGCACATAGGCAATCGCCCGCCGGTCCCCAAATTCATGATTAATCGTCAAACTTTCCACGTAAAATTGGTGCGCCGTCTCAAAATCGGATTGATCGCGCACCACGTTGCCCAGGTTGTTCAACGAGTTGGCGATGGCCCAACGGTCACCCACTTCACGCTGGAGCAGCAACGCTTCCTCCAAATAAGCACGCGCTTTGGCTAGATCGCCCAAATTCCGCACTGCATTGCCCAAATTATTCAAAGAATTGGCAATCGTCCGCCGGTCACCCACCTGCCGCCGAATTTCCAGTGCATCTTCGTTGAGCCGCCGCGATTTGGCCAAATCCCCCTGAAAACGGGCAATGATGGCCAAATTGCTTAACAAAGCAGCAATCGACGCGGGTTGATCCAGCTCCCGGCGCAGCACTAAACTTTGCTCATACAGGGTGCGGGCCTTTTCGTACTGCCCTTGCTGCGCCGCCAGCGTACCAGCCGAATGATACGCCTGGGCCACGCCGGATTCGTCTTCCAGCTTCTCAAAGGTCAGTCGGGCCGCTTCCAGATGTTTGGTGGCTTCTTCAAAACGTCCCCGTTTGCGCAGCAGTTCGGCCTGGGCAGCTTCACACCAAGCTTCCTCTTGTTGGTTGTCATGTTTTTGCGCCAGTTGCAGTCCCTGAACGTACAGCTCGCTGGCTTCGTCCCACTGGCCTACCAGTTCCAGCACGCTGCCAAGCTTGCGCATGACAGCCGCTCGTTCTGGCTCTGGCAACAAGGGCTGCACCCGCCGAAAATATTCAATAGCTGCTTCGTTGGCGTATTCTGCCTGAGCCGCTTCCCCTGCCTTGAGCAGATATTCGCGTTTTTTGGTTTCGTTATCGGAACGGCCGTAATGATACGCCAACAAACCCACGTACTGTGCCAGCACATTGGCATAGTTTTTCTCAATGTACTGGCCGATCAAATCGTGCAGCATCGCTCGGGTGGCAAACGGCAAACTTTCGTAGGCCACCTCCTGCGTCACCACATTCCTAAACAGATACGTCAGTTCTGGCTCCGGCGTATCCTGCGGCGTCAAATCCAGCTGTTCCAGTGCGGCCAAATCCGACTTTACCTGCTGCGGACGACCCAGTGGTGGGTACGCCCCCCACAACATTGCTGCCCGGAACAAACGGCCGATCACGCTGGCCACTTTAATTGTGTTCCGTTGGCTCTCGGTCAACTGGTCGATGCGGCTCAGAATTAGGCTGTGTAGGCTGGTGGGCAAATCCAAATCTTGCAAAGTTTGGCTGGCCATCGCCGACTGGCTTTGCAGGTAGTTAAGCAGCTCTTCAATGTAGAATGGATTCCCGGCGGCGCGCTCGGTGATTTTGTCCCGCAGCAGGCGCGGAATCTTGATCTTGGCACGGGTCAGCTGCTCCATCTTCAACGACATCAAATGCTCCGCCTCTTCCGGCGTGAACTCGTTGAGCTGGATTTCGGTAAAGTTAGGCAACTTGCGGAAGGGGGCAGACTGCACCCGGCTCATCTCCGGGGAACGTACCGCCAGCACAATCAAAATCGGGCGGTCGGCGATGGACCGGGCGATTGCCTCCAGCAGTTCAAAAGAAAGCGGATCAAGCCAGTGGCAATCTTCCAGCACCATGAATACGGCCGTTTCCTCCGCCCGCGCCCGTAAACATTCCACCAATAACGATTCTAACGAGACCTTGCGCAGCTGGGCGTCAAATGATCGCGTCAGCTCATTGTCGGGAATTGTCAGACGCAGTATAGAACCAAGCAGCGGCAGGCGAGGCAGCAGTGCCGGGTTGATTCGTTGCAGTTGCTCAGCAACATGCGCAATTTGCACTTCGGGGAGCATGTCTGGCGTCAGCTCAAAAAAATCTTGCCAGATGCGCTGCCAAACCAGGTAGCTGGTGTTGGTGCCGTAAGATTGGCATTCGCCACCAAACCCCAAAAAATCCTGCTCCCCAGCCAGGCGAATGATTTGCGCCACCATCCGGGATTTACCAATGCCAGCCTCACCGCTGATGGTGATCAGCTGCCCTCTGCCTGCCTTAACCTCAGCCATTTTTTCCTGGATAAGGTCCTGTTCGGCGGCACGACCCACCATAGGCAGCGCATATTGTGGCTCTTGCAAGCGAATCGTGGACTGGGCCTGACGCCGGGAAATCGCATACACGGCAATTGGTTCTGCCTTACCTTTAACCATGATGGGCGGCAATTGCTCCCTGGTATATTTCTCGCCAGTTTGTTTGATGGTGGCTTCGGCTACAAGAATTTGGCCAGGGGCGGCGGCTTGCATGAGGCGTGCGGCCGTATTCACCGCATCCCCCAAAGCCCCGTAGGTACGGCGCATGGTGCCACCGTAAGCCCCGGTACGCAGGCGGCCCTGGCAAATACCTATTTGCAAAGGCGAGATATAGGGCAGTCGGCCAGCCAACTCTTGAAGCTCCAGAGCAACGTTTACAGCCCGAACAGCATCATCTTCATGAGCATACGGTGCGCCAAACGCCGCATATAAGGAGCTCCCCTTATCCCCGATGGTTAGCTGTAATAAATTGCTGTCATAGCGGGACAAAATTTCCTGCACATTTTGCACAAACGTGTCCAGCTTGGTTTCGGCTTCCTCGTCGTCATCATAATCAATGCCAGAAAAGCGTACAAACAGCGCCACCGCTGGACGCAGCTCTGCCAAAAACTCCCCGCCGCCTTCAACCAGCCGCTTGTAAACCGGCGGCAGCAGCCAGCGGCGGGTAATTGCTTCATCCAGGGCGTCTTGAGGAACGGGGGGCCAATAAGCAGGGATGCTCATATTGTCCAATCTGGCCACAATCCCTAAACGTTCTCCAGTCATGGGATTTTGCCGCCACGTTTCTATTTCTACACGAGGTCCCAAATTCTCAATGGTTGCCTCATCCAGAATGACTTCCCCTTTTTGGGCTTCATGCTCGGCTTCAGCTAGTCGGTCCAGAGTTTTGCCTGCCAAGACCTCAACAAGCTGCACACGGGGGTTGCCAATGAGAAAACGACGAGCCGTGCCCACGACAACGGCCGTTTTCATGGCCAATGTAATTTCGCCAGAAGGGATCCGAATCGTTTGTGCCTGCTGCAACACTGCCTGCATGGCCAGGGCGCAGGACGTCGCCCGAAACCCATTGTCGCCTTCCAGCCAACAGGTAACAGCATCCCCACTAAAGCTGATCACACTGCCACCGTATCGATGTAGTTCATCGACCAGGCCATCATACACGCGATTCAGATGACGCGTGACTTCCTCTGCGCCTCGTTGCGGCCCCAAATCATGTACCAGCCGCTCGGTAAGTGGGGTAAAACCAGAAATATCGGCAAACAGGGCGGCACCTTGTGCCGGATCAGGCAGCTTATCGCCACGATACAGGGCTTGTCGCCTGTCCATTGGAATATAGGAAATCGGCCGTTCCATACGACGTTTAGGGTCTCCTGAGAGGTGTTGTGGTTTGTTAGAATTGGTCTGCTTGTTCTGCTATGGCTCTATTATACGAGAGTTGGCACTTTGTGCAGGGTGAAAATGAAATGATGCGTGAGACGTGAAACGCGATTAGAGGGAATCACGTTTCACGCTTCACTTTTTTCAACCAAACGGCACGAAACAACCAAGTTTGGATTAGACGTTAAATTTAGCGAATGGCGATGGCATCAATTTGGCCGCTGCCCAGCCCATTGTTTGCCCCATCCCAGAATACCGAGAATGTGCAGGCGGTGTTTTCACCCAACGCATCCGGGCTGCAAACAAAGATGAATCCATCCATACTGCTGGTAGCAATATAAAGGTCGCCACTTTCAGCATCCTGGTACACAGCTACGATATTTTCGTTACTGGCACTGAGCAAGTCAACATCGGAGCCATCAAAGTAGAGGTCCCAACTGCCGTTGGTCGTCTCGCCCAAAGTGGTGGGGGTAAAGACAACCAAATCGCGGCTCTTGGCATTGAGGTTACCAGACTTGAATGGACCGGTAGTGCTGATGACGATACGGCCGTCTGCCAACACCGTCAACGCACTGATAGCCTCTTGTGAGGTCTTTAGCCCCACATCGGAGCCATCAAAGTAAACTTCCCAGGTACCTGCTGTTTCCTCACCCAGCGAGGCGGGCACAAAGCGGAGAATATCGGAATTATCCACATTGTAGGCATTTTGCTTATTGGTTGTCATGGTCAAATCAGGCAGATTGAAATCTTCAGCTACAGAAATGAGCAGGCTGCCATCGGGTAACCAGGCAAAAGCCGACACGTTTTGCCCGGCCAGCCCCACGTCAGAACCGTCAAACAGCAGGGACCATGCGCCGCTGTCCAGGTCATAACCCAGCACATCTTCGCCACTGTAGGCGATGCCATCCACCATGCCGCCAGTTGGGGTGCTTAGGTAAAGCACCGGTCCTGGCTCAACCGGCTCATCAATAATCGTTAATGAACCGCTGGCCATCGAAGGCAGATAGCGATCATCGTCTAGATTTAACGGGCCACTGGGTAACGGAATCGTGCCACTGAAGTACACATCCACACTGTACGTTCCCGCCAGTAAAGGCAAAATGCCCAGCTCAGCGCGTCCAGCAAAGTCGGTGATCACTGCCTCGGCATAAGTGCCATTATCACCAGTGATGATGAAGAAGACGGTTTTCTGACCAAACGGCCGTCCCGCAGCATCTACCAACGTGGCCACAAAGGGTGTCGGTTCACCTACCTGAATCGTAGCCGATGTTGGGTCCAAGGTCAGGCTGGTCCCCTGTTTGGTAATGGTAAACGGCACGGTGTCAAAGGATGGCTGATAAATGGTATTGCCGCCAAAGGTAACAGCTAGTTCGGTACTGCCCGGTAAACCCAACAAAGCCAGATCGGTCGTAGCAACGCCTGATGCATCCGTGAGAACGGTGCGCATTTGCGGCCCAACGCGGAAGGTGAGGAATTGATTGGCAAGCGGTTCACCATTGGCGGTCAGCACGGCGCTGACGTTGATTTCTGTGCTGTAAGCACCGGTTGTGGGCGGCGATTGAAGGGAAACGGCCGTTTCCAACAAATCTTCTGCTACCACACCAGAACCACTATAATAAGCACCCAAATTCGTCGCTGCACTCACCAGGCCAACCCCATTGGCTGCCTGCACGATGAAGCGCACGTCATCGGCAGGAATGCCGTTCAACGGCAGAGTGGCCGTCCAGAGCGTGCTGTCGTTATCACTCTGCT
This sequence comes from Promineifilaceae bacterium (SeqCode), assembly GCA_050292445.1. GTDB lineage: Bacteria > Chloroflexota > Anaerolineae > Promineifilales > Promineifilaceae > Leptofilum. The sequence goes on along the minus strand of JBNKLQ010000008.1, from coordinate 37,164 downwards.
CCAAATCGAGCGACTGCCACAAGCCAGACAGCATGCCACTACCGGTGTAGGTCACCCACACCTCCTGAATCCCTGCTGCCGGGTCACCCGTCACACGCACCTGGAAGGTCACGTCGTCATCACCCGGGATGGCATTAACCTGGGCAATGGATGGCGGTGCTGCCAGCGCCGGAACGTTGCCAGAAATGGCAGATTGTTCAATGTAGCTACTGTAATACAGACGGTAATCCAACACATTAAACTGGCGCAGCGTGCCGGTGAGTGAACCGGCATTGTCTGACAAGAACTGAGCCGGGATAACATTCAGCAATACAGGACCATCCAGGCCATTAATCAACTGGCCAAAGTAGTTCACCTGCTGCATCTGTACCGGGTAGAAGATGCTGGTCACAAATGGGGCATGCACCCCACGAACTTCGGTGGTGGCTGCACCGGTCAGGGGCAGAATGCCAGCAACATCGGTAAACGCACCGCCCCGGAAACCCACGCCGCGCAGAACGGTGTCGGCCACACCAACATTTGCAGATTCCAACGGCAGGATTGGTTCCGCCGGATTGACCACAACGCCATCGCTGCCGGTTAAGTACGAAGCAACAACCGTTCCGTCTACATCACCAACAATATCCAGCTCCTGATTGACCAGGGTGAGATCGGGCGTCACGCTAACGTCAGCGTAAGTAAGACCCAGAGTCTGGCCAGGATTGCTGGCAAATGGCGTTGTCCCTTCCACAATGGAAGGTTCAACGGTTGGATTGCCTCGTCCAGTCGGCATATCTATCTTCAGCATGGGCAACCCAAACAACGTAGATTCGAGGAGCGATTTTTCATGAATCGGCCGTAATTCCGGCGTCTCCATCAAGTAGACTTGCTTAGCAGCCACCAAAGCCTGGCCAATAGATACAGGACCTGTGCCAGCTCGTAGCTGCTGGCTAAACAACTGGTAAAGCTTTTCACTGTACTCAATGATGTCCGTATCACCATATTGGTATCCTGTGCCACCAATGAGCGTGGTACCTTCCTTGGCAAATGCTGCTGCCCAATCTGGCTCAACTGTTACGTTGGGTACGTCGTGTTCGTTAACAATGTTGTATCCGACATGACAGCCTGCGCTGAAAACAAGCATATTTGTCATATCTACCGAAGAAGCAGCCAGCTCAGAGGCCAATAATCGCGTGCTGTAATCAGCAGCCAACGTGCTGCTCGCGCTAAAATGACCAGCCAAAAAAGCAATGTCATAGCGATTGACCAGCAGCAGATCGCGTAGATCATCGGCAGTCCATGACAGTGGATCAGCTGGGGCGATGTCACGAGGGGTTATCAGCGTTGTGGCCATTGCCCCCATACCCGCTTCCAGCTCGGCTGTGATTGCATTGGCCGCATCTTCCAGGAAATCATAGCCGGTTGCGAGTGCAGAAGTGGGCGTTGCCACAACACCATTCGTGGTGCTCAGGTAGGCATCCAGCATGGTGACAACCTGAGCCGGTGTTTCCACAAGCCGCCCCACTGCCAAATTGGGAATTGGCAGATTGTCACTCTTGCTGGAAAGTTCCGTCGTGGCACCGTAACGATCTTGCCCTAACACATAGCCTAGCTTCAAGCTGGCCTGCGAATGGGTATTATCGAGAACGGGAGGTACATAGTTGCGTTCGTTGGCCAGCATCGCCTGGTCGGGATGGCGGAAGAAGGGAATAACATTGTCGTTACCAACAATGACGATGTAGGCTAACGGATTGAGTTCAAGGTAGCTGTCTACAATATCTTTAACGGCGTAGGCGACCAGATTCTTAGCGAAGGGGCAAGTAGGATTCATATCTGCCTGTAGGTTCGCTGCTGCCACCCGGGCATCACTGCCCACATCAACTACAACGCCGTTCACTTCGAGACGGGCAGCAAACTCTGCCAGACGGGTCTGCATGGTGGCGAGATCGCCCGTCATACGGCCGAAATCAGCCAGAATGATCGTGTTGCGGTTGTTGGCAACGGCCGTATGTGTGCTGGCTGGCAAAGCAGTCGTCACATCGCCACAGCCGCCCGCTGTTTGCAAAATGTTCAAGGTATAAAAGTTGTTCGGATCAAAGACCCCGTTACGGCCGCGCACCCGAATATAAAAGTCGCCGCTGTTTTCCCAGGTATTGAGCTGCACACCCTCACCCGCCGTGCCGTTGAAAGCCGAAACGGCCAGCAGGCTGCGCGTTTGAGCGCTGGAGAAAGCATCGGGGCTGAACGCGTCTGGGGAGAAAGCGTCCGGACTGAACGCATCTGGCGAGAAAGCGTCCGGACTGAACGCGTCGGGACTAAAGGCGTCTGGCGAGAAAGCGTCCGGGCTGAATGCGTCGGGACTAAAAGCATCGGGTGAAAAGGCATCTGGAGAGAAGGCATCCGGGCTGAACGCATCCGGTGAAAACGCGTCTGGGCTGAAGGCATCTGGACTAAAAGCATCCGGTGAAAACGCGTCTGGGCTGAAGGCATCTGGACTAAAAGCATCGGGAGCAAATTCGGCCGTAAGCTCGACCAAATCTTCGGTGTCATCCAGGGTTAAAAGTGATTCCCACTCGGCCGCAATATCTTTATAGACGGTAAGGTCGTAGTTTGCCGGTAGGTCGGTTAGCGTAATAACCAGCTGGCTGTTGGGTTGAACCGTGAATTTGTACCAGCGGGACTGCCCTGGTAGATCAATCAGCTGGCTGAATTCGGCCGTTTGCACCTCAGGAGAGACACTGTCCGGCACCAGCTCAAGACGCAGAGCACGCGGCCAGGAATCGTTGCCCAGGCCAATGCGAATGCAACGGCTAAATTCAGAGCTGCCGCTGGGGCCTGTGGCCAAGGCAGTGATGTAGGCATCCGTTAGCGTGGATGGAACGGCCGTATTAAAGCTGGCATTCCCATTTTCATCCGTGGCTACATCTGCGCTACCCAATCTGGTTTGTCCCTCGCCAAAGCCGGATTCATCACAGCTGTCGCTGGCATAGAAATCAACGGTGAATCTGGTAAGAGATTCACTATTGAGAATCCCTTCAACCTGTAAATCTACCCCAGTCGGCACAGCACGGATGAGATTGGGTGTATTTTGACGGCCGTTTGCCCCACCATCTGTATCACCCAAATCATTGGGCGTCAGACCATCTCCTTCAAGGTCAACTCCCAGGCCACCATTGCCAAAGATAAGATTTTGGCTAAATTCATTGCCGTTACCCGCAACAATTTGGATGCCGTTTCCGCCATTGCCGCTAATGAGATTACCTTCGATCCGGCTGTTGCTGCCGTTTATAAGGACGCCATTACCTGTAAAGTTTTGAATCGTCAGATTGTGCAGGGCGATATTATCGGTGGCCAGGGTTAAACCATCAGCGGGACCGGCCAGACTACCATCCAGCACCACATCAATACTGTCATACAAGTTCGTTTTAAGTAAAAGTTGGGTAGTAATAGCAGGAAGAGGTGACGTGGGTACAATCACGACTGGATTCAATTCGCCCACCTTGAACTGAATGATAGCCGTACTATCCGTCAAGGCATTAGCCGCTTGAATTGCTTCACGCAAGGAGCAGTGCTCCCTGGTACAGGCACCGTCATCTTCATCGGCAGTGGTATTGACAGTGTAAACGGCCGTACTCCCCCCGTTCGCCATGACAGAAGTGGTCACAAACAAAATGAATAAAGCTGCAAGGAGTAAATAAAGGGTTCGCCAAAGATTCGATCGATTCACGCTTTCCATACCTTTCTCTCATACCAAGATGCAGCATATCCGCACTGCCGTTACTCCAAATCCTGGCTTGGGTAAACAAATATTCAGTTTTGGCTCCACCACAAGAAATTTCCGAAAAAACAGGCAACGAAGGTGTTTTGTCGCAAGGTTGTTGAATGGCATTGAGTGCCATCTTGCCTTATTTTGAAGGGGTATACTTACAAATAGAATTAATGGTAATTTTATGCTTAGGTTTCCGCAGGACACCAGTGGCAGTATAGCAACCAGGTGCAGGGGAGACTGTGAAAAAGCGGGGCGAATTGGGTGAAAAGGGAGTAAAAGGCAAAAAGGTGAGATGCACTTTCTCAGAATGGTTGGAGGATAACTATATCTTTTCAAGTGCGTCGCACCTGAGCAGTTACGTCTTTTGTGGTTCGATAGGCAAACCGGCCAATTCCATAATCTTGAGGGCGTTGGTGGTGGGGCACGGGCCAGGATGAAGTTTGTAATCGAAAACCATACGGCCGTCTACCACATCATCCCGAAAATGAACATTGACCAACTTAGGGGTCTCTTCCGCCAGCTGCACCAGCTCCAAATCGTGCGTGGCGATGGCCCCCAGACCGTTGCCTTGGGTAAGTGCCTGAATATAAGCGCGGCTGCCGATGAGCCGCTCCCGATTATTGGTGCCTCGGAAAATCTCGTCGATAAGGAAAAGTAACGGCCGTTCCGCCTCATCTTCCAGCGCGGTAAGCAATTGCGACAGGCGACGCACCTCGGCATAGAAAAACGAGAAGCCATCGCTGAGTGAATCAGCCACGCGGATGGTAGCAAAGAGGCGCAGCCAGCTGGCGCTGAATGATTGGGCAATGGCAGGACCACCGGCATAGGCCAGCACGAGATTCACCCCAATGGTGCGCAAAAAGGAGCTTTTGCCCGCCATATTGGACCCGGTAATCAGATAAATGGCCTGTTCAGGATCCAACTGCAAATCGTTGCAGACGCGCTGGTCGCTGGGGATGAGTGGATGGCCCAGCCGGGTAGCCGTAAGCGCAGGGGAGCTCGCCGTCGCCGTAGTTAGCTTAGGCCAAACCCATTCGCCGGGGTTGAGGTAGGCAAAAGTGGCCAAACTGCTAAGGGCTTCCAATTCGTACCAAACATCCAACCAACGAGGGAGTTGCCTGGCTATATCAGCCCGACATTGATCCAGACGATACGCAAAGTAAATATCCCAGGGCATTAAAGCATTGAGCACAAACCCCAGCAGCCAATTTTGGCGCAGCCCGACGCCGGTCATCACCCGTTGAATACGGCCAATATGGGCCGACGGCCGTTCCCCCTCAGCCAAAAAAGGGTGGCAAAGTTGCTGCACCTGAGGCATTTGTCGAAAGCGCCACTGCTCCAAAAAGGCAAAGACCCCATTAAGCACCCGCAGTCGGTCGCTTAAAAACATGATGTCGCTAAACAAAGTCGAGGTACGCTGAAAGCCCAGGGTGATAAACAGGACGCCGTAGAGCAAAATCGTGCCAATCCACAGCGGTGGCCAATGCCACAGCTGGTAACCAGCATAAAGGAGCCAGTTAACCACCGCTAAGCCAGACAGGCCAATGAGCAACGGCCGTAACGAACGCCCCTCATTTTCTGCTTGCAGCCAATCAACCAGTTCTTGGCCTGCCCACTGCTCGCTGGCATTGTCATTGTCCACCGCCAGGGTGGCTTGCAGCGCCAATCGCTCACGGAAGCGCGTCTGGCTGGCCAATTCGCGCACGCGTACTTGCCGGGTCAGCACAGCAGTAGACTGGGGTGTCTGATTGAGCAGCCATTGGTGCAATCGCTGGCTACCCTCGCGGGAAACGGCCGTATCCAGCAATCGGTGCAACGAAAATTCACCTACCAGATCGATGTCGTAGGCAAAAGGATGATCAGGTTCTACAGGGAATGATTTTGGCTCCGGCAAATGATCCCAATCTAGCGTCATTCGGGCGATGTGTGTTTGCTTCATTTGCTGCCAGATAGTGAAGCGCGTAACGGCCGTATCAATCCGCTGGTGTACGACTACAGAAACGATGAAAGGGATGAAGGCAACGGCCGTTACCCACAACCACACCGTCGGGCCCCATTGCAAAAAGCTACCACCGCTTAACAAAGCGCCCAGGGCAAACAAGATCAGTCGCCAGCGGGAAAATTGCTCACTGCGCTGCCGCAAGCTGGCTAACCGACGTTCCAGGCGAGCCAGTTGGTGTTGCAAAAGTTGGCGTTGCTTCGCTTTTTCTGTCATCAAGATTTGGATTATAGAGGAAGCGGGTCATTATTGAAAAAGATATCGCCTTCTACACAACGTGATGACATTTGTCACCTCAAGGGGATGACACTCCTCCAAACTTCTCTTAATGTAAGAGACTTTGTAAGCATTATCGACTCATGATCAATCTTATTGTTTTAGTTGTGGTTAATGTCCTCACGATCGCACACGAGTGTAATCGACATGATATCCATCAAACATTTTTTTGGAAAAATCGGCGACGGTGCATTGAGCGTTGATGAAGATGGCCTGATCACTTTCTGGAATCAAGCAATCGCCAAGCTGCTTGGATACTCAGCGGAAGAAGCAGTGGCTAAACATTGCTGGCAGCTTTTGGCCGGACTCACACCGCAAGGCGATCCTTACTGTGCCCCCAAATGCCCCGTGCGTCAGGCCATTAAGCAGGGCGTGCCCATCACTAGTTTAGATTTGCAGCTGCGCCACCGCAATGGGCAGTACATCCTGGCCAACATGAGCACCATTCCAGTGCCTGAAGAGATTGATGAAAGCTTTTTGGTTCATTTGCTCCGTTCGCATCGGCACGAGGTACAAACCCACCAACCCTTCCGAATTTATTTGCTGGGCCCGTTGGTTGTCACGCGCCAAGATGGCATGCCGGTAGAAGGTCCGCTGTGGAACCGGGTAAAAACACGGGCTTTGATGGCTTATTTGGCAACGCAAAAAGGCACGGCCGTTTCTCGTGAACAAATCCTGGAAATGTTATGGCCAAATCTGGAATACAAGGCGGCGATGCATAACCTGAACACCACTGTTTACAATCTGCGCCGCAGCCTGGAGCCAGATCTGGAAAAAGCCAGCCATTCGCGCTATTTGTTGTACCAGAATGGCTGTTACCGATTAGCCGAGGCCCAATCAAATTGGCTAGATGTGGATGCATTTGAGTCTGGTATACGCCGGGCGCGGCGCGAGGTAAACGAGGAAACGGCCGTTAAAATTTACAAAACCGCCCTGACCCTGTATCGCGGGGATTATTTGTACGACCTCACAGACGCGCACGCCTGGGTGCGTGACCAGCAGTTTCGCCTGCAAGAAATTTACCTGTCTGCTATGGGTGATCTGGCCCAACTCTATGAAAAAACAAACATGGATGAAGAGGCTATAGCCATCTACCAACGAATATTGTCGGTAGACTGTTGCCAGGAAACAAGCTGCCGCAGATTGATGTCACTATTTACAAAATTGGGCAAGCGAACCGAAGCGATTCAGGTGTGCCAACGGTTGGCCCAATGTCTGGCGAATGAGCTCGATATTATCATGAGTGACAAAACTCAGGCACTCTACGATAAAATAAGAAACGCTTAGCCCTCTACTCTTTGTTTCCCCTAAAACTTCACAACATGATTTTGTTTAGATTCGGTTGAGTTTGGCATGGCATCCTGATATCAGGAGGTTTACCATGCAAAAGTGCGCCTATATCCCCCGTGTTGTCCTCTTTTTGTGCGCGGCAATTGTTTGGCTAATTGTGATTCAAATCGTACAGGCGATTACCCCACAGGCTAGTTCTAGCGCTGAAGCAGATGCATTCAATTTTCCCAACTGGTATTACGAAAGCGATCAGGCTTCAGCCAGCCTTGGTTTCTCGGTGAGCGGTGCAGGCGATGTGAATGGCGACGGATTTGAGGATATTGTGGTAGGTGCCCCCAAATACAGCGGCAATACCTACAAGGCAGGTGCCGTGTTTGCCTTTTACGGCTCGCCTGGTGGCCTGCAACCGATACCCAGCTGGACGTTTGGCGGCGATCAAACGGGCGCAGACCTGGGCTTTGCGGTGGCCGCTGCCGGGGACATCAACCACGATGGTTTCGACGACATCTTGGTAAGCGCGCCTCGTTACAATCATGAACAATCACGCGAGGGACGCGTTTATGGCTTTTATGGATCAGCCAGCGGCCTGCCAGCAACGCCTAGCTGGCAGCTTGAAAGCAATCTAGTAGAAGCTTACCTGGGTTGGTCTGTGGCTTCCGCCGGGGATGTGAATCACGATAATTTTGATGATGTGATTGTCGGCGCAAAATGGGCCCAAGACGGCTTTGTCAATGAGGGGATGGCTCAGGTTTACCTAGGCAGCGAAGCAGGATTGGCAAGCGCGCCAGTGTGGACGACCTTTGGAGGGCAGTCGGGGGCCAGTTTAGGCACGGCCGTTTCCACCGTAGGCGATATCAACAAGGATGGGTACGCTGATGTGATCATCGGTGCACCGTTGGCCAATACCAGTGAAGAGGATGCCGGGCAGGTGTTGGTCTTTTGCGGCTCAAGCAGTGGCGTAGAGCAGGAACCATGCTGGACACTCACAGGCACGCAGCTAAACGGCCGTTTGGGTGAAGCCGTCGGCGGTGCAGGGGACGTCAACGGGGATGGCTTTGATGATGTCATTGTCGGTGCTCCAGGCCAAAACACGTCCCTGCCAGAAGCTGGGACGGTTTATCTATACGGTGGATCGGAGACGGGTCTTGCACTGTCGCCTTTGTGGACGGCCGTTTCCAACCAATCCGTAACACAATTTGGAACGGCCGTACAAATCAGCAGCGACATCGACGGTGATGGTTTGCAAGATGTGGTCATTGGCGCGTATGGATACACGGCCGATCAGGCACTAGAAGGCCGCGTTTTTGTCTACTATGGTAGCGCAGGCGGCCCAGACACCCAGCCAGACTGGATTGCCGAAGGCAACAAGGCAGAAGCAGAATTTGGCTTTGCCCTCAGCAGCAGCGATGTGGATGGCGACAGTCAGGACGAACTGCTGGTCGGTGCCCCCAACTACCGCAAAGAAACCGAACTGCGCGGTCGGGCGTTTCTGTTTGAAGGATTACCCGCCAGCACACCAAAAAACACCCTCTTTCTCCCCCTGATTTTAAAAAACTAATCTCAGCCGTTTATGTAATTCACAAAAAGTATTTTGACTAAAAACAAGTCAGAATTTGTGAATTTCTTGAGTGAAAGCGTAGAAATGGTTGCTTGCTAGTTCAAAGAACTTTTGCGCTTTCACTTAAAGTCATTGGCGCAAAGCAGCTGTGCCAAAAATTGAAATTCTTTGCGTTGCATTTCCCCGCTTCCCTAACGGTCCAATCAAGCTACTTCCCCTAAAAAACCCCATCCGTTGAGGATTTGTTGAGTTCGGCATAGTACTTTATTCCTACGCTTCTCCCAGGTGACCCAAAGTCACCAAATTGCTTGGGAACCAGCAGTCAAGCCGTCACACAAAACGGTAATGACTATAAACAAATCGGTACGCATCAAAAAAGTGAATGCACCAATGCGCCATCATTTACGGCCAAATCCAACCAAAAACCCCATATTTGCCCTTTATCTGTTGGGGCCGGTCCATCTTTGTCTTCAAACTGGGAGTCTCATCAGAGGGACAAACTGGGCCAACAATTTGCAAAAAGCTCTCTTCATTTACCTCGCCCTCAACCGCGATCATGCCACAACCTCTTCAGAATTCCAGCAGCAATTCTGGCCCCATTTATCAGCAGCAGATGTTGAGCAGGAGATTACGGCCGTATCCCAAAATCTAACCCACATCCTCAATTTGCCCAATCCCATCGTTTGGGTTGAAGGTGGCTATCAACTACACGAAAGCATCTCCTTTTGGATCGATATTGATGAATTCGACAAGCTGCTCACCCAGGCAGCCGCAGAACCAGATCCTGCCCATGAGCTATTACTGCTTCAGCAAGCTATCACCCTCTATCGGGGCGATTTTTTACGCAACCTCCCTTTTAACCAGGAGTGGATCACCTCATGGCGCACCCACTTTCAGCAAGGACATCTGGCCGCCTTACAAAAGCTGAATGCTTTGTATGAGCAAGTGGACAGCCTGGAGTCGGCACGAATGAATTATCTCGATGAGATCAGAGCCAATGTAATTTCTACGGAAAACAGCCGTGCCTTCAGCCATTCTGCCGAAACAAACAGCTCACCAACACAAACCTTGCGTCAATGCAAGCGATTGATCTCGCTTTTACAAAATGAATTGGAAATTTTGCTAGAAGAATGTAGCCACCCTCTTGATGAACCAGATTCCTCAATGGATCACGTCCAAGAGGGCAGGAGGGGGTGAAACCATTTGAAAACAAGAAAGTACCCGATCTCTTATTTGATCAACAATCATACAAGGCCATTTTCAATGGCCATGGAGGGCTCAACATGAAAAACAAACAACTTCTATCTATGACCTTGCTCGGACTATTCATGGCCTTGGTCGTTGGCATTTTGCAGGCTGACGACGGCCAGATGTTCCGCCGCAACATCTCCAAAACACCGGATCAGGAAACAGAGCGAGCAAACCTGGCCCACATGGCATTTTACGTGCCTGCCCAAACGTCCGATGGAGAAATAACAGGCGTCGAGTATTACGACGCTGCCGGCAGCCTGGTGGACACCCGCGATTATGCCAAACCCCTTGTGGCCGTTTACATCGACGGCGTGGAAGTCAGTGCCGAAACGTTTGCGCTCACAGAAGCAGTGGAAAATCCTGAATCCCCCTTAGCGGTGCTCAGTGGTGCTGGCTATGGGCAGCACGACGCTTATGCCGCATTTTCTCTGGATGACGGCGCTACCTGGAAGCGAACCAATCTTTCCAACTCGGCCGATCTCTCCTCCTTCATTCTGGCCAATGGGCATGCCTACCCCGGCGACGCCCACAACATGACCTTTGCCATTGCTGGTGACAAGGTGTTGGTCGGTTGGATTAGCAAATATTGTGACGGGGGATCGCCCGCCTACACCTGGCAAGATGAAGAAGAAAACGATCTTTACCCTGATATTTGGGGCGTTGCTGGCTCGCAACGTTCGGTGAATTACACGCTGCAAGGCTTCCCCGAAGTCGGTGAGATTCCCTATTCCTGCGTTTGGAGCACACGCGGCACGCTGCTGGAAGTGGATGCTGATGGTGTCCCTGCAGATGGTGGCGGCTTCTACGACATCATCTGGACCAAAGCAGAACGTCTTACTTCCGGACGACGGGACGCCAACCGCCTGGAGATCAACGGCGACGGTGCCGCTGGCTTCATGATGATCTGGCAGGAAGACCCTGAAGGGTTGCGGCCAGGCCAGGGGCTTGGCCCCGGCGAAGGTTGGTCGGGTGCTGTGGTTAACCAGCAAACAGACCTGTGGTACTCCTACATTTCGCTGGATGATTTTGTACAGGTGCAAACGTCTGATGAGGACGAAACGGCCGTTTCCATCTACGACTACACCAGCGACACCATGCCCAAAGTCGCTGCACCGATGGCCCTGCCCGTCCGCCTCACCGACAATAAAATGTGTAAGGCCACCGGCTCCGACCCGTACTGCTACCTCGACTTCGACAACGTCGATGCTGAAGGCAACCTGATTCTGCCCGATCCGCTGCCTACAGAACCGCAGCCGGGTGCCGACCTCTGCGCCACCACGGTTTCATGGACCAACCCCGGTGGCACCACGCTAAATTTGTGCCAGACCGAAGACGGCCGTGTCCTGCAAGGTCGCGTTGGGGCTTCTCGCCCACGCGTCAATGTGCAACCCTATGATTCTGATGGGGATCGCATCTACGACAGCGCCTGGGTCATCACCGCCGCCGAAGAGTCCAAAGCTCTGGGTGAAAGCTCAACGGATGAAGACATTGAACCCGACGACATCGGCAAAAACATGTGGTATTACACCTTCGACATGCTCGATCCTGGCACCGTAATGCAAGGTGGCATGCTCAATCAACCAGCCGTCAATCCTGAAACAGGTGTCTTCTTCGACATGCTGGTAGACGACTTCGGCAACTCGTTCTACGAAACAGAAATTGCTCGTCGCTTCTCCCACATGACCCAACCCATCCACCAAATCGGCGAAAGCGGCACAGCTGGCATCCTCATCACCAAAGCCGGTATCCTCAACCAGGGTGGTCCGGCGGACATCTTCCTGCGCCGCCTGGTTGTACCTGATGATGTCTGGGAAACATGCGAAACTGATGGGGACCCCACCACCACAGAAGCTTGCCTCCCAGCTGGCTATAACCCATACGCCTACGAGAACCTGGCCTGTGACGACTGGGCCTATACTGACGGCAGCAACCCACGCTACCTGCAAGGGCTCTGCCTCAGCCCGGCCATCAACGTTTCCGGCACCACCATTGTGTCCTGCGACAATGGCACCAGCGGTGAAACCTGCGCCGCCGCCTTCCCCTGGGACGGCGGTGTCTCCCCCTTCCCCAAAGTAACCGAGTGGGTGCAAACGGCAGACAACCTGGATGACCAATCGTGGGAGAATCCATACGACGTAGCCAAAGGTCATCGCGGCATCATTGATGGCGACTTTGTCATGATGATGTACGCCTGGTCGCCCAACTGGAAGGCCAATAGCGTAGGCAACGACCATTACAATCTGTACGTACGGCGTTCCTTCGACGGTGGTGTCACCTGGACCACCACGCCAGCCTCCTTGGGTGGTGATGGCACCGAAACCTGCGAAAATTATGGCGCAGGCTCGGACTACACCACGGTTTGCACCAGCTATGGCGCAGGTGAGTTTGAACAATCTCGCAATGTGTCACAGCTCACAGGCAATAGGATTACTGTTCTTGACCCACGTTATACGCCCACCGGGGGCATCAAAATGCTGCCCATCAGTGATCTAAAAGGGATTGGCTTTACTGGCTACGAAGATGATGTGCGCGATCCGTCTAAATTCTTTGTGGTTTATGAAACGGGCGACAACACCACGGTCGCCGAGGGTGAAGCTGTGCCACTGGACCTCTTCTACAGCCGAGCCACCAACTGGGGCGACGACTACGACTTGGTGGAGTATTACAACTCCTCCACGGGTGAAGTATCGCTTGAATTCGACTGGCTGGAACATGATCAAGAGGATCTTTCTGGCGAGGCAGCCAACACAGCCAACCTCAGCGGCACCTTCTACTATGTCGTCTGGAACCAGTGGCAGGAAGATGAGTATGAGAATATCAGTGAAAGCGACGCCATCTTCCGCCGCATTATGTTCCTGGATGAAGAGGCAACGGAAGAGTCAGCACCCATCGTGCAAATCCTCTACATTAGCCACGAGGTGGCTGAATATGGCGACACGCTGCTGTTCATTGCTACAGCCCGTGACGGTGACAGCGTCGGCGACTTACCGCAGGACGATATTGGTGGGTTCCGCTGGACAGACACGTTTAGCGGTACAACAACCGTTGTCGGAACGCAGAAGCAGCTGAACCTTCCGGCCAACAACTTCCAGCCCGGCTGGCATTCGTTCACCTTCTCCGCGAAGGATAAGAGTGGCAACTGGTCACCGGGCATCAGCTTTGAGGTGTGGATTGTTGAGGAGTTCCATCAACTTTACCTACCCATCATGAACAAATAACAATACCTCTTTTGCAAGGCAGGCTATGGCCAGCTCCCCACAGCTGGTCATAGCTCTGTCTCTTTGACGCCAGGTGTAAGTGCCATGATGAAATTAAAAGGCTTCTATCTTCGATTCCGAATCGTGTTTGGGATGTTGTTGGCGGGGGTGACGGCTACGGCCGTTTACGCCCATTACGACACGCTGCACGTCTATCTCAGCCCCGGCTTCCTCTCTGGTGTCAACCATAACGGGGAAACGTTGGGTGGCTATGATTCCCATGCCATGTTCGAGGAAGATTGCACCCACTGCCACGCCCCTGTCCATTGCATCACCGAAAACAAGTGCCAGGATTGTCACATCGAGATTGCTCGCCAGCGCACGGAAACGGTGGGGCTGCACAGCCGTCTGCCTGGCACCGAAAAGTGCCAGAGCTGCCATGTTGAACACCGAGGCCGCGAGGTTGTCATCAGCGAAGTACCTCTCAGCAATATCGATCATCAAGCGTTGAGCGGCTTTAGCCTGACCCGGCACGAGGTTCGTTTTGACGCGTCGCAAATGTTTTGTGAAGATTGCCACACAGAGGGCCGTTTTGCCCGCGATGAAGTAAGTTGCCTGGCCTGTCATGAAGATGCCGATGGCGAACTTATCGCCCAGCACAGCGCTGAACATGGTGAAAACTGCCTGGATTGTCACGATGGTACCGGGGCTATCGTAGCATTCGAACACAACACCGTTTATGTCCTGCAAGAGGGGCATGAAGCAGTCGGCTGCATTGAGTGCCATTCCGATTATCTATTCACCGGCACAACCCAAACGTGTGAATCCTGCCACGGCGAGCCAGATATCCATGCCGGACAGTTTGGCCAGGATTGCGGCCGCTGCCATACGGCCGTTGCCTGGGCACCCGCACAACTCACCCAACATCTTTTTGCTCTAGACCACGGGGATGAAGGAACATTAGACTGTGTTTCTTGCCATGCCGCCGCTTACAACAAGGTCATCTGCACAGATTGCCACGAGGCAGCCGATATGCAAACGGCTCACACGCCAGAAAACGTCCCAGATTATCTACCAGAGAGTTCTTGCATCTCCTGCCATCCTACCGGCGAACCAGAAGATATTGTGCCGCTGGCAAAAGCCAACGAGTCATCTACAACAGACTAGAAACACGCGCTCCGAAGAGATTTGCGGAGGATTGAGATGAAACAACAATTGATAAATAAGCGATTTCTTTCCTTCATTTTTTTAATGCTGGTGCTTCTCGGTTTGTTGCTAAGCACCATTTATTTAAGCCTCACAGCTCCCTTGCATCCGGGGCAATTCCTGTATCAGCTACAAAACCTGGGTGAGCAAACACAGCTACACTTGACCGCAGGGAAGCAGCAACGCGCCACGTTGGCTCTTAATCTGGCAGATCGCCGCCTGGCCAGCCTGGCACAGGCCGACTCCCCCGATGCAACCCAATATGCCCTGACATCGCTGAATGAAGCCTTGGAAACGGCCGTAACCTACCTCAACACCATCCCCGCCGACGACCAGGAATTTCAGTACGCCCAGTTCAAGGCATTGTTGCGGCGCACCGAAATTGTCCTCGCTGCCTTAGAGCCGGATGAAGCAGGCCAAATAGCCGCGCTAACCAATCGGCTAAACAACTGGCAGGCAGTCGATTCCCTGGCTGAAGTAGCGGCCCAGTTGCCCAAAGAACAAAACACGCCGCACCTCAGTTCGGCCGCTTTGGTGCCGTTTCTAGCAGAAGATGTCGATCATTCAGCGTTCCCGCTAACAATGGGCCACGCCCGGCCAGCTTGTGAAAGCTGCCATGAAGATGGCCAGTATGCCAACACGTCCACGGTGTGTGCCGATTGTCACCCCCTGGAACCCGTCGAGAATATCGCTCTGCTGGGCATTCCCACCGACAATACTTTATGGGACCTGTACCCCGATCATTTCGCTGGGGCCTGCGATGAGTGCCACAATACATTTTCCTGGGAGCCGTACCAATTTGACCATGCAGGCATCACAGAGTGCCTTTCCTGCCACGCTCAAGATCTGCCCCTGCCGATAATGCCAGAAATAATGCTCATCAACTTCCCGGAAACGGCCGTTACCCCCACTCACTATCCCGGCGATTGCCAACTATGCCACAGCGATCCAGCAGATTGGACACAGTTCACCTACGACCACGCCGAAGTGACAGAGTGTGAATCATGCCATGCTCCAGACACCCCACTCTTTCATTACCCTGGCGCTTGCACCCTTTGCCATACCGACACGGAGGATTGGGTACAGTTCACCTACGATCATGCCGACGTCACAGAATGCGAATCCTGCCATCAAAAAGAAACGCCAGATCAGCACCTCCCTGGCACCTGCGCCCAATGCCACGCCGATGTAGAGGATTGGACCACCATCACAGTAAACCACACAGGCATGACAGATTGTTTATCCTGCCATGAAGTAGAAAAGCCGCAACCCCACTATGAAGGCACTTGTCTCAGCTGCCACAGCACGATTAGCTGGACAGATATTACCTTTGACCACACTCATTATCAGGATTGCCAAAACTGCCACTCAGATGAGGTGCAAGCTGGTCATTATGATGGGCAGTGCGATAGTTGCCATACGGTCACAACCTGGCAAGGAATTGAATTTGACCATACCGGAAAAACAAACTGCCAGAGCTGCCACCAGCAAGAGCTGCCAGACGGGCACTATCCGGGCTATTGTGGCAGCTGCCATCTCACAACTGCCTGGCAGCAAGTGTGGGTAAATCATGCAGGACTAACCAACTGCTCCCAATGTCACCAGGCCGCCAGCAATCATTTTCCTGGCAATTGCAGCAACTGTCATCAAACAACCGGTTGGCACCCGGTGTCCTTTAGCCACATCGGCCTGACCGACTGCCAAAGCTGCCATGGAGGGCGGGTTGCTGCCGGGCATTATTCCGGCCAATGTACAGCCTGCCACAATACCAACAATTGGTCAGACATCACCTTTAACCATGCGGGAGCTTATGATTGTCAGGCTTGTCATACATCACCGGGAGGCCATTGGGCAGGCCAATGTTCCAATTGTCACAATACCTCGAACTGGCAAAATGCGTCGGTGAATCACACAAATTTGGTAGATTGTGCGGCTTGCCACACGCCGTCGGGGGGGCATTGGTTAGGCCAATGTTCCAACTGCCACAACACAACAAATTGGCAGGATGTATCCCTTGATCACACGGATTTAACCGATTGTTCTGCCTGCCATACGCCACCTGGAGGACACTGGCCAGGACAATGTTCTAGCTGTCACAATAGCTCAACCTGGGCCGATGTTACCTTTGACCACACTGGTTATACGGACTGCAAAGCGTGCCATATACGGCCGTCTAATCACGGTCGTGGGCAATGCTCCAGATGCCATACCACCGATTCCTGGCAAATTGTGGTAACGCCAACGGCCGTTCCCCAACCCACCAACACACCACCACCTGTTCCCTAATCCCAGGCACAAAAAAAGCCGGAGCGCATCCTGCGATACGCTCCGGCTGCTAAACGGGTAATTCAAACCAAACTACCCAACCCAATGACTAAGTTACACACTTGTACCAACTATGGAACCGTAATCTCTACAGGCACCTGCAACAACCCAGGCGCTTCCGCTGGCCCCATCAAAATCAAGCCAGTGTAAGTACCAGAAGCAAAGCCCGTTGTGTCCCAGTCCACATCAACAGTTGCGGACCCACCTGCGGGAATTGACGGTGGCAGGTTACTCACAGACACATCCGTTCCCTGAACCGCATTGATCGTCAATTCAAAGGTATCTGACCCGCTGGGCACGCTCCAACCATGAACGGCAACAGTGTATGCCCCATCTTCGGGGAAAACCACCGTCACATTTTCTACATCCGTAGACGTGGTAGAAGAACCAACAAGCGCTCCTGACGGATCATAGACAAACAGGTCAATGTCCGAACCAGCAGTGCAGCAAGTAGAAACCTCAAGCAAAGCGCCGTTAGCAATATCCACTGTGGCAACGAAGGATGCGGTTGATGGATCGTTGGGATCATCCTGGAAGATATCTTCCGTGGTCGTAACCGGGCCACCCAGGCCAAACCCTTGGGCCACAAACCCACCCATTTCCAGCTCGCTGCTAACGGTAAGACTGGCCGAACCTGGCCCAGCCGCCGCAGAGGAAACGATAGCACCCGGATCAAGGTTCACCAGGCCAACAGTGCCGCCAAACGGCTCATCCGCGCTGCTGCCATCTACCCGTACCTGATGGAGGAAGATGCCATGCAAACCATCCTGCGCAGGTGCAGCCACGATTTCACGCGGGCCACCCGTGGAGGTATCAAACATCCAACGGCCGCTGCCGATGTAGTTGTTCGCGCTGCCGCCAACCTGCGACAACGTGTACGGTCCATAGAAAGCGGAACCAGGATAGCCATCCAGTATGCCATCACAGCCAACCCCATTGCTTACACAATCTTCCGTGGGGCCAAAGATAAGGGTATCGATGTCCGTTCCTGCACCGCTCCAGCTGTTGTCCACAACCAGGTACGATGTTCCGTTTTCCGGCAGGTCTTCACCATTAACGTCGGTCCAGAAGAAGCGCCAGTCGCCAGATTCAGGACGCCAACTGTAATCAGTGTAGCCAAAGACGGTGTCATTATCGTATAACCTTGGCACGTCAAGGATGGCCGAACCACGCCCGGCAGGCGCATTGGCCTGACCAAACGCAAACGAAGTGCCAGAAGCAGCTACAGCCACTGTCACAGGAATCACAACATCCTCATCCCCATAATGGAGAGTAACAGAGCCTTCGTACATGCCGTACGGAGTGTTGGCCGGTACGCCCAGAGTCACGTCAAAGCTGCGGGTCTCACCAGGAGCCAGGCTAAAGGCATGGCGCGTCGGTCGTGCCCAATCCCAATTCCTCAGCTTCCAGTAAGAGAGTTCTAGACCCAGGTCTGTCTGCGGCACTTCTGCCACCTGATCACGATGGCGCAGCGTGACGAAGATACCGTCGGCCATGCGCTCCAGGGGGTTGGCAATGCGGGCCTGCTGAGTCGGGCCAACGCCGTAGCCATAGGTGAAACGGATATGTTCACCCGTGTCAACTTCACCCAAATCCACCTTGCCGTTCCCATTGGCATCATCCCACAAAATACCGTCACCATCCAGGTCTGTCCAGTCTTGGATGTGTACGCGCCAATTATTGAACGGCTCAAACAAATCCTCATTGGGATCAAACTGCTCATATGGCTTGGACAGGCGCACCATCAGCAGATCCGTTCCCCGTGGGACCAATTGATCCACCTGGAATGCATAGTCCGGCGTAAGGAAATCGCCATGATCTAACGATTGATCCAGCGAAGTGAACGACAAATCATCTGAACCAATTTGCACATGGGTTTCTGTAGTCACACGCACGGTCATACGGCTATCACCAGTGTTGGTAACCGTGAAGGATTGTGTGTCGCGCTCGCCAGGGTTAATGATGTGGGCAAAGGCACCATATTCATCACCACGGTAATCACCAACGGACCACTCTGACGGAGAAACAAACAAACCACGAATACCCGCAGCGACATCCGTACCAGTATCGGCATTAACCAGACCACTACCTTGTGACCAAACATCATGCTCCGTGTTGGTGGCGCTGTTCATGATAAGCGTTCTAGCCTGTTCAAAGGTGGGCCATTGGCCGAAGTTTTCATACCAGGCCTGGTACATCAAGGCCAGGTTACCGGCAGCAACCGGTGCTGCCATAGAGGTACCACCAAAGTTGTCGGTGGCGATAGCACCCCACAACACACCGTTCAGAGAAAGATCACCCGTACCAAAGGCACCGGTAGCCACCACATCCGCACCTACCACATTGCGCGCACCGGGACCACGATTGGACCAGCTAATCACATCGCCGCCAACGATTTGATCGGCAGATGCGATTGTTTCAAAAAGGCCGATTGAACCATAAAGTGTGGAGGCACCAATGCCAATGCCGCTGGCGGGCGAGGGTGGTGCGGCCGTTCCATAGCCAGGTGCCCCATTACCCGTGGAGAACAGCAAGGCTGTGTTCGGCGCGAAGGATCGATTGATCACATCAATCAGGCGTGATGAAAAGTCAAAGCCGTCATTGTCCGTACCGCTGAAACCGAAGGAGTTGCTGACAATTTGAATATCATCGCCCGTACCGGAAACGCCATCATAGCCTAACCCGGCGTAAACATACGCATCTTCGATGAATGGGGTCAGGTATTGATCGCCATTTTGGGTAGAGGCAACCTCTTTACCAGGACCCACAACCAGACCCTGGAAGCCAGCGATGGGAGAACCGCCATCGCCCCAGTTAACAGAGCCAATCACAACGCCCTGGCCAACGGCCACAGAGGTGGTGCCCATGCCATGCGTGCCACCACCTTCGGTGAAGTCTTGCACATGGAAGGCAACCAGGTCACCGTTGCCGTAAGCAGAACCGGGAATGCCCCAATACCAGTCGAGGGTGGGCACGGCCGTTTCGCCATCAGCCACAAAATAAACCAGACCGCCAGATATATCGTTCAGCCCGTCAAAATCGTAATCGAGGCAGGCTGTTTCCTGACTGCTAAAATCACGGGACAGGCGAGCGGGAGAATCGTCACTAAAGTCAAAATTGTAGTTTAGGTCAACGTAAACCGTGTCGTAAACACCAGCTTCGTTTTCATCTACTACCAGCACGGCAGCACGTTCGCCAGAAACGGCCGTGCCGTCGCCAAATGAACCACCAATGATGTCAGCCACCGCAGCCAGCGCCTTGTCGGGGTGGGAACCGTAATGGTATTCACCACTCAGGCTGGTGCCGGATACCGTGTAATCATGTGTCACAGCGGCACCAATCGGCGCAAAACTAAAGTCACCTGCGGCCGTTGCCGAGGTATCGGCGTAGTCGGCCAGACCGTCACTAATCAATGTTGTGCCAGTGTAATAGTCAAAGGCGGCATAATAGCTGGAAATGGAATCAAACATCTCCGGCAAACCGTAGTATGGCGATGAGGCGTCATCAATGTAGGCCCAGGTGCCTTCCAGGTCAGGATGGCAATAATCAGCACCGGAATCATTGGACATGTAGCGAACGCCTGCACCGGTGTATCCTTTGTCCCACGCTTGTTGGGAACCATGAATCGCGCTGCCGGTACCATACCAACCCTCAGGCGCGGGGCCAGGGCTGGCTTCTCCAGACAGGTTCAGCGCCGGAGTAATGTTGCTATTTAGATTTGTGGCAACATCCGGGTCTACCGGCTGGGGAACCTCAACCAAAGATTCTGACCGCTGCAAGGCGATAACGGCCGGATCGGCTGCCATCTTCAAGATAGCGGTGGGCGAGGCAAAACCGGCTGCCACAGTGGTGCCCAGCGGATCGGTAAATGGCCGGGCAAACCATTGTGAAGCATAGGCACTCAGGTCTGCCCCCGGCAAAATGCGGGCCACAAATTGCAGCTCATCCATGTCGGTTACCGCACGGGCGGCTAAAGCAGGACCGTTGGGTGCCACATCCCCAGCTAAAGCGGCATCAATATCGGCCAGCAAGTTGGGGTGGATTTTGGCTCTGGTGTTGGCAACGGCCGTTGGCGTATTGTCACTTGCCGACGCTGCCGAGGCGATTAAAACCAGAGCCAGGCTAAGCAAAACCAGCAAAAAGCCGATTTTGCGCGGTTTAGATTGCTTAAACATAACTTCCTCCTACTACAAAAACTAAAACTTATTCAAAAAAAATAGGCGTAATTAATCGGGGATACACTTTCTGATTGCCACCTCCTTGTAAGATGCAATGAATTAGCAATAAAAAACCTGGTTCTTTTTAAGAGGACAATCTCAAATAGAACCAGGTTTATTTTGATGTGATATGCTCACAGGCAGCAAAAAACATCCACGAAAGTTGCGGGAGCGGTGGAGAAAGTATTGGGTGATAAAACGCACTGCCTGTTTAGTCACTAGCTATTCAATTTAATCTACTACAGTGAAGCTTTAACAAAGACCTTGCCATTATAACAATTTGTGACAAATTTCGCAGCAAGGCGACAATTTTGTAAGATTTTCGCTATTTTTCGGGGACAAAAGCGTGCCTTTATGGCGCAAAACGCTGCTCCAGCAGCTCACGAACTTCGATGGGACGGAGGAATTGGCCTAGATAATAACCATCCAGCCACAGTTCAAAATGAAGGTGGGCATCGGCCGTTTCGCTGTCTATTGAAGCGGGTGAGCCGCTGTTGCCAATAAGACCAATTTGCTGTCCGGCGATAACGGCCGTTCCCTCCTCAATCCCCGCAGCAATTTCACTTAAATGAGCATACCGGGCCACCAGACCATCCTCCTGCAAAATCCAGACTTGCCGCCCCCGGTAAAAATCCAGATTATCCGGCGGCGTGTAACCCAGCTCCAGATTTTCGGCGCGCCGCCGGTTAAACGCACCTTCAGCTGGTGCTTCATAATCCACCGTGGCCCGGATAACCGTGCCGGAGGCAGCGGCATAAACTGGCGTGCCCTTGGCCCAGTAAAAATCGGTGCCTTCATGCACACCCTGGCGATAGTGGCGCGGTGCGCCTGGCATCTGCAAATCGCGCCGTGTCAAATCGAGGTAATCACCAGAAATGGGCCAGGCGTAGGTGAGGTCTGTTTGCCAAACGGCCGTATCGTGCGGCTGCGGTGCGGCTAAAATAGGGCCACCTGGCACAAAGCGACTGTTTTCTAGCTGCTGCCAAAAGAAAAGTTGTTCACGCCCGGCAAAAAGGAGCTGATCCCCCGCTAGATTGCTGGCAAAAGAAGCTACATGGGGCAGTTGGTACACGGCCTGGAGCGCACCTGTCTCTGGCTGCAAGCTGAGCAAGCGCCTGCCGGCCTGATCGAGAACGTAAACGGCCGTTTCCGTTGCCACAATTTGTCGCGGTCGAGTAATCATTACAGTTGGGGCAAACGTGGTCAGACGCCTTGTTTCCTGAAACAGGCCAACAGTGGCCGTGCCGTCGTCATTGCGCCACAGTACATAAACCTGGTCATCCAGGCCGCTCACGTCTACCGGGAGGGCCGTTTCTGGCAGGTCCCACAGCCGTTCTCGCCCATCGGCAAAGTAATATTGAGCATAGTGATAGCTGGTTTCCAGACGCAACCGCATGCCGCTACTGGCCACATCATGCCCCAGAGCCACAAAATAATGACTGGACGTTACCCCAATCGGTCGTTCGTATCGCTCCGTTTGCCAAACGGCCGTAGCCAAATCCAGCACATACACATCCCCCACCCGATCCAAAACCAACAGCTGCTGCCCGACCAATGCCAGATCCAGCGGCTCCTGCACCAGCAAATCGTCCACAAAGTCACCCGGTTGTAGCAGCAGCTGTGGCGGTGCGCCGTTGACCAAATCGAGCGCCAGCACCCGCCCGCCATCGAGCAAAAAAGCAGTCGCGTCGTTCATCACCAGGGCAATGGGATGCCAAAAGCTGCCTGGATCGTACTGCCAGAGACCGCTGTTTTCCGGTGATAAATTGTGGAAGACAGCGTTCTGGGAAACGGCCGTTTCGCGCATTGTTTCGTCCAGAGGATTTTGCCATTGCGGCCCAGCTGGCACTGTGGACGATGGCAGCAAAGTTGGTGTTGCTGTTGGGTTTATGGTTGGTGTGATGCGGGGAACGGCCGTTACTGTAGCAGTGGGTAAAGACGTGGCCACAGGCGTTTCGGGCAAAGGCGCAACCACCGACGGCGGTGCAGCACAAGCCAACAAATTACCAAGCAGCAACAGCCACAAAAGTCGAAGTTGCCTCATGCCGGGTTGCTCCGCAAAAAAGCAGAAAGCTGCTCGGGAAATGTGGCCCACCAGGATGAAACGGCCGTCACGCGTAACAAATGCGTCCCACCTGGATCATCCGTAGCACCCAGGCCAGGCACCAGTGGAACCACCGTCGATAGCGTCATCAACCAGTGTGCCAGAAGCGCTTCCAAGCGCTGCGGAGAACGGATGAAGTAAACGGCTGTTAACTCCGTAGCTGGCTCGTCCAACAAAAAATCCACATGCCAGCGCAACTTTTTGCCGGCTGGAGGATGTAGCGGCGTCGGTCCCAAACTAATTTCGGGGAAAAGAGCCAACATTTTCTGCCGGACAGGCTGTGGACTATGCGCATCGCTGCGGCTGGCGTGGCGCAGCAGTCGTCGAGCCAAAGACGTCGCTCCCTTCTGGGCCAGCGCCGATCCCACGTATAAGTAGTCGCCTTGGGGCACCGCAATCGGCTCCCCAGCCTGAAAACGGCCGAAACGAACCGACAACGGTTGGCTCACTTTAAGTCGCAGCAAATAGGTGCCACCCTGTGACCCACGCCCCCAGCAACAAAAACTTTCATCTACAAACGTCATTTCCATATGCTTTGGCCTTAATTCTAACTCTGATAAGCTGCCAGGAACAAACTAGCCGCAAAATGCGTTCTAGAGTTAGTGTCTATGAAAGCGTATGAAAAAGAGGAAGGAAGGTATCTATGAAATGGATAAAAATGTGGATCTTACTAAGTTTGCTAACTTCATTGATGGTCGCAGGCTGCAATGCAGAAACCACCGTCGAACCAGAAGCAACTGCTTCACTAGATGAACCAACGATAGAAAGTGAAGCGGCTACCTCCCAACCAACCCTGGCAATAGCAACGGCCGTTCCCCTTCCCACTACCACTGAAACCACCCGAACCATCCGCCTGACGCCAGCCGCCACGCCACACGTAGATTTTATGCCTACAGTAGATGAGTCGGCCGTTGTCGGCGAAGTACCAGAAGAAATCTTGACGGCCGTTTATCAAGACCTCATCGCCACTGAAAACATCGCCAAAGAAGCAATCACCGTTACCAAAGCCGAATCCATTATCTGGGGCGATGGCGCGTTAGGCTGCCCACAACCAGACCAGGCTTATACTCATGTCAACGTCCCTGGTTATTGGATTGTGCTGGAAGCAAACGGCCGTACCTACGACTATCATGCTGCCGAAAATGGCACCTTCATCCTCTGCCAAAACAGCCAGCCCTCCTCGCCACCAGTCGTCGGAACGCCCATTTCTTGAACGAGAAAATTCTGAAATTTTGACCAGAAACAATAAAGCGGCACCGCACTATCATGCGATGCCGCTTTATCACTTTGAATCTACAAGGAGTAAGTTTGGTATCTATTCATCCACCAAATCTACTCTCTAATTTCACTAGGGCGCTGAGAACAAAAGTGCTTCTGTCGCTTGTGTTGCGCCACCGCGCAGACCAGCTCCACGATCACCATTGGTCACCAGCATCACACCGAGTTCTGACGTGTTGCCTGGGAAAGGCCCATAGTCAATCACCGTCATCGAACCAGCCGATTTACCGGCGATATCTACGGGGATACCGAAGTATTGCTCGCCCAATGGCGTCACGGTCAAGTCATCAATCAGGTCGCCCGGTCCACCATAGTAGAAGTCCTGGGCAAAGAAAGAGATATCAACATTGGTCGCCAGCATATCCGCACCTGTAAGACCAACTTGCTCGGCACAGATATACAGGACAGTGTTGCCGGTGTTCATCGAATGCTCAGCAAAGAAGAAGGCTGTCGCGCTGCCTGTTGCCAAATCTAAGGCCCAGGCAACCTGGCGGCCGTCTGAGATTGTGCCGAACCCGCTCAGGTCGCGGTTCAAGACAACGTAGTCGTCAATGCCGTCTTGATTCGTATCGAGAGTGACCTGATGGCTAACCGGCAGCAGGTGTTGCTGCCGCTCCCAGGTGTTGATAGCAAAGGCCCAGATGAACGACGCATCAGCCGAGCAGAAGCCAGCTGGCACCGGGAAGGTGTTGACCCCTACGGCACGAATGTCCGGTGTTGGCGATTGAGCACCAAAACCACCTTCGGGCAGATTGGGGCTGGTAGCCAGCAAGGAATAAGCATCGTTTTGGGCTGTGCCCACACCGAAGTTAATCAAATTAACCACATCTTCACCGGCATTGTTAAAGTTGAGGGTTGATGGACCCGTCACTCTAGCAGCTTGCCGTGGCAGCACATGCCAGGGCAGGTGTATGGGGTGCGAACCGTCATCCAATACCAGATAACCATCATATTCATTTAAGGTTATCCCAGATGGGTCAGCGCCCATGCTGCCGGAATTCATGAAGTTACCCCGGAGCAAGTCACCATGAATGGTCATTCTGACATTGAAAGTCCTGTCTTGTCCAGCAGGAACTCGCAAAGTAGGCGGCACAGTTGATACTTCAACGGCACCATTGTCAATGTCATCTTGATAACGGAACGTTGGGACAATGTTGTAGTCAATCGTGTGATTCGAGTAATTGCGTACTCGCACAGTCTTGTTCAGCACAACCGTGTTCCTGGCAACATCCACGAAACCAAAGCTTAGAGCACCAGCCGCACCGTTAGCATCCCAGGCGGCAGCTGGAGCAGTAATCGCCCGATCAACCCGGACCTCACCACCGCCGATGCGAGCGACGGGGGCCAAACCGGTAAAGGGATCGGTGTCGATATTGGTTTCACCATTGTTCATCAACATGGCTTTGGCTTCCAGCGGACTTAAGTGTGGTGAAGCTTGCATCAGCAAAGCTGCCGAACCAGCGACCATTGGCGAAGCGCCAGAGGTACCACCAAACGGGCCTTCGCCTGTGCCAGTACCGGCAATAGCTGATACAGAAGCGCCAGGAGCGCCAATTTCTGGCTTAAGCAAGGTCGTGTCCTCATGCTGTGGTCCACGGGCGGATGAGCCAACCATTTGACCAACCAACGGCAGCTGGTTGCCTGGGTCTACTGTGCCGGTCGTCCCAACAGCAGCCTTAATCGCAGTCGAATCTGCCTGGCTGATCATGTAACCAGGAATGGTGATTGGTGCGTCGCCACCGTCGCCACCGGAGAAGGGGGCACCTGGTGCTATCAGGCCGATAATACCTACAACACCACCAGCATCACCAATGTTTTTGATTTTAAGGGTGAAATTACACGCACCGCGATCTACCAGGACCACTAAACCGGTTAGCGAACCCGCCGCGAAAGGCGCACAGCCGTCTAGATTACCGCCAGCACCGTCAGCATACTGAACCGGCCCCGAAATGACCCCCGCAGGGGCAACTGACCAGGGCTGGAAGACGGCCGGATAGTCCACACCGTCTACAGTGATCAACTGGAGTGCTGCCGAAGGTACCTGAGTCTGGGCCACGGACAAAGCAGATGGGGCTGACGAAGGGGACCCCTGGATATAGGGTTTGTCCCCACCGTTGCCGGCCGAGGACACCGTCAGAACGCCAACGGCCGTTGCATTTTCAACTGCGGCCGAAAGATCATCATCGAATGGCTGACCATAGTCAGAGCCAAGAGACATATTGATGATGTCAACATGGTCAGAGGGATCGCCATCTCCATTGGGATCTACGGCAAACTCCATACCTTGAATGAGGGCCACGCCGCTACAAGAGGTAGAAACTGAGGAACACACCTTGACTGCATATAAGTCAGCGCCAGGTGCAACGCCACCAACACCACCAATAATGTGACCTACATGGGTTCCATGACCTGCACCCGGACCATCATCCAATGGATCCGCGTCTGGTACAGTGGGCAAACCGCTGACCCATGCTGAACCAACGAAGTCATAACCACCCACAACTTTGGCTGTAGGGAATGTACCCGGTTCAACGATAGAAGGATCGTCATTGTTGTAATCATTTACGTCCCCAGAACCGCCTAAACCAGCATGGTAGTAATCAATCCCGCTATCCAAAACGGCAACACGGACGCCAGTGCCATCATAGCCCATGTTCTGAACGGCCGTTGCGCCAATGTAAGGTACTGTTTCGCTCAAATCCATCTGGTAATCAACCACTGGATTGATGGAAACAACATCAGGATTGGCAGCCAGGTCTGCGAGAACGGCCGTATCAACACTCATCATTACTGCATTGAGGGCAATGCGGGCGTTGCCCAGCACACGAGCATTAGCATCACGGCTGGTGGCCTCGGCAACAAACGCGTTTTGCTGAGCCTGAATACGATCCTGCTGGGCAACCCGGGCCGATCGAGACTGAACGCCGTTAGCAGCAGCCCGGGCTACGGGCGGCTCGCTAAAACGCACAATAACCTGCGCGGCTCCGTTTGTATTTTGCAGGCTTTGGTCTACCTTAAGCAAAGCAGTCGCATTGTCCAAAACGATTGGTGAATCAAGCTGATTGGCAGCAATCGATGCAGGCAACGGCCGATCAGGACGTGCCGGTTGCGAATCTGCTTGTGCCAGAGAGGCAAGGCTCATCAAAAGAATAATGATGAGCACAAAACTTAGCTTAGTTCTTGGCTTCTTTAAATTAAACACTTTTTTGTTTTCCTCCGACATTGGCGACAAAAGTTGAGAGAGTCTCACACTTTTATCCTAAACGCTCCCCCATATCAGTTAAGGAATTATTGTGTTAACTATGTTTATTGAGTGGCATCACCTCCTCAAATCACGAATCTAAAAAGGCCCCATCAATTCCAGGGGAATCGACACAGGCCTTTAAAGAGATAAATAAATTTATGACTTGTCAGTAAGCATTGGTTTATGGCAATGAATGAAATAGTGAGTTTTTTTGCAATTGTTTTAGCAGCATGTGCTTATTTTGGATTGCAGGCAAGTTTTGATGCGGCCAGT
This sequence comes from Promineifilaceae bacterium (SeqCode), assembly GCA_050292445.1. GTDB lineage: Bacteria > Chloroflexota > Anaerolineae > Promineifilales > Promineifilaceae > Leptofilum. The sequence continues at coordinate 9,198 of JBNKLQ010000008.1, read as the reverse complement.
ATTATAGCATAGCAAGGCCCTAAACAATCTTACGACATCGTTATTCTGGCTTAAAAATCGCCGATTATTTTGCAAACATTCATAAAACTTATTGTGTAATTGGCAGAAAGTTCTTCAAAAAGAGACTCTTGGGAAATTGATGGGGCCAACTGCATATGTGGGTCGGATTGGCAATCCGACTTACGCAAATGTGCTGTTCACTCCGCGAAATCCTAAAGAACTAAAAAAGATTAATGGCAGACCTGCCAATTACTTAATGATTGGAGGATTATTGGGGAGATTGAGTCACAATCTCGGTCAGGACTATTCCAACTGCGCCCCACAAGGGAGCATCATCACCAAGCTGGGCCAGAGCAATATTAAATTGGATTTCCGGCAAAGCGGTGGCGTGAGCCGTCTGGCGCACCAGTTGCCACCAGCGTTCGCCAGACTTGGTAACACCACCACCCAATACAACGCGGGCCGGGTTGAGCAAGTTTGCCGCATTGCCAATACCGACGCCTAATCCCCAGGCGCCTCGTTCTAAAATGGCAACGGCCGTTTCCTCCCCCATTGCCGCCCATTCTGCTACCAGCTTGCCCGTAACTTCTTCAGCAGGCAGTCCACGCGCAGCAGCCACATCTTGCGCCATGTACGGACCAGAGGCCAGGCGCTCTACGCAGCCTCGCTTACCGCACAAGCAAAGCGGCCCGCTTGGATCAACCACCGTGTGCCCAATTTCCCCCGCCATACCTGTTGCCCCGCGATACGGCCGTCCATCCAAAATCCAGCCGCCACCCACGCCCGTACTCACCGTCACGTAAAGTAGGTCCGCCACGCCGCGACCCGCGCCAAAGCGCCATTCGCCCAGCGCCGCCACGTTGGCATCGTTGTCTACACGAACTAGCGCTTGGAAGGCTTCCTCAAACAGTTGTTGAAGCGGCACATTCTCCCAGCCGGGCACATGATGGCTCAATCGCACGACGCCAGTTTGGTAATCCACCGGCCCGCCAAAGCTAATGCCAACGGCAGACGGCCGTTTCCCAGCCAACAATTCCCGCCCCATCTCAATCATCGTGGCAATGTCGGTTTGGGCGGTAGCACCTGGCGGTGAGAAACGACGCTGGTGGTTGCGCCATTGCGGATTGGGTTGACTGAAAACGGCCGTTTCCGCCACCGCCGCCGATAATTTTGTTCCGCCAAAATCACATGCCAAAATCAAATCGGTCATTCTGCCACCTTTTGTTATACTCAGAAAACTATCCGCAGATGGCGCAATTTGCGCTTGCAGATTTTTTCTTCTCTGTGAACCTCTGTGTCTCCTCTGCGCAACTCTGCGTTCCTTAGTTTTATTAGGGAGAGAATAGCACGAATGCAAACAATGTTAGCCAACCGCCTGCAAAAACGAATGCGCCACCTGCGCAAATGGGCCAAACGCCACGATATTAGCTGTTACCGTCTCTACGAGCGAGACATTCCCGAATTTCCACTCATTGTCGATTGGTACGATGGCGAGGCGGTGGTCTGGTTGTATGCGCGGGGGCGAGATGATGATGAGGGGGAAACGGCCGTTTGGCACCAGGATGCCCTCAACCAAATTCAACAAGCCCTTGACCTCTCGCCCCGCCAAATTTTTGTTAAAACCCGCGCCCGGCAGCGCGGTTTGCAGCAGCAGTACGAACGCTTTGGCGAGCAAGGCCACACCCGGCGAGTCACTGAGCATGGACTCACTTTTGAGGTCAATCTGAGCGATTATTTAGACACCGGCCTCTTTTTGGACCATCGGCCTACGCGAGCAATGGTGCGGGATGAAGCCGCCGGGAAGCGCGTGCTGAATTTGTTTGCCTACACCGGTTCATTCAGCGTCTATGCTGCTGCTGGACAGGCTAAATCAACAACCACCGTTGATCTGAGCAAAAATTATTGCGACTGGGCCAGCCGCAACTTACAGCATAACGGCTTCCGCCCCGGCAAGCAGCACCGCGTCATCGCCCAGGATTGCTGGCAATTTCTAGCAGCAGAAAAGCGCAGTTACGACCTCATCATTTGTGATCCGCCCACGTTTAGCAACTCCAAGCGAATGGCGCGCAGCTCATTTTCAGTGGATCGGGATCATCCTGAACTGATTCGGGCCTGCCTGGCACGGCTGGCTAAAAATGGTAGCCTCATTTTTAGCACCAATTCACGCGGCTTTAAGCTGGATGAAACGGCCGTTCCCCGCCCCTACATCGCCACCGACATCACCCCACAAACCATCCCCGAAGATTTCCGCAACGACAAAATTCACCGCTGCTGGCGCATTGAGGCCCGATAGGCAAATTAGCATTGTCCTAAATTCAGACCAAAACACCGCTTGTTGCCACGGTTTTTGTGGTAGAATTACGAACTTACGTTCTGATAAAGAAGCAATTCGATTAATCCGCGTAATCTGCGGCAAGAAATGAGGAACCCTATGCCCAAGTTCCAAATTGCATCTGATTTTGCCCCAATGGGGGACCAACCTGTTGCCATCGAAAAGCTGGTCGAAGGGCTGGCGCGCGGCGACAAGTTCCAGACGCTCCTCGGCGCAACCGGCACCGGCAAGACATTCACCATGGCCAATGTCATCCAGCAAACGCAAAAGCCCACCCTGGTCATTGCTCATAACAAAACCCTGGCCGCCCAGCTCTACAGCGAGTTCCGCGAATTTTTCCCCAAGAACGCCGTTTCTTACTTTGTCAGCTACTACGATTACTACCAACCAGAAGCATACGTCCCCCGCCACGACCTGTTCATCGAAAAAGAGACACAAATTAATGATGAAATCGGCCGTTTGCGCCTGCAAACGATGGCCAACCTCATGAGCCGCCAGGATGTGATCATCGTCGCTTCCGTTTCCTGCATTTACGGCATCGGCAGCCCAGACGCCTGGGGCAAAGTCACCGTCGAGATTGAGCGCGGCAAAAGCTATCGGCGCGATACCCTCCTGCGCAGTCTAGTCACCATCCAGTACGACCGCAACGATTTGGAACTACGGCGCGGCACCTTCCGCGTGCGCGGCGACACGCTGCAAATCTTCCCCGCCTACGCCGAGACCGCTTACTCCATTGAATTTTGGGGGGATGAAGTTGAGCGCATCAGCGAATTTGACGCCCTCACCGGCGAACTGCTGCTAGACATGGCCAAGATCGACATCTTCCCTGCCCGTGAGTTTGTCACCGATGAGGCCAAGCTGGCCCAGGCCATCAACGACATCGAAACCGAGCTAACGGAGCGCATCGCTTACTTCAAAGAGCGCAAAATGCTGCTGGAAGCCCAACGCATCGAGCAGCGCGCCAGCTACGATCTGGAAATGCTGCGCGAAATCGGCTTCACTTCCGGCATTGAAAATTACAGCCGCCACCTGGATCAGCGCCAGGAGGGCGAACCAGCCTGGACGCTGATGGATTATTTCCCCGCCAACTACCTGCTCATCCTGGACGAAAGCCATATGACCATTCCCCAGGTGCGCGGCATGTACGCCGGGGATCGCAGCCGCAAGCAAACGCTGGTCGATTACGGCTTCCGCCTGCCCAGTGCGCTGGACAACCGCCCGCTAAACTTTGACGAATTTGACCAGCGCATTAACCAGGTGATTTGCACTACCGCCACACCAGGCCCGTACGAATTGGAACATTCAGACCAGATCGTACATCAGGTCATTCGCCCCACTGGCGTTTTGGACCCCGAAGTGGAAGTCCGCAGCGCCAAAGGCCAGGTGGACGATCTGCTGGGCGAAATCCGCCAGCGCACAGAACGAGGCGAACGGGTGCTCGTCACCACGCTCACCAAGCGCATGGCCGAAGATTTAAGCGACTATCTCCTGGAAATGGGCGTCAAGGTTCATTATTTGCACTCCGAAGTACACACCATCGAGCGCACCGAAATTTTGCGTGACCTGCGCATGGGTGTTTTTGATGTGGTTGTGGGCATCAATTTGCTGCGTGAAGGGCTGGATCTGCCCGAAGTCTCCCTGGTGGCCATTTTGGATGCCGACAAGGAAGGGTTCTTACGCTCAGAAACGTCGCTGACGCAGACAATTGGCCGGGCAGCGCGCCATGTGGAGGGCAAGGTGATCATGTATGCCGACAAAATCACCCGCTCCATGCAGGCGGCCATCGATACAACCAACGAGCGGCGCGAACGACAGCAGGCCTACAACGAGGCCCACGGCATCGAACCCAAGAGCATCCGTAAACTGGTACGCGACCTGACAGACGACATCTCGGAACATTACAAAGAAGAAGCGGCATTGGCTGAAGGGAAAGGGACCTACACCACCACGGCCGATCTGCCCAAAGCGGAACTGCACCAGATGATCAAAGAGCTGGAAAAGCAGATGAAAACGGCCGCCCAAAATCTAGAGTTCGAGAAAGCGGCCCAGCTGCGCGACCAGATCATTGAGCTGCGACAAATCATGGTGCTCAAAGAAGCCGGAGCCGATGGTGACATCCCCGAATGGGAACGGATGCGCCGCCTGGATGAAGCAGGCATTAGCTACGACGGGGATTAGAAATTGGCCGCAGATGACGCGGATTAGCGCAGATTTTCCCTACTGCGTTTCTGCGGTAGCTCTTATCCCGACAACCACAACAGTCCGCGATTGATAAGATAGATGACGAGAAGGGCTGCGCCGAGAGACGGCCGTTCCGCCAACCACAGCGCCCCCGCCCCCAAGGCAAACAACGTCAATTCCACGCCAAATCGCGCCGGATCAGCCAGCTGATTGGCCGCTTTGGGAGCGACAAACATGCCCCAAACCGTCGCCGCCAGCAGTGGCGCACCCACTCCAGCCACAATACGCAGTAGCAAACTTTGGTCCAGCTGAAAACCCCAATAACCCAGGGCTGCCAACAAACACAGCTCCAACACAAACCGTAAGGCTAAATTGATCGCGTGCAGAATTGCCATTGATTTATCCTCTATAAAAGCCCTTCCAGATAAGTCGTAACCAGGCGGCGAAAACTTTCTTCCTGATCCAATGCCATTTTGTACCCCTCTGCCGCCTCCAGGCTGGTGAAGCCGTGCAAAATGGCCCGCAGCCCGCGAATGGCATGAATGGCATCATCCCCCTGCAAGCCCAGCGAACTCATGATGAGCAGCAAAAGCTGAATCAGCTCCTGGGACAGAGCCACCAGCTCCGTTTCCTCCGGCTCTGGGGCGCGAATCGTCAGTGGGTAAAGGCCAGGATGCTCGTGGGCAAACTGGCGGTAAGCGTTGGCCAGAGCCATGATTGCCGCTTGCCCCACCAGTCCCTGTGCCGCCTGCCGCAGGTCGGCCAGCAGCAGCGTGGCACCGTACACCGTCAGACCATTCTGCAAATCTTCCAGGTTGGCGACGTGGTTGTAAAGCGACGGCGTGCGGATTTCCAGCGACTGCGCCAGGGTGGTGAGGCTAACGGCCGTAACGCCACCCGCCTCATCCACCAGCTCTGCCGCCCGTTTAATGACCAGTTGCCGATTAAGCCATCTTCGTTTGGACATGTACCTTGGCCTCCGCTTCTTCAATCGCCAGTTCCATCTGGTTCACCGGATTTTCTAACACGCGACCGTGCCCTACAGCCAACCGGGTTGGGTTTAAGTTGCGCAGGGTCACCGCTGTTTCTAACGCCGTCGGTAAGTGCCAGGTAGCCATCGCTGGGAAGGGAAACAGCCAGCGCATGATGCCCGATACGGCCGTTCCCGCCGCCGTCTGGAAAGCATCTCCAGCAATTAACGTGCCATCTCGCTCGTCCCAAAAGGCGATTTGGTCTGGCGTGTGCCCTGGGGCGGCAATCACGCGCAGAGAACCCAGCATATCACCTGGTTCCAGCAGACGTGTTGCCTTGGTGGACCGCTTCATAAAACTGCCACGTAATTTTGCCTGTGGCTCGTCGGGTTGCAGTTCAAGGTTGCCTTGCAGAAATTCGGCCGTGCGCGGGGCAAAAGCCACTTCCGCCTCTGGCAACAGCGCTGCTACCTCATCCAGCGAACCGACATGATCGCCGTGGGCGTGGGTGAGTGTAATGCGGGTGATGGGCAAACCGATTGTTTCTGCCGCAGCCATTATCGCTTTCTGGCTGCCACTCATGTTGGCATCAATCAAGGTCAGGCCATCTTCTTCACGCACCAGATAGTTGTTAAAGAAGGCAAAGCGAGTGACCTGCCACATATTTTTTCCGTGTTGGGTTAGTTTCATTTCGGTTCTCCTAAAATTTAACAGTTAAACTAATATAGTTAGTATATAAACTAATTTAATTAGTTTGTCAAGAGCCAATCCTGCCATACGTTAAAATACCTACTGCCCAACTGGCCCGTTCTTGAGCAGAAATCTGCTATAATTTTCCCAAAATTGATGCCAACCAAGAAACCTATTTCAGGAAGAAAAAAATGTCTGACCCCTCGATTTACAAACGGCCGTCCGAACTGCTGCAACAACTCATCCGCTTCAACACAACCAACCCGCCAGGGCATGAACTGGCCTGCGTACAGTACATCAATGAACTGCTGCAAGCTGCCGGCGTTGAAACCACCATTCTGGCCAAAGACGAAAAACGGCCGAATCTCATTGCCCGCCTGCCCGGAAATGGCACCGCCCCGCCTCTGCTCATGCAAGGCCATGTCGATGTCGTCACTACCGAAGACCAGGAGTGGCAGCAGGACCCGTTTGCTGGTGAGCTGATCGACGGCATGATTTGGGGGCGCGGCGCGCTGGACATGAAAGGCGGTGTAGCCATGATGGTCGCTGCTTTCCTAAAGATGCAGATGGAAGGCATCACCCCACCCGGCGACCTCATCCTCACTATTTTGAGCGACGAAGAGGTTGGCGGCGAGATGGGTGCTCGCTTTTTGGTGGAAGAGCATCCCGAGCAGTTTGAAGGCGTCCAGTTTGCCATTGGCGAGTTTGGCGGCTTCACCATGCAGCTGGCAGGGCAAACCTTCTACCCGATCATGGTGGCCGAAAAACAGATTTGCTCCCTGGAACTGACCGTGCGCGGTCCTGGCGGGCATGGCTCCAGCCCGATTCAAGGCGGGGCGATGGCCAAGCTAGGTCAAATTCTCACCAAGCTGGACCAAACGCGCCTGCCGGTACACATAACGCCTGAGGTCCGAGCCATGTACCGCGCCATCGCCGCCAATGTTCCCTTCCCTACCAGCCTGATATTGCGCCAGGTGCTCAATCCCCGGCTGGCCAACACCACGCTCAAATTGATGGGCAGCATGCGGCAGCAATTTGACGCCTTGCTGCGCCACACCGTCAGCCCAACCATTGTGCAGGGCGGCCATAAGATCAACGTGATTCCCAGTGAGATTAGCTTGCAGTTGGACGGCCGTCTTCTACCTGGCTACCAACCTCAAGACCTCATCAACGAACTGCGCGATTTGCTGGGGGGCGAAGTAGAAATCAAGATGTTCGCCCATGATCCAGGTCCACCGGCGGCCAATATGGCCTTGTTTGAGACGCTGGCTAACATTTTGCGTCAGGCTGATCCCAACGGTGTGCCGATCCCGCTGGTGCTGCCCGCCGTCACCGATGCCCGCCACTTTGCCCGACTAGGCATCCAAACCTACGGCTTCTTGCCGATGCAGTTGCCGCCGGACTTCAACTTTAGCGCCACCATTCATGCAGCAGATGAGCGCATTCCAGCAGAGGCGCTCGACTTTGGCACGGCAGCAATATTCCAGCTGCTCACCCGCTTTGGGCAAACCAATGATGTTTGATTTTGAAGCACTGCGTGCCGAAATGGTGGCAGATTTACGGAAACGGGGTATTCGAGATACGGCCGTTCTGCAAGCTATGAACACCGTTCCCCGCGAATATTTTGTGCCCGAATCCCATCTGGAGCACGCTTACTACAATGGCGCACTGCCGCTGCCCGCCAAACAAACCATTTCCCAGCCGTATGTGGTCGCCCTCATGCTTTCTGCCCTGAAATTGCAGCCACATTTTAACGTGCTGGAAATTGGCACTGGCTCTGGCTACGCAGCGGCCGTTTTGGCCCAGATTGTGCAACAAGTCCACACCGTTGAACGGAAGGAGGAGTTGGTAGATTACGCCAAAACGCGGCTCAATCAGCTTTGCTATGAAAATATTGCAGTGCATATGGGGGATGGCACGCTGGGCTGGCCAACAGCGGCACCCTATGACGCTATTGTGGTGGCGGCGGCAGGACCGAAAGTGCCCATTTCGCTGCGGGATCAGTTGGGAGGAAACGGCCGTCTCATCATGCCCGTCGGTTCACGAAAAAAGCAAAGACTCCAACTCGTCTGGCGCAAGCCCAACGGTCAATATGGTCACAAAACCCTCACCCCCGTTCGCTTTGTCCCCCTTATCGGCAGCGAAGGCTGGCAGAAAAGGGAGCAGTAGGTCGGTATTCAGTAGGTCAGTAAGCAGTTAGAAGCGGGTTGCAAGTAGTTAAGAAGACTACATGCAACTTGTCACTTCTCACTTTTTACTTTTCACTTCACTCTCTGAGCAAAACTCCCCCAACAACAACTGGTGTATAATACCGCCATGGAACAGGCGAACCTTAAAACTGAAATTGAATCTCCCAAACGGCCGTTGCTGCAAACCAAGCTCACCCTGCCGCGACTACGAACCAATCCCGTCGTGCGGCCGCGTTTGCTGGATCGATTGAATACGGCCGTTTCTCCCGAAGGCACCATCCAACCCAAGCTCACCCTCATCACTGGCCCGGCGGGCTACGGCAAAACCACCCTGACCAGCCAATGGATTGCCCAAATGGAGCGGCCCGTTGCCTGGCTGTCGCTGGACACCAACGACAACGATGAAGCCCGCTTCCTGGCTTACCTCTTTGCCGCCATCGGCACCGTCCGTGAAGAAATTGGCGAGGCGGCCCTGGCCCGGCTCACCTCCACCTACCGCTACAACGACACCGAAGCCATTCTCACTGCCCTGCTAAATGATTTAGCGCTGGGGGAGGAAACGGCCGTTATCGTCCTTGACGATTACCATTTGATCACCGCCCCAGCCGTGCATGAAGCCGTCACCTTCATTTTGCAAAACATGCCGGTGCAGCTGCACCTCATCATCACCAGCCGCAGCGAACCGCCCCTGCCGCTGGCCCTGCTGCGCGCCCAAGATGCGCTTAACTGGATTGGCAGCCGCGATTTGCGCTTTACGCCCGATGAAGCCGCCCAATTTTTGCAACAAACAATGGGTTTGCAACTCAGCAGCAGCCAAATCGAGCAGCTCGATACC
>JBNKLQ010000007.1:0-43555 GCA_050292445.1 Promineifilaceae bacterium (SeqCode) | reverse complement strand
GCTCCCACATTGAACCCCTGCTGGCCGCGTTTGGCCCGGATGCATTACGCACCTGGGTACACGATTTGGGCATTGAGACGTTTGTCGGTAGTTCTGGGCGCGTTTTCCCATCCACGATGAAAGCCTCCCCACTGCTGCGCGCCTGGCTGCACCGCCTCCGAGCAGCAGGCGTGACTTTCCACAGGCAGCACCGCTGGCTGGGCTGGGCAGAGAATGGCGCGCTCCGCTTTGCGACACCAGACAGCGAAAAGCAAGTCAAGGTGGATGCCGTGGTCCTGGCGCTGGGTGGCGGTAGTTGGCCCAAGCTTGGCTCTGATGGCGGTTGGGTGCCGCTGCTGCAAGCGCGCGGGGTAGAGATTGCGCCACTTCGGCCTGCCAACTGTGGCTTTGATGTGGGCTGGAGCGATCATTTTCGGGAAAAATTTGCGGGCGCACCGGTGAAAACGGCCGTTCTCCATTTCAAAAATTTTCAACAGCGCGGCGAATTTATCATCACCGAAACTGGCGTAGAAGGCAGCTTGATTTACGCCGCTTCCGCCCTGCTGCGTGACGAAATTGCCGTAAACGGCCGTGCCACCTTCCACCTCGATCTGGCCCCAGACAAATCCGAGGCTGACCTTTGCCGACGTTTGGCCAAGCCACGCGGCTCCCGCTCGATGGCCAGCCACCTGCAAAGCCGCATTCATCTGAAAGGGGTGAAAGTAGGGCTGCTGCGGGAAATAGTGCCCCCCGCCAACTTTGCCGATCCTGCCCGGCTGGCAGCGGCCATTAAAGCCTTGCCCATCACCCTCACCGCACCGCGCCCGCTGGCCGAAGCGATTAGCAGCGCTGGCGGCGTCACCTTCGCTGCTTTAGACAAAACATTGATGCTGCACGACCTACCCGGCGTCTTCTGCGCGGGCGAAATGCTGGACTGGGAAGCCCCAACGGGCGGCTACCTGCTGACCGCCTGCTTCGCCTCGGGCCGCGCGGCTGGGATTGGGGCGTTGGACTGGTTACGTCGCGAATAAGATCGAACGAAAAATCAGCGTCATCTGCGTTTATCTGCGTCCCATTCTTCTTTTAATTCACCCCTACTCTCGTCTTGCCCTGCGGGTCCCGTTCCTGTATACTATCCACAGGCGCACATGCGGGATAATACAACAATACTTTAGGGAGTGGTGGCAATGAAAGTTTCCTGTCTGCAAGAAAACCTGGCAAAAGGGTTAAATATCGTCAGTCGAGCCGTGAGCACCCGGTCTATGCTGCCCGTGTTGGCCAACGTGCTGCTAGAAACCGACAACGGCCGTCTCAAACTATCAGCTACCAATTTAGAAATTGTGGTGACAGCCTGGATTGGGGCTAAGGTTGAAGAAGAAGGTTCGATCACTGTTCCGGCCCGCACCTTTGGTGATTTGGTCGGTGCATTACCCCAAGATCGGGTCGATTTGGTGCTCAACGAGCAAACTCAGACGATTCACGTCACCTGCGGCCGTACCGAGGCCAACATCAAAGGCATCGATGCCCAGGAGTTCCCGCTGGTACCTCAGCCAGATCAAGAAAACAGGATTCGCGTGGAAACGGCCGTACTTAAACAAATAATCAGCCAGGTAGCACTGGCCGCCGCCACCGACGATACCCGCCCCACCCTCACTGGCGTCTCCACCCATTTTGAAGATAGCAAAATGCTCATGGCTGCCACTGATGGCTTTCGACTCTCTTTACGCTCCGCCCATATTCCCGGTTATGTAGAAAACCCCATAGACATCATCATTCCGGCGCGGGCACTGATGGAATTGGCCCGCATTGCCAGCGACGACACCGACGCTGTCTACATTTCTTTACCCGAAGGCCGCAATCAGGTCGTGTTCGACATGGACAATGTAGTGTTGGTCTCCCAGCTCATCAATGAAACATTCCCGGACTACACGCCCATCATCCCCAAGAACACCCTGACGCGCACCGTGTTAAGCACGGCCGAATTCCGCAGCGCCTGCAAGCGCGCCGAAATTTTTGCCCGCGAATCCAGCCACACCGCCAGAGTGCGCATCGAGCCAGGAGATGAACTCAGTCCCGGTTCGGCCGTTATTGCTGCCACTAGTACCGAAACGGGCGATTCCGTCGCCCCGATTGATGCCAACGTCGATGGCGAGTCCATCGAGATTGCCTTCAACGTGAAATACATGACCGACGTGTTAAACGTTATCGACACACCACAAGTGGCGCTAGAAACCACCAATCCCATGGAACCCGGCGTTATCAAACCCGTCGGCGACAATGATTTTGTCCACATCATCATGCCCATGCATTTTGGCCGATAGTCTTGGCCAACATTTTCAGGCATAAAAAAAGAGCACATCAGGCGATGTGCTCTTTTTGGTTGCAAGTTAGAGATGCTAATCAGCGATTCGGTTTACCTCTTGAGCCTGAAGCCCACGAGGACCCTCTGCTACTGCAAATTCTACCCGCTGGCCATCTTCCAACGAACGATAGCCACTGCCTTGAATGGCACTGTAATGGACGAAGATGTCCCCACCTGCATCGCGCTCAATAAAGCCATAACCTTTGTCATTATTGAACCATTTCACAGTACCGACTTCACGTTCTGCCACGGTTACCAACCTCCTAAGATTAAACAGAGCAATTTTCCTAACCAGTCATGAAAATTGCCATACAAAAACTGGCTAAAAATTAGCATAATTTTAAACGCTTGTCAAAGCAGTATCGGAAAAGCGATTTCTGTTGCGGTCCACCATCATTTAAAATACCGTAATTCGAGATGACAGAGGCTATTTGCATGATACTGTTACGTAAACCGTAAAAAGTCTTTAGAAAACCTGAGAGCTATTCGCGGTTTACGTTCAGGAGAACAAAAGCTTCTTTAAGTTGAATCTATTTTTAAGGGCTTTTTGTTCTCTACAAAAGCCAAAAAGATGTTTAACGTTACTCGACCTCAAATTTGGCTTTTGCTACAATTGCGGTTTGTGTTGCGGCACCGTGTATTATAAACATTGAGGTTATATCTTTGAAACGTATTTACTTTGGGGTCGGCGTTGCCATCAGCGCCGTTTTTCTTTGGCTGGCGCTGCGCGGGCTGGAACTGAATGATGTTTGGGACGGCTTGCAGGCTGCCAACTATTGGTGGCTGCTGCCGGGTGTGGCTGTTTACTTTGTAGCCGTGTGGGCGCGGACGTGGCGTTGGGATTATATGTTACGGCCGTTAAAACAAATCCCCCTGCGCCAACTGTTCCCTGTGGTGGTCATCGGCTATATGGGCAACAACATCTACCCCTTCCGCGCTGGGGAAGTGCTGCGCTCTTACGTGCTGCGCCGCCGCGAAGATGTGCCCATGAGCGCCAGTCTGGCCACCGTCATTGTGGAGCGGGTTTTTGACGGCCTGGTGATGCTGGTTTTTGTTTTTGTGGCCCTGCCCTTTACCCCTATTCCCGGCGACGATGGCTCTATTCGCACGATTGTCGTGATGGCCAGCGTGCTCTTTTTTGTGGCGATGGTCATCTTTTTTGCCCTGGCCGCCATGCCAGATCGCTTTTTTGCGCTGGCTGAGTGGTTAGGGGATAAATTTTTACCGGAGCGGGTGAAACGGCCGTTGCTCGACTTCCTGGCCCGCTTCCTCACCGGCTTGGAATCGCTGCGCAGCTTCCAAAACGTCCTCATGATTTTCTTCACCTCCGTCGTCATCTGGCTGCTGGAAACGGTTAAGTATTGGTTTGTGATGCACGCCTTCAGCTTTGAGGTGAACTTCTTTGCCCTGATGCTTATGAACGGCATTGTCAATCTGGCCACGACTTTGCCTTCTGCCCCCGGCTACGTAGGCACATTTGATGGCCCCGGCATTGCTGTGCTGACCCTGTACGGCATTGAGCAAGGATTAGCCACGGCTTATACACTGGTGCTGCACGCCGCCCTCTGGCTGCCCATCACGCTGTTAGGCGGCTACTACATGCTCCACGAAGGGCTGGGCTGGGCCGATTTTGGTCGGGCGGTGCAGGTGGCTGAGCAGGAGGCCAGCGTATGAAAATAGCGATTGTGGGGGCGGGGCTGGCCGGATTGGCAGCGGCGTATGATTTGCTACAAGCAGGTCATCAAGTGACGCTGTTTGAGGCGAGCGAACAGGTTGGTGGACTGGCAACCGGCTTTCAGGATGAAACATGGGAATGGCCGCTGGAGAAATTTTACCATCATCTGTTTGAATCGGATGAAGCGATTATTGGCCTGGTTGAGGAATTGGGCATCAAGGACAAGCTGTTTTTCCCCACGCCGCGCACCTCCATTTTGTATGAAGGAAACATTTACCCGTTTAGCAATCCGATTGATTGGTTCAAATTTCCTGGCTACAACATCGTTGACTTTTTCCGATTTGGCGTGGTGGGCGCGTTTATTCGCTTTACTAAATTTTGGCGCTATTTGGAAAAGCACACGGCCGTTTCCTGGACGCGCCGTTTTTATGGCCAAAAAATCTATGAGGTTTCCTGGAAGCCGTTGCTCATCGGCAAATTTGGCGACTATTACGATAAGGTGAACATGGCCTGGCTGTGGGCCAGACTATACGTGCGCAGCTTTAAGCTAGGTTATTTTAAGGGTGGTTTTCAAGCGTTTATTGATGCGTTGGAAACGGCCGTAACCCAACGTGGTGGCCAGATCAACCGCAACGCTCCTGTCCAGGCCATTACTCCCAAAAGCGGCAACAAGCTTGACATAACCACAAATGAGCAGACGGAGCAGTTTGATGCTTGCCTGGTAACGACATCTCCCCACTTACTTAGCAAAATGGCTCCCAGCCTGCCGGAGGATTATCTGGGTCAGCTACTCAAACTCAAAAGCATGGGGGCAGTGGTGCTGACGTTGGCTCTGAAACGGCCGCTTATGGCCGACAGTGGCACCTACTGGCTCAACATACCCGCCACCTCCACCAACAAAAGCGAAAACGAACTGCCATTCCTGGCCCTGGTGGAACACACCAACTACATCGATCGGCAGCATTACGGCGGCGATCACATTATCTACTGCGGGGATTATGTCAACCCAGACCATCCCTACATGAGCATGAACCAGGCGGAATTAGAAAAGTTATTCACTGACGCTTTGAGCAAAATCAACCCAGAATTCCGGCCAGACTGGATCCGCAAAAGTTGGCTGTTTCGCGCCAGCTATGCCCAGCCGGTGCCCTTGCTCAACCATTCAGAAAATATTCCCACGATACAAACGCCCATCCCTGGCCTTTATTTTGCCAGCATGAGCCAGGTGTACCCATGGGATCGCGGGACAAATTTTGCGGTGGAAATCGGCCGTCGCACCGCCAGTTTGATTAGCCAGAGGGAAATGCGTGCTGAAAGTACAAATGTAAGAGTGTCACAGTAGTGTCAACTGTGGTATTTTGGGAGCTAATTTGTGCCTCTTTACAAATAAAATGACAAGCTTAACAAATAAAATCAATCCTTAAAGTTTTACCGAACGTCCACATTTCTTCACCGCCACTGATCTTGGAAAACTTTGTAAAAATCTTATAGCAAAAGTGATATTTGCTAGTTGAAGGAGTAAGTAACATGAAAATTATTGTTGTTGGCACCGGGTTTGTAGGTTTGCCGCATGCGGCCGTTTTGTCAGAAGCGGGTCATGAAGTGTATGCCTATGATATTGACCCTAAAAAAATTGCTGCCTATCAAAGCGGCGATCCAGTACAAATTGAGCGATTTGTCAATGAGCCAGGCTTGCCTGCGGCCATCGCCGACACCATTGACCGCTATTTATTTTTCACCTCAGACATCAGCGATGTTGTTGAGGAGACAGATGTCTTTTACATGTGCATCAACACGCCACCCAACCGGGATGGCTCCACGGACCTCACCTACTATCTTAAGGCCGCCCACGACATTGCCACGCTGTTAGCCAAGCGCAAAAATAACAACCGCGTCGTGCTGGTCAACAAGAGCACCGTCCCGGTGGGCACCGCCCGCCTGCTGGAACGCATCTTGCAAGAACACGGCGTCGAAAACTTTGGCGTTGCTTCCAATCCAGAATTTCTGGCCCAGGGCAACGCCATTGAAGGCTCACGTCGTCCTGACCGCATCGTGGTTGGGGCCGATACCGAGGAAGATTTCAAGATTTTGCGCCGAGTTTATTCGCAGTTTGTGAACCATGTGCGTATTAAGTATGTGGAAACCACGCCAGAAACGTCCGAAGCGATCAAATACATGGGCAACACTCTGCTGCTCACCTACATTTCCTTCTGGAATGGGGTTGGCGCTCGCGTGGCGGAAGCATTGCCCAACGTACGCATGGAAGATTTGAAGATTGGCGTGACGGCCGATACACGCATTAGCACCTGGGGGTCTTATGTGAGCAATGGCGCTGGTGGCAGCTGCTTTGGCAAGGATATTCAGTCGCTCATCTACCAACTGAACCAGGCTGGCTGCTCGACTGACCTGCTGCAAGCAGTCTACAATATTAATGAGTACCAGAAAACATACCTCATTGACCGGGCCATCCACGAAGCTGATTTCAACTTTAACCAAAAGACAGTTGCCATTTTAGGCTTGGCTTTCAAAAAGCGGACGAACGACATGCGTGATTCGGCCGCCCTGAAAGCAGTCGAAGCGCTGTTAAGCAAAGGCGTCAAATCCATTCGCGCCTACGATCCGCTGGCGATGGATGCGGCTCAACAATACTGGTTCAATCCAGAGAAAAACCACTTATTTGAGCGCATCAGCTACCATGATACGGTGCAAGAAGCATTAGATGGCAGCGACGCAGTGTACATCTCTACCGATTGGGAAGAGTTCCGGGGGCTGTCACGCACCATCGAGAAAGCGGTGAAGCCACCTTACCTGGTGATTGACGGCCGTCGCATGATGCCCGATTACAGTAGCCTGGTAGAAAAAGGGTATGATTACCTGTCTGTCGGTGGTGCTTTGCTGGAATCTGAGCTGGAAACGGCCGTACTCTCTGCCAATGGTGCCGTGCCAGAAAAAGAACTGGAAAAACAACCGTAAGCACCATTTCACATTAAAGATTGCTAACCTGTCCGGCAGCAGCCTTGCTGCTGGACAGGTTTTTTTGTTTTTGGGGGAAACGGCCGTTTCCCCAATCCCCCATCCATTGCTATAATCCAAACCCCTGTACTCAACAGCGGCAAAGGATAATTCATGACAAACTCGGTTCACAAAACAACCCTCGATAACGGCCTGACCATCGTGCTAAAAGAGATGCACCACGCTCCTGTCGCCAGCTTTATGATCTGGTACCGTGTCGGCAGCCGACATGAAAAACCAGGCAACACTGGCGTTTCTCACTGGGTTGAGCACATGATGTTCAAAGGCACCCCCACTTTCCCCAATGGCTCGCTGGATGGCATGGTCTCCCGCGAAGGTGGCTTCTGGAATGCCTTCACCTGGGTTGACTTCACCGCCTACTATGAAACGATGCCCGTCAGCAAAATCGACCTGGCTCTGCAATTAGAAGCCGACCGCATGCACAACACCATCATGACGCCAGATGAAGTGGAATCAGAACGTACCGTCATCATTTCCGAGCGGCAAATGTACGAAAACGATCCCTCCTTCCAGCTTAACGAAGAGCTAACCGCCGCCGCCTTTCGCGTGCATCCTTACCACCATGAAATCATTGGCGATTTGGCTGATTTAACCACCATCAGCCGCGACGATTTGTATGGCCATTACCGGCGGCATTACGTGCCCAACAATGCCATCATCGTGGCCGTGGGCGATTTTGCCGCCAGCGAGATGCAGCAGCGCATCGAAGCCCAGTTTGGCAGCCTGACCGCTGGCAAGCCGACCAACCCGGTCACCCGGCAGGAGCCCCCACAAAAAGGGGAGCGCCGCGTGGTGGTGCAAGGACCGGGTGACACCGCCTATCTTACTGCCGCTTACCGCGCCCCAGCAGCAGCGCACCCAGATTATTTAACACTGGTGCTGCTGAACGCCGCTTTTGCTGGAGGCAGCAGCTTGGGCATGTTTGGCGGTGGCGGCAGCAACAAAAGCTCGCGGCTGTACAAAGCGCTGGTGAATACCGAACTGGCGGCCAGCGCCTACGGCAGCCTCACACCCACCATCGACCCGTATTTGTACAGCATCAACGCAGTGGTACAGGCAGGCCGTACCCTGGCTGAAGTAGAAACAGCGCTAGATGAGGAACTGGCCCGACTGGAATCCACACCCATCACCGAACAGGAACTGGCAAAAGCGCTTAAACGGGCCAAAGCGGAATTTGTACTGGCTGGGGAAAGCATCACCGGTCAAGCACAGCTGCTGGGCATGACGGAAGCGGTCATTGGTGATTATGCCTGGTATGAAACGGTGCTGGAGCGATTGAGCCAGATCACCCTTGATGATATCGAGCGCGTGCGAGCAACTTATTTACGGCCGTCTCAACGTACAGTCGGCTGGTATGAACCGGAAGTGGTGACAGGGTGACAAGGTTTTTGAGGATCGGACTGTTTGCGCTTGTTTTGATCGCGTTGGCTGCAGGATGTGATATTGGTAACCAACCTAATCCAGTCGGGACTGGACCAGTTTTGCTTGTAGAAGCAACGGCCGTTCCCGCCAACCCCACACCCACAACAGAACCCATCGAACCAACCGCCACACCGCCAGAAACCAGCGCGGCAGCCAATGCCGACGTGCTGTTTGTTTCCGCAACGGAAACGGCCGTTGGCCTCTGGACCTTTTCCGTAGAAGTGGCCCACCCCGATAGCGGCTGGGAAGATTATGCCGACGGCTGGGATGTTGTGTTACCTGACGGTAACATTGCCAAAGCCAACCCTGACGACCCATTCACCCGTCTTCTGCTGCACCCGCACGAAAACGAGCAGCCATTCACCCGCAGCCAAAGCAACATTCCCATTCCCACTGAAGTCACCACGGTGACGGTGCGGGCGCACGACCTGGTGGATGGTTTTGGCGGGCAAGAAATGGTAGTGGATTTAACGGCCGTTTCTGGCGAAAACTTTGCAGTGAATAGACTTGATTAACTTATGAAATCCATCGGCAACGCCCTCCTGGATGCAGTGACACACCTGAGCATCGTCCGCAAACTGCCCAAATTTTTTGACGAAGAAGAACAACGTCTGGCTGTTCAGTCCATCATTATTGGCGTGGTTATTTGGGCGATGGTGTTCAGCCTGAAAACGGCCGTTCACTGGCTGTTTGAAAACATTCTCCACTTCGTAGAAACTGGACCTTCCCCCTGGCTGTTGTTCATTCCACTGCTCATTGGTGCCTTGATCGTCGCCTGGCTGGCTCAGTTACGGCCGTCCACTCTCTACTACCGCGACAAAGAAGACCACATCCACGAACTGAACGATGTCGAAGGGGACGGCCTGGAACGCGCCATCTCCCTCTACTACACTTCTGAGCCATCCTTCGAGCAGGCGCTTACCGGGCAAGAAGGGGTGGAGGTGCGTTGGGAACTACCCACCTTTTCCCTGGCCATCCGTAAATTTTTGGCTACGATGGCAACCCTGGGCTTAGGTGGCAGTGGCGGGCTGGAAGCCAGCGTCACCCTCATTGGCGAAAGCGTCTCCGCTGGGCTGTTCAAACCCAGAACCTTAACCGTTACTCAAGGCCAGCATCTCACCCTTGGGGCGCGCTTCTGGCGTTGGTGGCAGCCCAACAAAACCGACCATCTGCAAACTGCCCAGCTTAGCGGCATTGCGGCCGCCGTGGCCGTCTTGCTTGGCACCCCTTTTGCCGCTGCCTTTTTCGCCTCAGAGGTCATGTACCGCTACCGGCCCGTCATCGAAAAGCTCGTCTATGCGCTCATTTCTTCCCTGGTAGCCTTCTTCCTTACCGATTTGGTCACAGAAGGGCACCCCGTACCGTTTGAATCCGGGCTGCTTTTTGTGCCGCCCAGTGACTTGCGCTACTTTGCCGTTTTGCTGTTGCTCGGTATTTGTGTCTCATTGGTCAGCCAATATTTCCGGCGGCTGCGCGTCAGCTTTGAACATGGCTTTTACGACAGGCAACCTGATATTTGGCGGCGACATCTGCTGGGTGCCTTCGTCACCGGAATCATTGCGCTCACGGTCCATTATATTACCCAATACTTTGGCCTCACAGAACATGGGCTGGAACTCGTATTGGGGCCAGGTGAATCGGTGGTCAACATGGCCTTTGCCGGGGAACTGACCATCGCGGTGGCGCTTATTGCCCTGGTTGCCAAGATGATTGCTACATTAGCTACGATTACTTCTGGCGGTTCAGCCGGGCTGCTGGTGCCCACGCTCTTTTTTGGGACGATGGTTGCTGCTGCTCTGGCCAACGTATTTGGGTACGAACCGATGATGCTCATCGTTCCCGCAATGGTGGCCAGCCTGGTTTCCATCGCCAACATTCCCATGGCAGCCATCATGTTTGCCGTGGAAGCCTTTGGCTCCGTTTACATGGTGCCCGCCCTGTTTATGATGGTGATTGCCACCATTTTGGCCCATGAGCAAACCATTTACCGCACCCAGCGAGAAACATTCGAGAACCGCCAAATCTTGCCCGGCGTCAGCGTGCGCCGCCTGGCAATTCCGGCCAGATGGGCCAACCGGACGCTGATCGATATTGACTTCCGCCGCCGATTTGATTTGAATGTGATTGGCTTGGTGGAAACTCGCAGCGAAAACGGCCGTCCCCGTATGCGGCTCGGCACGGCATCATCCACCGTTTTGGAAGAAGATGACATCCTGGTAGTGCTAGGTCGGGATGACAAACTCGGCGAGCTAGAAGCATTTTTTGAAATTGAATATGCGAAGAGAAAAGCAGAGGCGGGTAATCACACAGTTCAGCAATCAGGTAGCTGAACACCCATTTACTCAATGACAAAAAGTATGGACTATAAAACTATCTACGCCACAAAAGCAGAAGCTTACGAAGCAATGATCGCCGCAGAGGATTATTTAGGCAATTTGCTGCCAGCGTTGGAAGAGATACGGCCGTTCACCAACCAAAAAGTCGTCGAATTTGGCGCAGGCACCGGGCGGCTCACCTGCCTGCTGGCTCCGCATGTAGCCCACATCGACGCTTGCGACAATTCCGCCCCCATGCTCAGCGTCGCCGAGCGCAAACTGCGGGCCGGTGGTTGGCAAAACTGGCAGCTGCACGTCGCCGATAATACAAACCTCCCCCTGCCCGATCACAGCGCCGACATCGCCATCGAAGGCTGGAGCTTTGCCCACGCCCCCGGCTGGTTCCCAGATAGTTGGCAAATGCAAATCAAACAAATGATTGGTGAGATGCAACGGCTGCTCAAGCCCGGCGGCACCTTCATCCTGCTAGAAACGCTGGGTACCGGCTTTGAAACGCCCAGACCACCTGCCCCCCACTTGGCCGAGCTGTACACCTGGTGGGAAGAAACATATCAACTCAACCACACCTGGATTCGCACCGACTACCAATTCGCTTCGCCGCAGGAAGGGGCCGACCTGACCCGCTTCTTCTTTGGCGACACGCTGGCCGACCGCATCCTGGCCGAACAGATGACCGTCCTGCCGGAATGCACCGGCATTTGGTGGCAAACGGTGTGAATGTTATCATCATGGCGTTCTAGCTGGGAGACCCTGAGGGTTTTTCAGCCTCAATACCCAAACCACCAGAGAATTAAACCCTTAGGGTCTTAAACAACCGGACAACATATGACCGATTCTCACAACTATCCCAGCAGCGCCACCATTCACCGTGAAACGCTGCCCAACGGCATCACGGTGCTGGTTTACGAGCGTCCTGGCTCTCAATCGGTGATGATTGAGGGGTATTTGCCTGCCGGAGCCTTGGCAGAAACAGCTGAACAGAGCGGATTGGCCAACTTTACGGCCGTTTCCCTCATGCGCGGCAGTCAGCAGTTTAGTTTCGACGAGATTTACGAAAAGCTGGAATCCGTGGGGGCCGAACTCAGCTTCAGCAGCGGCTATCATCTCACCTCACTCTCAGCCCAATGCCTGCCAGAAGATGCTGATCTGGTGCTCAATCTGCTGGCCAATGTAGTGCGCCAGCCCGTCTTCCCCGAACCCTTGCTGAAGCAGCTCAAGGGGCAAATCATTACCGGGCTGCAAATGCGAGCCAACGACACCCAACACATGGCCAGCCGTACGCTGCGCGAGCTTATTTACCCCAACCATCCGTACGGCCGTTCCCAAAATGGCTCCCTGCAAACTGTCCCTACCCTCAGCGTGGCCGATGTACAACGCTTCCATGCCAATCATTATGGTCCGCAGGGTATGGTCATCTGCTTTGTGGGGGCATTGTCACCGGCGCAAGCGCTGGCCAAAGTGCAAGCGGTTCTGGGCGATTGGCACAATGAGGATCAACAGCCGCTGCCTGAACTGCCGGATTTGGTGATGCCAAACGGCCGTCTTCACCACCATCACCCCATGCCAGACAAATATCAAAGCGACATCGCTCTGGGACGTCCCGGGCCACCGCGCCGCGCCCGACTATCTCGATTACAGCCTGATGAATACCATCTTAGGTGTGTTTGGCATGATGGGGCGCATCGGCAAAAATGTGCGCGAGGCGCAAGGCTTGGCCTACTATGCTTACAGCAGCCTACAAGGCGGGTTAGGGCCTGGGGCCTGGCTGGCCGCAGCCGGTGTCGCACCAGACAAGGCCGAACAGGCAATCAGCAGCATCCTGGATGAGATTGCCCGCATCCAAAATGAACGGGTTCCCGCTGAAGAACTGGCCGACAGCCAGGCGTACCGCATCGGTTCGCTGCCCGTGGGGCTAGAAACCAACAGCGGCATCGCCAACGTCATCACCGATATGGAGCTGTATGAGTGGGGGCTGGATTATCTGCTGGAATATCCCGACCTGGTGCGGGCCATCACCCCGGAACAGGTGCAGGCTGCGGCCCAAAAATATCTCAGCACAGAGAACCTGGGCATCGCCGTCGCTGGGCCAGAAATTTAAACCTCACCGCAGAGAGCGCGGAGAACGCAGAGATTTTTTTACTTTTCTCCGCGCCCTCTGCATTCTCTGCGGTAAAAATTGCTTTTAGGAACAAATATGTTAGCCGTTGGCGTAGACATGATCGAAATAGCCCGCATTGAACGGGGCATTGCCCGGCATGGCGACCGCTTTTTGCACCGTTTTTTCACGGCGCAGGAGATTGGCTATTGTAACGGCCGTATTCCCAGTCTAGCCGGTCGCTTTGCCATCAAAGAAGCGGTGGGTAAAGCGTTAGGCACCGGCATTGGCGACATCAACTGGACCGATGTGGAAGTCGTCTGTGATGGTCGGGGCAAGCCCCAGCTGGTGCTGCACAATCGGGCCATTGCCTTGGCGCAGGCACAAGGGCTGGCCGAATGGTCCATCAGCCTTTCCCACACCGACACTCACGCCATTGGCTTTGCGGTGGCGATGGGACATTAAGAGTTAGATTTAGACCTGCCAGGTTTTTACATTCAGACAGGATCATTTTGAGTAAACCTAACAGGTCTGGCATGACAAAAACCTTTGCAAGAGGACATACATTATGACAACCTGGACAGCCCCTGACGGCTCGGAAATCAATTTTGAACAGTATGGCGGTAGCGACACCAGCAAGCCAAATTTGCTGCTGCTGCCTGGCTTGCTGGGGGCTATCAGCAGCCAGTGGCGACCGTTTTTGAAACCATTGTCAGAAAAGTACCGGCTGCTCTTGGTAGATTTAAGGGGACACGGCCGTTCGCAAAACAATGCCCCCACGCTAGACATCAACCAAATGCTGGGGGACATCTCCGGTTTGCTGGATCAATTAAACATCGAACGGTTGCACATCGCAGGTTATAGTCTCGGCGGCTATCTCGGCCTGCTGCTGGCCATCAACCAGCCGCGCCGCGTGGCCACCCTGCTGATGCACGCCAGCAAGTTTTACTGGACGGCCGACGCTGCCAAGAAAATGCGACAGCAGCTCGACCCCGATGTAATGGCTCAAAAAGTCCCCACCTACGCCGACCAACTGGTGCAGGAGCATGGTGGACGGCAGTGGCGCGTCCTGGTGCGCCAGGCGGCGGAACTTACCGCCAGCCTGGTTGATGGCGGTCTGTCTGAACGACAGTTAAAAAACGCTCAACTGCCCGTCTTGGTTAGCATCGGCGACCGGGACGAACTGGTTCCCCTACCCGAAGCATACCGCCTGAGTCGGGCACTGCCCCAAGGCAGTATGCTGGTACTACCTAACACCCGCCATCCTCTGCAAACGGTACAGTTGGTGCCCCTACTGCCAATGATGCAGGCTTTTCATACTGAATAATATTCTAAAAGACGCAGGACCCTAAGGGTTTGATCTTAACAGGCCTAGTCTTAACACAACTAAAACCCTTAGGGTCTATACACTGACTCCCCCGAAAAACTATGACAAAACGAACCTTACTCGCTGTCCTGGCGCACCCTGATGATGAATCTTTTGGCCCTGGCGGCACCTTTGCCCGGTACGCGGCCGAAGGCGTTGATGTACACATTGCTATTGCCACAGACGGTGCCGCAGGCTCCGTGGCCGCCGGGTTTGAAGATTCCCGCGAAAAGCTGGCAGAAGTCCGCGCCCAAGAGCTGGAAAATGCGGTCAATATTTTAGGTGCCACGCTGCACACGCTAGGCTACCGCGATTCTGGCTACATCGGCGATCCGGCCAATGAACATCCTGAAGCATTTGTGCAAGCAGATGAGCAGGAAGCGATTGGGCGCGTGGTGAAGCTCATTCGGGAAATACGGCCGCAAGTCATCATCACCCACGATGAAACCGGTGGCTATTTTCATCCCGACCATATTCAATGCTGGAAGATCACCGTGCCTGCCTTTCATGCGGCAGGGGATCCAGCGCAGTTCCCAGACATTGGCCCCGCGCCCTTTCAGCCAGAACGACTTTACTTCTCTGCTTTCCCCAACACCTGGGTAAAATTCTTCATTTTCTTGTTCCGGCTGCGTGGGCAAGACCCGACTAAATTCGGCCGTAATCAAGACATCGACATGACAAGGGTGGGGGTGGCGCGCAGCAAACTTCATGCCTTCATCAACTATCGAAAATATTGGGAGATCAAGCAAGCGGCCAGCGCTGCTCACGCCAGTCAAGGGGGAGGCGGAGCTTTTGGCTGGCTGCCCAAAAGCGTCCAAAAACTGCTGCTGGCACGGGATACATTTATGCGGGCATATCCATCTGTACCGGGTGGCTATCGGGAAAAGGATTTGTTTGCGGGAATTGGGGAGTGATTAAGAATCTTTGGGGAGTTGGTTGAGAACGGCCGTTATCGGCTCCGCGCCTAAAAATTCCGCTTTTAAAGACTCATCGGTAAATGGTTCGGCAATTTGTTGAATGACTTCTGCGGCAATGCGATTGTGTACGATGGCCAGGTTCGGCTGCTGGGCAATTTGGGCCAGCGCGGCATGGAGCTGCCATAGCAGCACCCGATTCTCCGTTTCATGCGCCAAAAAAATGGCCCGCTGCCACAGCTCTTCGGCTGTCGATACATTGCCTGCCAATTTCTCATAACGGCCCAAAGCGTATAGTCCATTGGCCTGATGCCAGCGAGAACGTCCCGGTTCTGTGGCGCTGTCCAGCAGCACCTGAGCATAGTCACGTCCCTCTTGCTGCCCCTGAGCCAGACTAACGCGTGCCAGGGCATAAAGCGTGTGGAAATAGATTTCTGGCGCATGAATCTCATTAGCCAGCGTTTTGGCCCGCTGCAAATAAGCCAAACTCTCCTGCCACTGTTCTTTTTGCGCCAGGTCCAGCCCCAGATTACGGCATAAATCAGCTTCTAGCAGGCGAAACTCAGCCGACTCAGCCAGAGCTAACCCTTCCCGATGACAGTCCAACGCCTTGTCGGTGGCAAAAAGCAGTTGGTAACATTCACCCAGATTGTTCAGGCAAGCCACCAGGCCGCTGTGTCGTTCAATCTGTCGCGCCAGGGCAAGACTGTTTTCAAACGCCTGAATGGCTTTGTAAAAATGGCCTGTGGTGGCGTAGGCAATGCCAATCTGATTGGTTGATTGGGCCTGACCGTAGGTGTCGTTTAGTTGTTCAAAGAGGGCAGTGGCCTGGTTCAGATAGTTAACGGACAGGTTCACCTCGCCCTGGAGCAGGTAGGTACCGCCCAGTCCAACCAATGCTTTGGCCCGGCCTGGTGTGTAGTTGAGGGCAGTGGACAAATCTAGGGCTTCCTGGCAGGCGGTGATGGAACGGCCGTACTGGCCCAATCCCCGTGAGCGAATACCGATCAGCGCCAGGGCCTCAACAGCGTGCTGGCTGGTGCCCGCTTCCAAATAATATTGCTCGTAAGCGGCCAAAGCAGCCACCTGCTCACCCAGTTCGCCCAGCAAATCGCCCCGTTCCTTCAGGCTAATCAGGCGGGAATTTTTTTCTTTGGGATCGTTTGTTTGGGGATCGCTGTTAGCCAAAACCTCAGTGTATTGCTCAACAGCCTCCCAAAAACGGCCGTCTTGGGTGGCAAGACGGGCCTGTTCAATTTTCTGTTCGCGGGTAGTCGCAGTCATAGAAAGTGAGTCCATCATATTTTTGCCAAAGATAACCCTAATCACTTACGGTGGCAATGACGATCAGGTATAATATGCTCGATTTTACGTGAAGAGAGAGATAATTTTAGGAGCTTTTTATGAAACTGTTTCGCCGCGTTTTGCGCTGGCTTTTTATTTTGGGTGGTTTTACGGCCGGATTAATTACCACCATTGCCGCCCTCTTTGCCCAACGTCTCATCCGTCCTCTGCGCCAACCGCTCTGGGGCACCCCGGCTGATCTGAATATGCCTTACGAGGCCGTTGCCTTTCCGGCCACAGATGGCGTGCGCCTAAATGGCTGGTTCATTCCCGCGCCAAAAGATTCGGCGCGCCAAGGAGCGACACTTATTGTAGTCCACGGCTGGGGCTGGAACCGGCTGGGAGAAGCAGCGACCGACGCGCTGGCTAACCTGACGGCCGCTTCACAGGTTGATTTATTGCGGCTGGCTTACAGTTTACATAAAGATGGCTTTGGCTTGTTGATGTATGACGGCCGTAATCACGGCGAAAGCGGCAGCCAGCCCCCCATGACCTTTGGCGAGTTGGAAGCACAGGATGTGCTAGGTGCGGTGGCTTACTTGCAAGGACGGCCAGAAGTGGCCGCTAACCGCATCGGGGCCGTTGGCTTTTCGGCCGGAGCCAACACCGTGCTGCATGCCTTGCCCCAAACAGACCAGATTCAGGCGGCCGTAGCGGTGCAGCCCACCTCCCCAGCTCACTTTGCCAACCGCTTTGCGGCGCATCTGTTTGGGCCGTTGGGCGTGGCGATTGTGCCTTTGGCCGAATTTATCTATCGGCAGGCGGGGGGACGGCCGTTTAAGGAGTATCGTTTGGGAACGGCCGTTGCCCAGGCAGGCAAAACCCCGGTGCTGTACGTGCAGGGGATGGGCGACCCGTGGGGCAGCCCGGAAGACGTGCAGCAAATGGCCGCCGCCACGCCCAACCCCAGCGGGCCGCTGCTGGTGGAAAGCAGCGACCGATACGGCGGCTACCAGTTCCTCATCGATAATCCAGCCATTGCCACCGCTTTTTTTGAGCAGCATTTGCCAGAATAATCGCCGGTAAAAACAGATGACAAATGTCAATTGACATTCGGTTCGTCGAATGATTATATTGTGGCGCGTGTTGGGGCCGTTTCTCACCCATCTATTCTGAAAACAAGAGAACTCAATCTTATTGGCACGCAAACATGTACACTTATGAAACAAGTTTCTACATTCGGTGCAACTTTTTTCCTGATTATTCTCCTGGCAGGGTGCCAAAAAGAAGCACAAACAACATCTACGCAAGCACAAACATATTCTTTACTGACCTTTTCTAAAAACAGTGTAGCGGTTGCGGTTCATTTAGAGGTTGAAACGCCGGAATCTGCCCAGCTTATTGTCATTTTTACCCCGACTGAACCCACCTTGCATTTGTATGGCCTCGACATGCCGCTTTCCGGCATTGATGGGGTTGGGCGGCCAACACGAGTGGCCATCGTTTCAGGCGTAATGGAAGCAGCCGGGGAGCTTCAGGCGGATGTGATTGCCACGGATGTTTCTTTTCCTACGTTTGAGCAGCCTTTTCCGCTTTATCCAGACGGGCCCGTTACCCTGACCTTTCCGGTCGCATTACCAGCCGCGATGCCTGAATCGCCGGAAGCGGTGCTTTCTATCACTTATATGGCTTGCAGCAGTGAAGGCGTTTGCAAACCGCCGGTCACGGACCAACAGACCACCGTTACATTACCTGCTGCCATTTGGCAGTGACACTTTTTTAAGGGGGATTCCTATGAACACTCAAAGACGTTTTTATCTTTTCATTATGCTTATCATTGCTTTTCTGGCTGCCTGCAGCAGCGAATCAACCCAGGCAGAGCCTACCAGCACTGCTCAGGTAGCTGCCGTAGAACCAACCGAAACAGAAACGGCCGTTCCTACCCACACAGCCACCCCAACCAAAACACCAACACCCCTGCCAACCGAGACACCTGCGCCTACGGCCACACCAACTCACACGCCCACACCGGAACCAACGCCCGATCCGTTTCCAGGTTACGACTCTTTTACAGATGATGCGTTAAATCTAGCGCTGCGTTTTCCAGAAACGTGGGTTCTTAATCAACCGGAAGCAGGCGGCTTAATTTATATTGCCGAAAATGAGAACACGCTGCTGAACGGGTATAGTCAAGGTGCACTCATTTTGGTTCTCCCCGAAACACTTACTATAGCTCCTGAAGCCTACGCCGAATTGCTTTTGCAAGGGATTACCAGTAATGAAGATTTTGTTACACAGGCAGAACCAGATGGAGATATTGAATCAGTAACTATCAATGATTATCCGGCAGCGAACGCAACGTATACGGCCGTTCTCTCCGCAACAAATGAGGAAGTCCGTCTTTTCATCACAACCATTAAAAGTAGCAACGGACTCCTTTCGTTTTTCACCATCCTGCCCCTCAGCACGCTGGAAGAGAACCAGGCCATTTATGAAACGATTGTGAGCAGCGTGGAGTTTGGTGAGGTTACGGCCGTATCCGCCATAGACAAATCCATGTTTTTTGTGACCGATTACGATCCGGAACGGGACCCGACAGAGGATGTGGCAGGCGCTTTGGAAATCGCCGCAGAGGAAAGCAAGCAGGTGCTGCTAGTGGTGGGCGGGGATTGGTGCATCACCTGCCACATGCTGGACGGCTTCATCGAGCAAACGCCAGAGGTGGCCGCAGGCTTGCAGGAAACCTTTGTCATCGTCAAAGTAAACTACAGCGAAGACAACGAAAATGAAGCGTTTTTGGCTGAATATCCTGAGATCGAATGGTTTCCCCATTTCTTCATTTTGGATGCGGATGGCACGCTGGCGGAATCATACGACACACGCGGGCTAGAAACAGACGGCGTGTACGATGAAGCCAAGTTCCTGGACTTTCTCGCTGAACGAACCGGGGAAAGTTCAACCGGCGCAGACTATTATTTTGTGGCTGATTATGATCCGGAACGTGATCCGCAAGCCGATGTGGCAGCGGCCGTTGCGGTAGCCCAGGCTAGCAACAAACGTATTTTGCTCATTGCCGGCGGGGATTGGTGCATCTGGTGCCATGTTTTGGCAGAATACATGCACCAAACGCCCGCCGTGGAGACGTTACTAAGTGAGCATTACCTGATTGTCAAGGTGAACTACAGCGAAGAAAATACAAATGATGACTTTTTTGCCCAATACCCGGACATTGCTGCCTATCCCCACTTGCTTGTTTTAGACAGCAATGGAGAATTTCTCCATTCTCAAGGGACCGGCGTCCTGGAATCTGGCGATAGCTATGATGAGGCAAAGCTGGTTGAGTTTTTGACAACCTGGGCACCTCAAGACTCGTAAAAAACGACTCGGTTGAGGTACGGCCGTATTCTTCGCATAAATTTGTGGCTTTGGTGGATACGGCCGTTGTTGGCACAAAACCAGGCGATGCAAACTGGTATTGGCCGAAAGATGTGCTCAAATACAGCAAAAATGGCGGTTATGAAAAAACTTGTTAGTCAAATAATCATCGTATCAATATCAATCCTAATTCTGCTAACAGCTTGTTCGAAAAATAATGCACCTAGTCTTTTGGGCGAAGAAGTACAAGTACCAAACAGTAATTTTAAGATTAGAATATTAGCAGATTATCGTGCCTCGATAGTCGCAGATGGCATTTATGTACAGCCCTCTCCCCCCAACAACTCTCCAACTTTTTTGATCTGGGGTCAAACTTTTAATGTTTATGAACCTAAAGAGTTATGGCTTGACCAAAGATTTGCTGATCTGGAACAAAATGAGTTGGAAGATATAACAATCAATGGTTTTTCTGGATATGTTGCCTTTGATAAAGCAGAAAATGAAAACTCAGAATTTGCAGGAGCATGGGTTGCGGCTCTAACAACAGAGGATGAAGGGTTAGTCATCTATGCATATTCTCTACCGGACCAGGTACAAGAAATACGCCTCTTACTTTTCGCAATGCTTGAGTCTGTTTCAATCGCACACGGTGAATAATGGATCTCCTCTAATGGATTCGTTTTATTAGGTTGAGATTTGCCTTTTGAATCTACGATAAAATTCATGAATCTGGAGCCATCATCTCACCTGCAATCAATTCAAAATCAGCCTGGTTGATCTCGAAGAAGCCGAAGCGGAATTTGTAGCCCCAGCGTTGTTTGTCTTCAATGAAGCTCAACCTGTCGATTAACGGCCGTATCGCTACTTCCTCACATTCCTTAAAATCCACATCTCGCCGGGCGGGTTCAAAATCTGGGGCCATGACGGCCGTATACACCTCACCCTCTTTTATTTGGCCAACGGCCGTAAATGCCTGGCACGGTTCCTTCTCCTTGTAGCGCACCTTCGATGAATAATAAATAACCCAATCCCCTGGAGCCACGCGGCGCAGCGGGCTGCTTTTGCCGTGGTTGGCCTGCATAAAGCCACCGGCCACGCCTGCCATTACATGATCTTTAGAAGCAACCGCCATCCAATATTTTGTCTCTCTCGTTTGCATCATCACTCCTTGAGAAAATTTAATAGAACCTTCAATTACTTTCACAGATGGATTCAAGGATACAAAAAACTCCTGACATCTTCTGTCAGGAGTTTGCGGGAAGCACGATAGCGCCAACCAAAAACTTTGCGCTCTTTGCGTTTTTGCGGTTCGCTTTTAAAAATCCTACCCGTAGGCCCGCCGCAAATGGCACAAAGTGGTAAAGGCTGACTCGCTCACCATGAAGTCGCTGTCGCGAGCGGCCGTTTCCAACGCCGGTATCGCATCCAGGGCAGGCAAATGGCTTAACAAAGTTGCCGCCGACGCCCGCATCTTGGGGTCGTCGGATTCGCTAATAAGTTGCACCAAAAAGGGCATGGCAGCGGCCCCATCAGGCACAATACGGCCGTCCTGGCGAAAAGCCATTGTCAGCCAGCGTTGATCAGCAGGGTTAGGCGGCTCCCATTTGGTTGCTTTGCGCCGCGCCCGCAGCGTTTCCAGCGCCCCGTTGGCCGCCGAGCGTACAAACCATTCATCATCATGCCGCTCCACCTGGATGAGCTGCTTTTCCACCCAGCTGGCATCCAGCAGCGATAAACCAATCACGGCGGCCCGCCGCACCTGAATATCGTCGTCGGTCAGCGCCTCCTGCAAAATTTCTGTGCCGCGTGCGCCGTTTAGGGCCAAGCCTTCGGCCACGATGCGGCTTAGCTCTTCGTCGTCACTGAGCATTGCAGCCACCAAAGATTGTTCGGCCAATGGATGATGTTGTTGTAAGAGCAGGCCATAAACGGCCGTTTGCCGCACCAGTTCATCCCCATCCGTCACCATCTTGGCCAGCAGCGTCATCGCCTGCTCATGTCCCAAATAAGCCAACGCTGCCGTGCCCAGCTGCCGCAACAATGGGTCAGACCGTTCCAGAAGCTGCGTCACAAAGGTCATCACGCCAGGCTCGCCCGATTGGGCCAGGGCGGCCATCGCTCGCTGCCGCAGCACCTGCGTAAATGAAGTGGCCGAACGAATCATCTGCCCCAGCAAAATCATCGTTTGCCGCCGCCACTCCCCTTTTTCGGCCGTCAGTGGCAGCCAGGAAGCCGCCTGAAAAACTGATTCGCGCGAAGGCGTGTTGTCTTGCCCCTTCAGCAGTTGTCCGGCCAAATCAGACGGATTTACTTGCGCCACATAAAAACGCAGCACCTGGGCCCACTTCAAATCGGACAAATAAGCGGCGACCGCCGCTTCATCCGCTTGCGCGACCAGATATTCCGCCGCCAAAAAGTCCCGCCACCATACACCGCAACAGCTCAGACTGCCGTTGCCCCAGGTGATGAAAATTGGCGTGTTCCTCACCGATTTTTGCAGCCGATTGGCCAGACTGCGGTTAACTTGCCCGTCTGCTTCTTGAGCAAGTGAGTCGGCAACGGCCGTTACTTCCGTTGTGCCCAACGCCATTTTGTCTTCTTGCAGCATCTTGTAGGCTAACTGCTGCCAAAATGTGCGGATGGCCTCATCTGGCGGCGTCTTGCCAGCCAGCAGCGTGAGGCTTTGCTTCATTAAAGCATGGTCCGGCAACGGCCGTTTGGGATCATCAGCCAGTTTTACCAAAGCACGAACAGCAAAGTTGAGCGTGGTGGCCCCGGTTGTTTCCCCTGGCCGCCAAAAATAAGGCAAACGCGGCGGCTGGCTTACGGACAACGCCTGGGTAGCCTGTTCAGCAAATGTTTCCGCTTCACCCAAGCGCCAGGGCAGCAGCGTCGTCCAGGTAAAATCTAGCTCCAGCAGCAGCCCGTGGCCGGTCAATCCAGAGGCAACAAAAGTTTGGGTTTGTTTATATTTGCGCAGCAATGTTTCTAACCATTCGGCCACATTCGGCCGTTGGGCCACAGGCAGCGCATCCCAGCCGTCCAACAGCAACAGCACCTGCCCCGCCTTTAGACGTTGATGCAGTAAATCTTTAATGCCAGGACTGGTGAGAGGATTGACCCGCTTTTGCAAGGCACTGGCCAGAACGACCTCCGCATCCTCGCTTTCACCATCCAGCAAGATACCAAGTTCGGCCACATGCACCAGCACGGGCAAAACATTCACCAAATGGGGATCATCACCATCTGCTGCTGCCGTGGCACAGCGATGGGCCAGGTGGGCTAGCAAGCTGCTTTTGCCCACGCCAGATTCTCCAGCAATGATGACACGACGGCCGTTTTGCAGCAGCTGCTTCACTGTCATGGTAGGCGGGGTTGGCAGCCCCATCCCTTTAGCCCATTCCGGCCAAAGATAGGTAAATGCCGTTGCGCCTCGATCTTCAGGGAGCAGCGCCGGGTCCTCTAGTGAGGCCAGCAAGCGCGGTGGCACAAAAAGCGTATTCAATTCTGTTTGGTCTTTAAGAAGATGATAGCTGTTGGCGTAAACGGCCGTTTCCGCCAGAAAACGCACCGCGACACCAGATCGCAAGTAGGCCACCCGTTCCCGCGCCCAGCCCGTGAGGCGGGCATAGTGACGACGCAAAAACGGCAGCAGGCGTAAAAAACCATATGCCCCAACGATCCCCAGGAGCAAGCCAAGTGAGAAGGATAATGTGTCAAACTGCCAATTTTGGAATTGTTGCATAGATTCGATATTATTCTCGTTGCAGAATGGAGGGCATTATAACACGGCCGTTCTATCTTTCTACAAAATATTTACGCTGTTTATACAATCTAAACGGGGTACCAACAACAGTTTCAATCCTCAGGGCAGGGAAACTTTTTCGTAAGTCAAACTGTAACTTGTTCTGGATATGTTACACAGAAGTCTCATACCAAAAAAAGCCTACTATAGCAGAGTAGCGTAAAAATTAATTGAGCACATTGAGCAGATAAGTTTGACCCCATCTTCAAAAATGAAAACAGAGCCAATTTCCCAAAATTAGATTTATCTATCACGCATATGCGTAAATGATCTTGAGCTACTTATGGAAGGTGCTACGAAACTCATAAACCACTGAATTCGGTCCATATCCTTTGCTCTCTCGGAAAATAATTACTGAAAAACCTCACTACTTCTCTGGTAGTAAGACAAACACTTTCCCACGGGATTGGACCACTGCCTTTATAGGGCTAACCGAAGAACAAGATATCGCGCTTTTCAACCATATGCAGTTTTGTCCTTCAATAAGCAACCTGACTTAAAGATTTTTGCAGATTGTTATAGCACCCGCCAAAAAGTTGAAAATTCTGAACAAAAGGAGGTGATTTTATTTAAAGATAAACATCAGTTTCAAATTAGGTAAACCGTGAAAAGCTTTAGCCCAAAAACAGCTAGCATCGCGGTTTCCTATGGGATTGGCAGAAAGAAGCACGCTGTTCTGTTAAAAATATTCTGCCAAACACCAAAATTGGAAGATGATCCTTTACGAAAGCATAAAACCTTACAATGAAACACACAACAGGAGAACAGATGTTTAAGAAAAACCCAAAAAAGAGTGTGCTTACTCTATTGCTTCTGGCATTGTTGACACTCGTCCTGGTACTTTCCTCAGCCTCTCTCGGCTTTGCTCAGGACGGTGGCATCACAACCACAGGCGATGCTCTATCTGTTGACTCCAGCTTCACCAACAGCAAAGCGGTTACTGCGAATCGCGTTGAAGTTGGCGAACTGGAAGAAGTCAACGTTATTATCACCGTCGATGAATCCATCGATGCTGGTACCCTCAAAGATACCCTCAGCAACTATGGCCAAGTAACATATGAATACAACACAGTTTTCAACGGTGTTGCTGTTTCCCGTGTTGCTGGTGCTAATCTAGATGCAATTGCTTCCATGTCTGGTATCACCGGTATCTACCTGGATGAAGAAGTTGAACTAACAACAGATGCTGGTCCACAATGGATCGGTGCACCCACCGTTTGGAGCGCCCTGGGCGGACAAGAGAACGCTGGCGAAGGCATCATTGTTGGTATGTTGGATTCTGGTGTTTGGCCAGAGAATCCTTCCTTCTCCGATCCAGACCCGAATGGCAATCCTTATGCCGCTCCTCCAGGAACATATGAATGTGATCTGGGCAGCGTGATGG
This sequence comes from Promineifilaceae bacterium (SeqCode), assembly GCA_050292445.1. Classification (GTDB taxonomy): domain Bacteria; phylum Chloroflexota; class Anaerolineae; order Promineifilales; family Promineifilaceae; genus Leptofilum. Next base: position 18,525 of record JBNKLQ010000007.1, on the reverse strand, counting down.
CTGACGGTACAGATTTAGGCATCGACTTTGAATGTAACAACAAACTCATTGGTGCCTACCGCTTTATGGCCACCTTCGAAGCCAATCGTACCCTGATGGATGGGGAATTCCTCTCTGCTCGTGACAATGATGGCCATGGTTCCCACACTGGCAGCACCGTTGCTGGTAATAGCAACGTACCTGCTGACCTTCTGGGCGGAACCTTGGGTGTTATTTCCGGTGTTGCCCCTCGCGCACAAATCATTGCTTACAAAGTCTGTGGTTCCGTACCCGGCACCTCAAGCTGCTATGGTAGTGACTCTGTTGCGGCCGTTGAGCAGGCAATCATCGATGGCGTTGATGTAATCAACTTCTCCATTGGTGGTGGTAGCGATCCTTACAACGATATTGTGGAACAAGCTTTCTCCGTTGCCTACGACAATGGCGTATTCGTTGCTGCTTCCGCTGGTAATTCTGGTCCTGGTGCCGATACGGTTGCCCACCGTGGTCCCTGGACAATGACTTCTGGCGCAAGCACCCACGACCGTGGTTTTGTGGCTACCCTGACTGTTGAGTCCGGCAGCGAATCGTTGACCCTGGATGGTGTTTCCATCACCGCCGGTTACGGTCCGGCTCCAGTTGTTCTGGCTGCTGACTATGATGGCCTGGATGATACCGATCCGGAAAAAGGCATGTGTAACACGCCATTCCCAGCTGGTACCTTTGATGGTGAAATTGTTGTTTGTAAACGTGGCGTCATTGCTCGCGTAACCAAGAGCTTCAACGTCGCCGAAGGCGGCGCTGGTGGTTTTGTCCTGTACAATCCAGCGCTACAAAGCGTAGTGGCGGACAGCCACTGGGTTCCTGGCATCCACATTCAAGACGATGCTGGTGTTGCTTTGCTTGACTTCATGGCTAACAACAGTGATGTCATGGGCACACTGAGCGGTGGTTTGAAATCCACGGTTCAGGGTGACGTCATGGCTGCCTTCAGTTCACGCGGTGGTGCTGGCCAAACATTAGGCATTAGCAAACCAGACGTGACGGCCCCAGGTGTAGACATTCTGGCTGCAATTACGCCATACGAAGCTGAACCGTTAGGTGTTCCAAGCTTATATGGTTTCAAGAGCGGTACCTCCATGTCCAGCCCGCATACGGCTGGTGCTGGTGCCTTGCTCAAAGCTTTGCATCCCGACTGGACTCCTGGACAGATCAAGTCTGCTCTGATGATGACTGCCACAGTTGATGGTCTGGTAAAAGAAGATGCTGTCACGCCAGTTGATAACTTCGACGCTGGTTCTGGCCGTATTGATCTGAATGCTGCTGGTAATCCTGGTCTGAGCATTTCCGAATCCGCAGCTAACTTCTATGCACACGAAGGTGACCTGTGGAATTCCAACTATCCCAGCCTGTACATCCCCAGCATGCCTGGCCAGATGACAGTAGAACGTACGCTGCAAAGCGAACTGGATTACGATGCCTGGTGGTATATTACGGTTGAATCTAATGATGGCCTGGTTGTAGACGTGCCTTCTGTTGTTGGTATCCGCGCTGGTCGCGATGCAACGTTGAGCATTCACGTTGATGCCAGTGGCGTTGAACTTGGTGAAACGGCTATGGCTGTGATGCACCTGACTCATGGTGATCATGCACTGCGCTTCCCCATCACCATCGTGCGCGAACAGGCACCGGTCAGCATCGACAAGACCTGTGATTCTGCTAGCCTGGCTCCTGGTGAAGTAACTGAATGTACAATCTCTATCACCAACAACAGCTTCGACGAAGCCGACTTCAGCGTAAATGACGTGTTGCCACGTCGTCTACGTCTGGTAAACGGCAGCGTTGATGGCGCTACACAGACCAGCTCTCGCTCCCTGAGCGCTAGCGGCACGCTGTTTGGCGCTGCTCCGGCAATTGTGAACGCGGTTGTTGACCCGCTGGGCTCTCCAGCCGGTTACCTGTCGCTAGACCTGTTTGGCTCCACACTGGATCTAGGTGGTTCTGACGAAAGCATTGTGAACGTAACAGTCCCATCCTTTGAGTATGCTGGTGAAAGCTACTCCTCGATCGGTGTTGTTTCCAACGGTTACATTGTTGTTGGCGGAGGCACTGGTGCTGATGTTGATTACATCAACCAACCAATCCCCAGCGCAGCTATACCGAACAACATTCTGGCACCATTCTGGACTGACCTGAATCCTGACTTCGGTGGCCGCATTCTGGTTAACACCCTGACCGACGGTGTAAACTCCTGGATCGTGGTGGAATGGGAAGCTGTTTCCAACTACGGTGACGGCGAACTGAACACCTTCCAGGTTTGGATTGGCTATGGCGGCGCAGAAGATATCAGCTTCACGTACGGTACAGAAATCTCTGACGGCGACGGTGGTTTCCTGACCGTTGGTGCCGAGAACAAATTCGGCAACACCGGCGGCCAGATTTACCTCGACGGCGTTGGTGATGCACCAGCACCTTCCTTCCCGGATGGCGACTACCACGTTGTTGTATTCTCAACCCCAGGTGAACCTGGCGAGACTTACACAATTACCTACGACGCTTACGGTATGAAACCAGGTGACTGGACCAACTGTGCAGAAATGACGTCTTCGCTGTTTGAAGGCACGGCCGTTTCCTGCTTTAGCGGTGAAATTAGCAACGGCGCTGAATAACAGTTCTAACTTGCAGCGTTAGGCTGCTCGTAAAGTAAAACAAAAGCGGGTTGGCAATGAATTGTCAACCCGCTTTTTCTTATTGTTGGCCATGTCCAGTGGAGACCTACAGCAGGATCGGCTTCTGTTTCACCTGGCAGTGGGCGGCTTCGATAATGCTTAGAATCTCCCGTACCGCCCGCTCCTGCCGATCTTCCGCATTGATTACCCAATAATCAAATTCTTGAATTCGCTTCATCTCCTGCCGAGCAGCAGCGATACGCAAATTGAGACCTTCGGCCGTTTCTGACTTGCGCTCTCGCAAACGGCGCACCAGCTCAGATTCCGTTTCTGTGGTCAGAAAAACGGAAATGGCATTGGGAATAATCTTTCGCACCGTGGCCGCTCCTTGAACATCCACCCGCATAATGACATCCCGGCCACTATTGAGGGCATCCCGGATTTGCTGCTTGGGAATGCCTTTGTAATCGTTGTAAACAACGGCATATTCCAGTAGCTCATTATTCTCAATCATTTCAGCAAATTCATCGTTGCTAAAGAAAAAGTAATCGACACCATGTGTTTCACCTACGCGGGGGGGCCGGGTAGTGGCTGTCACCACAAAGTAAAAACGGTCCGGATCTGAATCAATCAGGTTGCGGGCGATGGTGTCCTTGCCCACCCCAGATGGGCCGGAAATGACAATGAGTTTGGGATAATTTTCTTTTAGATACAAGCTTTCTTCTACCACAATAACCTCTTTTTATAATTGCTGATGAATAGGGTACGGCCGTTTGATGACCCACATAATGACCCGTATAATAACTACAACATGATCGCTGATCACAAGTTTAATACCGAAGGAAACCAATACCATGCCTTTTTACGATTATCGCTGCCAAGCGTGTGGCAAACCGGCCCGACTACAATTTTCATACAGTGAGTATGGCAAGGTCCAACCCATCTGCCCAAAATGCGGCAGCCTGGAAATTAAACGCCGTATTAGCCGCGTGGCTGTTGCCAAATCAGAAGATAGCCGTCTGGACAACATAATGGAAGGCGATCTGGCTGGTATAGATGAAGACGATCCCCGGTCTTTGGGTAAATTCATGCGCAAAATGGGGAAGGAAATGGGCGAAGATTTAGGGGATGAGTTTAACGAGGTCGTCGATCGGTTGGAAAAGGGCGAATCACCAGAAGCAATTGAACAATCCATGCCCGATCTGGCAGCAGGCTTAGATTCATCGAATGAAATCAGTGAGTAGTCGTTCGGTAGTGACAGAGCGATTTGGAACCAAACGGCTACTTTAAGCCCATTCGCCAATTCTGTTAACTTATTTGCGAATGGGCAGTTCGCTACGAACTGCTTCCAGATGAGCCAATAACGTTTTTTGTAAATCTTGCTGAACGGCCGTTATGGGTCGATCCGCATCAACAATTTCCCAGCGACTGGGGTCTTCAGCAATAAGCTGACGGTACCCCTCACGCACACGCTGATGGAACTGCACCGCTTCCAGGTCCAGGCGATTCATCTCCAATCCGCCATTTGTGCGGCGCGCTAACCCCCGTTCCACGTCAATGTCCAGGAAAAATGTCAGGTCTGGTATTAGACCACCTGTGGCAATTTGAGTCACCTGGCGCAGATGCGCCAGATTGAGGCTACGGCCGTATCCCTGGTAAGCCAAGGTGCTATCGGCATAACGATCACACAAAACGATATGACCTGCGGCAAGAGACGGCCGTATCAATTCACCCACCAACTGCGCCCGCGATGCCGAATACAGCAGCATCTCGGCCGTTGGTGTCATCGCCGTGTTGGCCACATTATGCAAACAAGCCCGAATCTCATCCCCAATAGGCGTCCCGCCCGGCTCACGCGTGGTAACTACCGTAAAACCACGCTCCTGTAAAAAAGAGGCCAGTAGAGCAATCTGGCTAGATTTCCCGCTGCCCTCTGGGCCTTCAAACGTTACAAACATGCACAAATCCCTGATCTAATTTTCCCGGAAACTCACAGATTGGCCAATGCGCCTGGAAACAGTTTCCGGGGGAAATAATTTTTATTTGTTGTTGCGGCTGGCGCTGAAAATGCGCACGTATCGGTTAGGTTCTTTACCATAGCTGTGCGAAACCAATTTTGCCTGGCGCACCAGCTGGTGCTGATAGCGACGAATGGCCGAACCAACCGGCCGTAAATCCACAGAGGCTTGCCCGGCCTGAATCAGTTCAATGCCACGCTCCGCCTCGGCAATAGCTGCCTCAAACGGATCGGCGGAATTGGATGCATCCAGATCCATGACCTGAATCAAGAAGCTTTCCATCTGATTGGTGGTGTTGGCCCGCAGCACATAAACTGGGGTACGCCGCCGTTCGGCATCGTTGACGAGTTGCCGCCGCTTGCGATAATAGCTTTTTAGCGTCACCAGCACATCTGCTTCTGGCAGGGTGTTGACCAGGGTAATATGTACCTTAAGCCGCTTGGCTGCCTGGATAAGCCGATTGCGGGCCACGCCATAAGCAAATACGTGAAGTGTGTCCGATTCTTCTTCGAAGGGCACCGGTTCTGTGGGCAAGGCCGCAGCCTGCTTGCCATCGTTGGTACGGCCGCTACCATTGGTGAAGATACGGCCGTTCCTATCCTCACGCGTCTTCTCTCTGCGGGGACCAGCATCACGCCGCCCAGTTACCGCTGCGGAGGTTACCATCGCGTTCTGCTGCTCTACCTGCACCTGGCCTGCCTCGTCGCGTGAGCGGAACTCTACGCGGAATGGTTGACCGCGCAGCATCGAATCCACGGACGCCGTCACATCGGGATGCACCAACAGCTTCTCACGATCCTGAATCTCGATGAGCACATCAAAAGTGGGAGGGGCACGCCGCTCCAACACAGTTTTCTGCGTGCCACGCCGTCGTGCTTCGTCATCAGATAGCGTCACGCTCTCAATGCCACCCACCAGATCAGATAAGGTAGGGTTGAGCAACAGGTTTTCCAATGTGTTGCCATGAGCTGTGCCAATAAGCTGCACTGCCCGCTCATTAATGGTGCGGGCCGCAGCAGCTTCACGCTCCCGACCGATCTCATCAATGATGATCACTTCAGGATTGTGATTTTCCACCGCCTCAATCATCGTTTCATGCTGATGGGAAGGGCGTGGCACTTGCATCCGGCGGGCGTGGCCCACGGCAGGATGGGGAATATCGCCATCGCCTCCAATCTCATTGGAGGTATCAACAATCACCACGCGCCGCTTTTCGGCCAGAATGCGGGCCATTTCACGTAGCATTGTGGTTTTGCCCACACCAGGGCGACCCAGCAGCAAAATGCTGTGCCCCTCAGCCACAATATCTTCAATGATGTCGATGGTGCCATAGACGGCACGACCCACACGGCAGGTTAACCCCACCACTTCACCCTTGCGGTTGCGAATGCCGGAGATACGGTGCAGGGTGCGAGCAATGCCCGCCCGATTGTCGTCATCAAAATTGCCAATGCCGTTGACCACGGCAGCAATGTCTGCGACCGTTACTTCCTCGTGTCGCAGAACCAGCTCGCCATCCGTGTAACGTGCCGTTGGTTGGCGCCCCAAATCCATAACAACTTCTAGCAACTCAACTTCACGACCAATTGATTCAATTTTTTCGGCGAGAGGAGCCGGTAATAAGACTAATAGTTTTTGTAAATCTGCTTTCGCTTGTTCTATTTGTGAAAGATTCATGTATTTATTTTTTATACGGGAGCCGGAGGCGTTGTTTTGGCTTCCTTAAGCTCCTTTTTTTTATATTGTCGGATGAATGGGGCTGTTGGGGTAATCCCTTGAGCCTCCAACGCTGCTGAAAGGTCCGAAAGTGGCCTGGTTGCTTTTTGCACAATGTGTTTCACCATCACGGCCTGACTGCCCCATAGGGTAAAACCAGAACGCTCCAGGGCAGTTTGCACCCAGCTTTGGTAGCGACGCACGCAGCAATAAATAGGGCGGGTGCCTGCCGCTGGTGTTTGGCGCACAACGGCCGTAATAATCTGATCCGCCTGCGCTTCGGCACTGGGATGAATAAACAGTCGCATCCAGGTGGCGACCGGTCCTACATGGACATGGACAAAGGCAGCTAGTTCATTTTCTTCATGTAACACCCAACCCGCCCCATCGTGTAGTGGCGGCATTGGCTCCACTAGCTGAACCAGGCGAGGTACCGTGTTGGCATACAATAGCTGTATGTCCCAATCATCCTCCGCCTGGCGGGGTCTTAAGATATTTGTTTCTTCTTTTGCCTGGACGCTGGCAGCTTCACCATTAGCCAACACCCAAACATCCTGACGAGTATAAACGACAAAGCCCGCCCGTCGCAGAACCGGCAGTTCATCGCTGACTTCATCCACTTCGGCAACCAGGCTATGAATGCCGCGTTGACCTGCTTCCACAACGGCTTGATCGAGCAACGGTAGCCAGGCATCTTCATTCACCTGATACCCTCGTTCGCCATTCACAACTTCATCATTGTTAGAATTGGAATTGGAAACGGCCGTGCCGTTTGATTCGCTGACAATTTGCCCCTCGCCCGTCGAACTTAAATACAAAATATGAGCATGCACACTTTCCTCATCCAGACAAAGTTGAATAAAGCCTGCCAACCCATTTTTGTCGGATTTCCAAACATACGTGGGGAAATCACCACCCACCAAACTAAAAAGTGCGCCCCTGGTGGGATGCAAATTTTTGGTCAAGGCAGATTCCGTATGAAGAGAAACGCCAAGCTCACTCAGCCGATGAACAAGAGGCAAATCACGTAGGTTAAATGGTCTAATCATTAAGTTTAAAGTGTAGCAGTCGCCCAAAAGCTAGACAAGCATATGCCAGACTAACCTGACGATGTTCATCAATTGATAAGACAAACGGCCTAGATTTCATGCGCCGACAAACCACAAAACAGAGTCCTGTACCAGTGTGTACGCGTCCAATTATACCGCAAAAATCAGCCGTTATCCCCTTACAAAATTCCTTACGTTCCTAAACAAACGTGTTATAATGAGCGCGATTTGTTTTCATGTGAAGGCAACGCCGTTTGTTTGCTCTCACCTGAGTAAACGCCCTACATCCTCTGTGGGCCTATTGATTCAACGGCATGCCATTTACAAGACATCCACTCAGTTGTGGAGGAAGGAGATACATGTCATCTTTAATACTCACCATACGCGAAAGTGTGCGGTATCGTGGGAAGAGTGGTCATTACAGTTGGATTGCCCATCGTTTATCTGGGTTAGCCATTCTAGGCTTTCTGATGATACATGTTTGGGATACAGCCAACGCGAACTTCTACCCAGAGCTGTACGCCTGGTCACTGGAACTGTTTAAACACCCCTTATTTGCCATTGGCGAAATTGGCGTCATGGCGGCCGTTTTGTATCATGCCTTTAACGGTATTCGTATCACTATTTTGGACTTCAAACCGGAATGGTGGAAGTATCAACAGCGGAGTGCTACTATTGTTTGGGTTTTGTTTGCGGCCGTATTTATCCCCATCGGCATTTATATGTTGGTTGAATTTCTGGGCCGCTGTGGTGGCTTGGGTGCCGCCTGCTGGCAAATCCCCCGCGTAAGCGACTTCACAGGTTAAGGGAGCAAACAGTTATGACATCTGCAACACCCTCAATTACCCGCCGCAAAGTACAAGTACAATACAATTTTGAACGATATGCCTACCTTTTTATGCGCATGTCCGGGCTGATATTATTAATTCTGGCCGTCGGCCATATGATCATCCAGCATGTACTCAACAGCAGCGGCAACTTGACGCTCATATTTGTAGCTGAGCAATGGAACTCTTGGGGCTGGAAAGCATATGACATCTTCCTGCTCCTGTTTGCCATTCCCCACGGCGTCAATGGCCTGCGCAATGTGCTAGAGGATTACATTCATAATCCTGGCGTCATGAAAACAATCAACATTATTTTGGCAATTTTTGTGGTAGCAACGCTAATTTGGGCCGCGATTGGCATTTCAACATTTAATCCTGAAGCTGCCCGCCAGGCTGCCCAAAATTTACCCGGTTAACTAAAAAAGTGTAGGATAAACATGGCTAACGTAAAAACACACACATTCGACGCCGTTATTGTAGGTGCAGGCGGCGCCGGATTAATGGCAGCGCTATACGCCAGCAAAAGCGCCAATGTTGCCGTCATTTCTAAACTGTACCCCACGCGCTCCCATACGGGCGCAGCCCAAGGCGGTATTGGTGCCGCGCTAGGCAACATGGAAGAAGATAGATGGGAATGGCATGCCTATGACACCGTGAAAGGGTCCGACTATTTGGCCGACCAAGACGCGGTAGATGTTTTATGTAAAGAAGCAGTAGACACCGTGGTTGAGCTGGAACATATGGGACTGCCGTTCGACCGCTATCCCGACGGCACCATCTCCCAACGCCGTTTTGGCGGCCACACCAACAACGAAACAGGCCAACCGGTGCAGCGCGCCTGCCACGCCGCCGACCGGACTGGCCACATGATTCTGCAAACACTTTATCAGCAGTGCATCAAAAATAAAGTTAACTTCTTCGATGAGTTTCACGTCGTGGATTTGATTCGAGTGGACAACACGGTGCGCGGTGTCGTGGCCATTGAAATTAGCACGGGCGATTTTCATGTGTTCCACAGCAAAGCAGTGCATTTTGCCACCGGCGGCTGGGGACGCTGCTGGGAAGTCACCTCCAACGCCCACTCGCTAACCGGTGACGGTGCGGCCATCTGCCTGCGGCGTGGCGTGCCGTTGGAGGATATGGAATTCTTCCAATTCCATCCCACGGGCATCTTCCGCCTGGGTGTGCTCATTACGGAAGGCGTACGCGGTGAGGGCGGCGTGCTAATCAACGGCGAGGGTGAGCGTTTCATGGAAAAATACGCCCCCACCATTAAAGATTTGGCCAGCCGTGACGTTGTCAGCCGGGCTATGTTCCTGGAAATTCAGGCTGGGCGGGGCATTAACGGACAAAATTATATCCATCTGGATATTCGCCCTGAAACAGTCAATCATTATTTTGAAGAAGCTGGGGATTCCCGCCGCATTGACCGGGAATATATCGAAGCCAAATTGCCCGACATTGCTGATTTTACGCGCACCTATCTGGGTGTGGACCCGGTCACGGAACCAATGCCGGTACAGCCTACGGCCCATTATGCGATGGGCGGCATTCCTACGGATGTAGACGGCCGTGTTTTGGCCAATGTCGATGGCAGCAAGATTGACGGGCTGTATGCCGCTGGTGAATGTGCCTGTGTTTCCGTACACGGCGCTAACCGGCTAGGCACCAACTCGCTGGTCGATCTGGTTGTCTTTGGCCGTCGCTCGGGCAAACATATGGCTGAGTATTGCAACCAGGCTGATTTGCTGCCCCTGCCAGACGATCCTGCCGGCGAAGTAATGGCTGAGTTTGAGCGGCTTCGCAACGGCAGCGGCGGCGTAAAAGCCACCGAACTGCGCACCAAAATGCAAAAGTCGATGACCGCCAACGTTGGCGTGTTCCGTACAGAAGAGACAATGAGTACGGCCGTTTCCGACCTGAAAGAGCTTATCGAATCGTACAGCCGCAATATCCAGATTGATGACAAAGGGCAAAAGTTCAACACCGATCTGCTGGAAGCCTGGGAACTAGGCTGCTTGCTAGAACTGGCCGAAGTAACGGCAGCTTCCGCCCTGGCCCGTCCAGAAAGCCGTGGGGGACACGCCCGCGACGATTACCAAAAGCGCAACGATGCTGAATGGTTAAAACACACCTTCTACTTCCGTACCGAAGATGGCGGACATCGTTTAGATTACAAACCTGTCACCCTGGGCCGCTACGAGCCTAAGGAACGCGTCTACTAAATCGAGGAGATTCCTATGCAAGTTCAAATGCGTATTCGTCGCTTCAATCCGGAAAAGGATAGCGTTCCCTGGTGGGGTGAATACACTATACAAGATGTCCGACCCAATGATTCCGTGCTCGATGTACTGCATCGGGTAAAGTGGGAACAGGATGGCACGCTATCGCTGCGCCGTTCCTGCGCCCACGGCGTTTGCGGCTCTGATGCCATGCGGATCAATGGAGCTAATGCGCTGGCCTGCAAAACGCTGGTCACTCGGCTAACCAAGGAAGGCAGCAACGAAGCCAAAATTCAAGTCGAGCCTATCCTGGGTATGCGTGTTCTCAAAGATTTGATTGTGGATATGGATGCATTTTTTGAGCATTACCGCTCAGTGATGCCCTATTTTGTGAACGATTCGCCCGTGCCGGAAAACGGCCGTGAGCGATTGCAATCCCAAGAAGACCGTGCCCGCTTTGACGACACCACCAAATGTATTCTGTGTGCCGCTTGCACCAGCTCTTGCCCCAGCTTCTGGGCCAACGAAAAATACATCGGCCCAGCGGCCATTGTGCAGGCACATCGCTTCATCTTCGACACCCGCGATCAAGCTTACAACGAACGGCTAGACGTAGTTGGAGATACAATGGGCGTCTGGCGCTGCCGCACCAACTTCAACTGCACCAACGCCTGTCCACGTGAAATTGAAGTTACCAAAGCCATCGCCGAAGTGAAGATGGCGCTGACCTCTGGCGAAGTTTAACAGGAAAGCCAGGTGCGACGCACTTTAACAAGTGCGTCGCACCTTTAAATTATAAAAACTGGCTGCACCCCAGCAGTCTTCTGAAGCAGCGTTTACTTCAGTTTCAGTGCGTGCCACAGCAAACAATTGAGCCATGACAGAGAGTGACCAACTACTCAAGAGTGCCATTCAGGCGGCCAAAGCCGGTGAGCGAGAAAAGGCCCACCAACTCCTCATGAAGATCGTGGAGCAGGACGAGAAAAATGAAACGGCCTGGCTGTGGTTAAGTGGCACCGTAAAAACCAAAGAAGATCGCCAAATTTGCCTGGAAAACGTCCTGGCGATCAACCCCGATAATGAAATTGCTAAAAAGGGGCTAAAAAAGCTGGGGGTTATTCCCCCACCTGCCCCACCCCCAACAGAAGAAGAAAAACCAGAAGTATGGGACCAACCTGTTTACGATGTGGTGCTGCCCGAAGCTACTGATCCACATATGCCTAAGTTCCAGGATGTGTGGAGCAGTTCAGCCGATTTGTGCGCCTACTGTGCCCAGCCAGTGCAGCGCAGCGACAGACGCTGCCCTAAATGCAAGCGGCTAATGGTGGGAAAAGAGCCAGTTTTTCCCAACCGCAGTAAATATTTAATTATTTGGGTGGCGCTGCGCAGCATCAACCATCTTTTTGCTTTGCTTGGCCTGCTGTTGCTTGGTGCCTCTCTTTTTGCCGTTTTGCCAGAACTGCCACCGCTGGAACGATATTACTTGATTAGCATTGTTGTGGGACAGCTCCTCTCTATTGGCTTTACCGTTGCTTTATTTTTGCGGCAGGTATGGGCGTATTGGCTGGCCATAGCCGGTTTGATTTTAATGGTGTTGGCCATCGTGGCGCTGGCATTTTTATCAATTCCAGTTCCCGCAACCAATGTAGGCGGCGGCTCCTCCCTTTTGGGCTTTATTTGCATCGCGCCTTTTATTATTATTGAACTCTTGTATGTATACATGGTGATTATGGCCGGGGGTGACTTTAAGCGGGTAAAGCGATGGCGTATTGCTGTGGCCGACGAGCGGGTCAAAGATCCGTTGGTGCTGGATAAAGCAGGGAAACTGTTTGCGCAACGAGGTATGTGGGCGACGGCCGTTCTCTATTGGCAACGTGCGGTAGGGCGGTCACCCGGTAATATTGCCATCTTGCGCCGTTTAGCAGATGGGTACGCTCGATTGGGCTTCCCGGAGCGCAGCCTGGACACGCTGCGCCAGGCTCAGGAAAAAACTTTAGACCCCAAAACGCGCCAAACGCTATCTAAGCAAATTGAGCTGATGAACCAGAAAATGGTACAGCGATCAGAATCTTAGGACTGCCAGTCCTGCACAGATGTTTCACTCTTAAGCGTACCAATTAGGACTGCCAGTCCTGTTGAGTGTTCCCCCCAGTTGTATTCCCCATCATCCTGACTTATACTGACATAAATCCGCAAAGCACCCTACATCATTCCCCCAATTAGCTATAATTCCGGAGGGAAAAATGGCAGAGTTAAGCGAAATTCGAGCAGCAAAAGCAGCACATACGGCCGTACTCATGAACCGCCCCAATGTGGTCGGCGTCGGCATCGGGCGAAATGTAAAAGGCGGTGTTCAGACCGATGACCTCTGTTTGTCCGTCCTGGTAGCCGACAAAATCGCCATCGAAGGATTAGCGCCAGAAGCTTTGGTGCCCTCACAGCTGGGCAGTGTCCCCACCGACGTGGTGCAAATAGGCACCGTGCGGGCCAACCAGGTGCCTACGGGCAAATTCCGGCCTGCGCCAGGCGGCGTAAGCATCGGCCATTACCAGATTTCGGCTGGAACCCTGGGCTGCATCGTGCGCGACCGCACCACTGGCGACCGCCTCATCCTCTCCAACAACCACGTCCTGGCCAACAGCAACGACGCCCAGGTGGGCGATCCCATTATTCAGCCCGGCGGGGCAGACGGCGGCACGGTGGCCAACGACCTTATTGCTCGGCTGGAACGATTCTGCACCATTGATTTTGGCACCAACACCGGCTCCGACTGCGGCATTGCTTCAGCCTATGCCGGGTTTGGCAACGCCATGGCCAGTCTGCTTGGCTCGCGACACCGGGTCACCGTACTTCAGGCCAATCCCCAGGCAGTAAACTTGGTGGATGCGGCCGTTGCCCGCCCTATCAACGATGGCGACGTGCTGGATGAAATTTTGAACATCGGTGTCGTTTCGGGCACAGCGGAAGGCGTGCTGGGGATGCAAGTTCGTAAATCGGGGCGTACCACCGGCTACACCACAGGCATCATCACCACCATTGAAGCAACCGTCAGCGTCAATTACGGATCAGGACGAGTAGCAACTTTCGAGAATCAGTTCGTCGCCGGACCAATGTCTGAGGGAGGCGATTCTGGCTCGCTCATCGTAGCCGCCGACTCGCAGCAGGCGGTGGGGCTGCTTTTTGCCGGGTCCACCCAATCCACCATTTTTAACCCCATCCAGGCCGTTTTGGACTGTCTGGACGTGGAGATTTAGCCAATGAGCAGCCAGCAGGAAACAATCGAACGGATTCAAACAGTCAAAGCAGCACATGAAGCAGAGCTACTAGCCAAGGCCAACGTGGTCGGCGTTGGCATTGGTTTCCGCCAGCACCAGCAGACCCGTACGGATGATGTGGTGCTGGTAGTGATGGTCGAGAAGAAGGTCCCCCGTGCCCAGCTGGCCCCGGAAGATGTCATCCCCGGCCAAATTGATGGGGTGCCGGTGGACGTGCAGGAAAGCGGCCGTATTACACCTCAAAGGGGCTAAGATAATCACAAAATAGACATCATGGGGGAAACTATGAAAAATAAAATCCTGCGCATTCTGATCGGTGCCATCCTTTTTTCGCTCATTTCCGGTATCGTCGTAGCGATTACCGGCTTAATACTCGGATGGGAAACTTCCACCCAATTCAGCGATGGCTTTTTCTGGGCAGGTGCGATCGTTATCTCAATCGGTTTTGTGAACCTCATGGGAATGATTTATCAGCGCACCGTTTCCGGGTTAGAAAACAGCCAGTCAGCGGTTCATTTGGATGCGTCCGAACGATTCAAAATCTGGCAGGCAGACATTTTACATGGCTATAATCGACTGGTTATCCTGGAGATTTCCGGCTTGCTGCTGCTTGGGCTATCCGGCTTGGCCATCCTGATCGGGAGACTGTTCTAGCCCGCAACGGGATATGAAAATCCTATTCCAACCGCTGGCTAACACCATGTACACCGGACAGTTGGGAATCTACTTTTATGAATCCTGAAACAGACATCCTCATTATTGGCGGTGGTGTCATCGGGGCCTGTTGTGCTTTGTATTTAACACGGGCAGGACGGCAAGTGACCCTGATTGAAAAAGCGGAAATTTGTGCCGGAGCCTCAAAGGGAAATGCTTGTTGGGTCGCGGCTGGGTATGCATTGCCAACGGCCGTTCCCGGCGTGCTGGGGCAAGGACTCAAATGGATGCTTGACCCGGGCAGCCCTTTTTATATCAAACCACGGTTAAGCCTCGATTTGGTGAAATGGCTGGTTGCTTTTCAAGCAGCCTGTACCCATAAAAAAATGATGGCCAGTGCCAAAGCTTTGCTGGCGCTTAACCGCAAAAGCCTCCATCTTTTCAGAGAACTTAATGACGAACCTAACCTGGATTTCGAATATAACGAGGCTGGTTTACTTCATCTCCATTTGACTGAAAAATACCGGAAGGCTGGAGAAAAGGAGGCGGATTTGCTTCGCGAAATGGGCGTAGAAGCCATATCCCTTGGGCGCGCTGGGCTAGAGGAACTGGAACCAAAACTACAAGAGGGCATTAAATCGGGCATTTTCTTTCCTGAGCAAGCCCATCTTGATCCTGTAAAATTAGTCAAATCGGTTGCAGCGCAGGCTGAAGCAGAAGGGGCCACCATCCTGACACAAACCGAAGTGACTGGTTTGGAAAAGGATGGGAGTCGTATTAGTCAAATTAAAACATCGGGCGGGTCGATTACACCTGAAGAGGTTGTGTTGGCCGCCGGCGCGTGGTCGTCAATTTTGGCAAAAAAGATGGGCATCCCCATTTTGATGGAGCCAGCGAAAGGGTACAGCGTCACCGTGAAGAAGCACTCACCGGAACAGGGGCCAACGCGCCCGCTAGCTGTTGATGACGCTAAAGTTGCGATTACGCCACTGGGGCAAGATCGCTTTAGATTTAGCAGTACGCTTGAGCTAGCTGGGTTTGATCTGTCGATTAATGCAACACGCCTTGAGGTAAATCGAGATGCTTTACAAAAGGTGCTGCCAGATATGGAATCACTTGATGCCGAGGCACCGTGGGCGGGCTATCGGCCCTTGACACCCGATGGATTACCTTATATCGGCCGTAGCGAAAAAGTCAGCAATTTAATATTTGCGACGGGTCACGGGATGTTAGGTATTACCCATGGTCCGGTTACGGGCAAATTGGTTGCTGAGATAGTAACAGAGCAAAAGCCATCTATACCTTTAGCTCCGTTCCGACCTGAAAGATAAGGAAGGAACAATGGCAAGTGTACAAGGAGCAGGAAAACATGAACAAAAGGGACTCCAAGTTGATCGTGCTCCAATTCAACGAATACATCAATCGCCAAGATATTGAACAAATTTATTGGCGCAAAACTATCAATTTGTGGACAGCAATAATAATGTCCACAGAGGAAAAGAAGCAAATGTAAAAGGATGGAGAATCATTAAAGATCGGAGGGGAACAAATGAAAGAAAAATTTACTGGTCAGCTTGGTCCAATTCTTGAAGCCTATGATCCAAGTGAACCACGGGTCACTGCTGACAACCTGCGTACGCTCTGGCTTCAATTTGAGCCCAAGAGCATAGAAGGTATCAAGGCAGAGTTGCGGGAACGGCAGGAGACTGTTGGCATTCCTGTGCCAGTACTTAAATCAATCGGCAAGGAAATTAGCAAAGTAGCGCGCAAGCGCGTGAACGACTTCATTCCGCTGGTGCGGGTGTTGTGGGAGGAGTACGGTCGAGAGGGCCGTGTCGTGGGCGTGATTCCTTTGGGGGCGATGGAGTTGATCGATGCAGAGCAGATCATTCCGTTGTTAAAAGAACTGTGTCGCACCTGTATCACCTGGGAAGATGCGGACCGGTTGGCGATGGATGCTTTGGAACCAATTGTGCGCAAAAAGCCAGAGCAGTGGTTGAGCGCGATAGAGACATGGCTGGATGATGAGAACAAATGGGTGAGGCGAGCAGGTGTCACTGTTGTAGGGCGGTTACCAATGAAACAGCCAGCTTACACTATCCAGTGCCTAACGCTGGCGGAGAAATTACTGTTCGATGAAGAAGAGGTGGTCAAGAAGTCGGTCAGTTTCGCCATACGACTTGCGGCAAGAGGAGAAATAGGCCCTGTGCGCGACTTTCTTGGGCGACATGTTCCACCAGAGAACCCGGCTGCCACCTGGGTATTATGCGACGCCATCCGTAGTATGACCAAGACGTTTTTATCGGAGTTCAAGTTATTGTTGCCTGCGTATGAAAAGTGGATGATGGACCCGGCAATGAGTGCCAGGGATCGGCGTTCGGTTGAGAGTGCGGTGAACATTCTGCGGAAAGTCTCAGAAAAATGAGGGGAGACCCCAAATTAACGGTCCGGCAATTTAGCGAATGCAAAAAATATAAACGGCCGTAAACTTAAGAAGTAGAAACGATTTAAGCAAAAGGAAGACAATTTATGAGCAAGCACATTATCGTCATCGGTGGAGGGCCAGCGGGTATTGAGGCAGCGCGGGCCGCAGCCACAGCAGGAAGTGAAGTTACGTTGGTTAGTGAAGGACCAGTTGGAGGGCGCTCCGGCTGGCACAGCCTGTTGCCCAGCAAGGTCTGGCTATCAGCTGCCGATACGGCCGCTTTGATGACTGAATCCCCCTTCACCGGCAGCCAAGAAATGCCAAGACCCCACACAATTTTGCCCCATTTACAGCGCATCAAAGAGCAATGGAACGCCCAACAAGCAGCAGAGTTAGATTCTTTAGGCGTAAAGGTTGTCACCGGCCTGGCTTCATTTACCGCAGCGGACAATGTGGTAGTGAAAGACAACGAGGGGCAGCATATCGCCACTTTAACCGGGGATGCGATTATCCTGGCCCCTGGCTCTGTTCCCTTCTTCCCCCCTAACCTGAAGCCAGACGGTAAAAAGATCATTGCCCCCCGATTTCTAAGCGCCTTGAAAACGCTTCCTGCCAGCGTAGCAGTTATTGGCGCAGGGGCCACGGGAACGGAAGTGGTTTATCTGTTCAATCGGCTGGGTGTAGCCGTCACCTGGATTGTGGATAAATTTGGCGTGCTGCCTGATTTTCCATCGGCGGCGGGTGCCCTGATGGCCAAAATTTTGGTGCAACGGGGGGTTAATTTGGCGCGGGTTGAGCGAGCCGATCATTTTGAATACGAAGGGGATGAAGTAGCGGTGGTCATGCCTGACGGCGCACGCGAGAAAGCAGCGATGGCCTTTGTAGCCATTGGCCGTTTCCCTGACCTAAAACGCCTCAACCTGGATGCGGCTGGTTTAGGTGTAGCCGACCGCCAGTTCCCTGACACGGACTCATTTTGCCAAACCAGCATCCCTGGCATTTATGCCGTCGGCGATGCCGCCGGACCACCAATGGTGGCAAACCGGGCCATGGCGATGGCACGTGTGGCTGGTTTGCACGCCGCCGGTGCTAAGGTTGCGCCCTTCAATCCGAATGCTGTGATCGCTGCTGTTTACTCTGAACCGCAAGTGGCTCAAGTTGGCATCGTGGCCTCAGACGATGATGCAATTCAAACAACACGCGTCGCTTACAGCGCCGTTATGAAAGCGCATCTTCTCTCGGACAGGGAAGGTTTTGTGGAATTGGCTTATGACCAGGCTGGTAATGTAACCGGCGGCGTGGCTGTTGGCCCGCACGCTGGCGATGTACTAGCACCCGTAGCGCTGGCCATACAGGTAGGGGCTTCGCTGAATGATTTATCGGCCATCTTTGCTGCCCATCCTACGCTCAGCGAGTTGGCCTTTTCTGCCGCCAGACAAGCTTAACGCACAAGATCAACAAGGTGACACCCATTTAGATTAGGCGACTATAGTAGCGCAGAATAACATATTGTTGGGTGGCCTAAATGATTTCTCAGTAAAAGATACGACGAGTAGTTGTAGTACAACTGATCGCAAGTAATCGAGTTACCAAGTGATCACAAAAGAACTAGACCAAAACCTTCTGTCAATAGCTTACGCGGTTAAGACGAGATGGCATGTATTCACTGGGGCGGCTTGTACGGGTAAAAC